>CALKYM010000081.1 GCA_938003525.1 uncultured Planctomycetales bacterium | reverse complement strand
GCAACATCAACTACTCGAACGTCTGCACGGCCGTCTGCGATTTCTGCGCGTTCTATCGCGGGCCGAAGGATCCGGAAGGCTACGTGTTGCCGCGCGAAGAGCTGCTGCAGAAGGTGCGCGAGACGGTCGAGCTGGGCGGCGACCAGATTCTCATGCAGGGTGGATTGCACCCGCATCTGAAACTGGAGTGGTATGAAGAACTGCTGGGCGACATCAAGCAGCATTTCCCCCAGGTGAACATCCACGCCTTCAGTCCGCCGGAGATTCATCACTTCACCAAGGTCTCCAAGCTCCCGCTCCGCGAAGTGCTCGCGCGACTGAAGGCAGCCGGTTTAGGCAGCTTGCCGGGCGGTGGTGGTGAGATCCTTGTGGATCGCGTTCGTCGCGAGATCACCCGCGGAAAGGTACTCACCGACGATTGGCTCAACGTCCACCGCGTGTGGCACGAACTGGGCGGTCGCAGTACGGCCACCATGATGTTCGGCCACGTAGAGACGTTGGCCGAGCGCATCGAGCACCTCCAGCGGCTACGGCAATTGCAAGACGAAACCGGCGGACTCACGGCCTACATCTGCTGGACCTTCCAGCCCGGCAACACGGACATGGACGACGTCTCACCTGCCGGAGCGTTCGAATATCTCAAGACGCAAGCCCTCTCGCGGCTGTATCTCGACAACGTGCCCAACGTGCAGGCGAGTTGGGTCACGCAGGGTCTGAAGGTCGGTCAGTTGGCCATGCTCTACGGCGCCAACGACATGGGCAGCCTGATGATCGAGGAGAACGTAGTTGCATCCGCCGGCACGGTACACTACCTGACGCTCGAACAGATTCGCGACGCGATTCGCGAACTGGGGTTCATCCCCCGGCAGCGCAACGTTTTCTACGAGTTGATCGACGAAGAACCGGTCGGCGAACCGACACTGAGCGGCTGATGCCTTTGTCGGTCCCATGGATTCTGACGGCCGCGATGCACCCCGGCAGGGCGCTGGCCGCAGTAAGCTACGTTGTGGTATAAGCTTACAAGAGTTCTCCGTCCCCGCGGCAGCCGGACTCGCTATAGCATCGCGTGCCCTGGCCGTGGCGACTCTTCGCGTGCCGCGCTGAATCGTCGATCTGCGTTGGCCGGCGCCGCAGACTGCACGGAACGGCCCGATGATCCACGTCCGCGACCTGACGAAGGCGTACGCCGATCTGAGGCGCGGGCAGTTGGTCGCGGTCAATGGCGCAAGTTTCGATGCCCAACCGGGCCAGGTCTTCGGACTTTTGGGACCCAATGGCGCCGGTAAAACGACGACGCTCCGCATTCTCAGCACGATGCTTCGCCCCAGCGGCGGGTCGGCCACCGTGGGCGGATTCGACGTCGTGACACAGGCATCGGAAGTCCGGCGGCGCATCGGATTCATCTCGGCCAACACCGGCACCTACGACCGCATGTCGGCCTGGGAAATGGTGGCCTACTTCGGCCGCCTGCACGGACTCGAAGACGACGCACTCCGCGAGCGGATGGAGTTCGTCTTTGGCCTGCTCAAAATGAACGACATTCGCGACCTGCTGGGCGCCAAGATGTCCACCGGCATGCGACAGAAGGTCTCGATCGCCCGTGCCCTCGTCCACGATCCCCCGGTGTTGATCTTCGACGAAGCCACCGTGGGACTCGACGTGCTGGTTGCCCGGGCGCTGCTGCAAACCGTGGCCCAACTGCGCGATCACGGCAAGTGCATCATCTACTCAACGCACATCATGCGCGAGGCCGAAAAGCTTTGCGACTCGCTAGCCATCATGCATCGCGGCCGGGTGCTCGCGCGGGGAACACTCCGCGAACTTCGCGAACAGCACTGCGAGCGGGACCTGGAAGAGTTGTTTTTCCGCCTGATCTCCGCGCACGACCAGAGCGCCGACCTCGCCACAACATTGGAAGCTAGTAGCGCCGCCGCAACGACGGATGCCAACGGATGAACTGGAAGCACGTACGACTGATCTTCGTTCGCGAGGTGCGCGACCAACTGCGCGACCGGCGGACGATGTTCATGATCGCCGTGCTGCCGCTGCTCTTGTATCCACTCTTGGGACTGAGCTTTTTCCAGGCGTCGCAATTCGTGCGCGAGCACCCCACACAGGTATTGGTGCTCGGCGCCGACGACCTGCAGGCCGACGAGCAACTGCCGCCGCTATTTGACGACGGGCGCTTCGCCGAATACCTCTTCGACGGCGACCTGGCCCGCGCGCGGCTGCTCGAAATCGAGTTTGTCGCGCCGGAAGAACCGCCGACTTCGTTGCCCTTGGCCGAACGCGCGCGGGCTTGGGTGCAGTTGGGCGAGTACGAGGTCGTCGTAGCCTTTCCCGATGACTTCGCCGCGCAGATGCGGCAGTACCGGGAGATGCTCTCCGACTTGCGCTCGGGCGCGGCAAGAGAACGACCGGAGGCGGTAGACAGTGCGGCCAAGATTCCTGGACCGCAGGTGTTTCACAATTCGGCCCGCGAGACGTCGCAGATTGCCTTTCTGCGGGTGTCGCGCGTCCTGCGCCATTGGACGGCTGCCATCGGCCGCACCAACCTCGAGCAAAGCGGAGTCCCCGAGAGCGCGGCCGATCCGGTGGACGTGGCCGAGGTCGACGTGGCGGACGCGGCGCACCGTGACGCCGCCATTTGGTCCAAGATATTCCCAGTGCTCATCCTGCTATGGGCACTGACCGGCGCGTTTTATCCGGCTGTCGATCTCTGTGCGGGCGAGAAGGAGCGCGGCACGCTGGAAACGCTCTTATGTAGTCCCGCGAATCGGCTCGACATTGTGTGGGGCAAGCTGCTCACCGTGATGCTCTTCAGCGCCGCCACGGCAGTGCTCAATCTGGTGAGCGTCTCGATCACCGGCTTTCTGGTGCTGCAAGAGATCGACGGATTCGGGGCGCCACCGGCCCTGACGCCGGTCTGGCTGCTGCTGGCGTTGATCCCCGTATCTGCACTGTTCGGCGCATTGTGCCTCGCACTGGCAGCGATGGCCCGCAGTAGCAAGGAGGGCCAGTATTACCTCATCCCGCTGATCTTGATCACGATGCCGCTGGTCGTGCTGCCCATGGCGCCGTCGGTGGAACTCACCCTGGGCAACAGTCTGATTCCCCTGACTGGAATGGTGCTTTTGCTGCGGACGCTGATCGAAGGTGCCTATCTGCAGGCCTTGCCCTTCATCCTGCCGGTGGTCTTCGTTTCGCTGGGCTGTTGTCTGCTGGCGATTCGCTGGGCCGTCGATCAGTTCAACACCGAGAGCGTTTTATTCCGCGAGAGCGAGCGCCTGGACCTGGCTCTCTGGTTCCGCCACCTGTTGCGCGACCGTCAGAACACGCCCAGTGTCGCGGAGGCGTTGTTCTGTTGCGTGGTGATCCTCATGATCCGCGTGTTCTTGGGGCTCATGCTGAGCGAGCCGGCGTCGTTTCGCGACGTGATGGTGCTGGCTCTCACGACGCAATTGGTGGTGATCGCCACCCCGGCGCTGCTGATGACCGTCATGCTCACCCGCAGCCCGCGGGACACGTTGCTGTTGGGGCGTGGCGCGCTGTGGAGCTTGCCGGCGATGGTCGTGCTGGCCTTCGCCTTGCATCCGGTGACGGTCGCGTTTCGCAGTCTGGTCATGGAGCTGTATCCGCTCAGCGAAGAGGTGGTCGCGCAATTGAGTCACTTCAGCGTGCTGGGCGGCGAAGAGATGTCGATCGGCAAGATCGCCGCTCTGCTCATCACCCTGGCGGTCATACCGGGCATCTGCGAGGAGTTGGCCTTCCGGGGCTTTGTGCTGTCAGGGCTCAGGCGACTGGGCCACAAATGGCAGGCGATCCTGCTCTGCTCATTTTTCTTCGCCGTGACGCACGCCATCTTTCAGCAGTCCATCGTGGCCTTTGCGCTGGGAGCCGTGCTGGGCTACATTGCCGTGCAGACGGGAAGCATTCTCCCCTGCATCGTCTATCACGTCATGCACAATGCCCTGGGACTCGCCACCGCCTGGTTGACGCCCGAGCGCACCCAAGGCCATCCTCTGTGGGACTGGTTGATCGCCCACAGCACTGAAGCCGGGGTGAGCTATCAGTGGCCGGTCGTCGCGTTAGGCGCAGCGGTCGCGCTGGCCATTCTGATGTGGCTGTCTGGCAAACCGCATCCCCTGACGCGCGAAGAGTCGCTGCAGGATGCCATTGATCACTCCGCGCGGCGTTCGGCTCCCGGCTAGAACTTGACGCAGCGCCTTCGCGCCCGCGGCAAGGCGGTCTCGTCGCATGAACGACAGCTCGCAAGCGTATCGAGCCCGGTTCGTCTTTCCAGGAGTAGGCCAGCCGATACCGGGCGGCATCGTGACGCTTGCCGGCGGACGCATCGTCTCCGTCGGCAAGCGTTCCGCAGGTCCACCGGCGCGCGATCTGGGCGACGTCGCCATCCTGCCGGGGCTGATCAACGCACACACGCACCTCGAATTCAGCCACCTCCGCAAACCGCTGGGAACGCCCGACATGGCGTTTCCCGACTGGATCCGAGCGGTCATTGCTCATCGCGCGGCCGAGGCTTCAGCCCGCCGAGATTCGCTGCAAGCGGGACTCAGCGAATGCCTGCAATCGGGCACCGCGGCCATTGGCGAGATCGCCACAACAGGCTGGTCGCTGGACGCCTTCACCGCCTCACCGATTCATTCGACATTGTTCTTTGAGCTGATTGGCCTGTCCGACGAAGCGGCGTCCGAGCGTGTCACCTTGGCCAGGGAACATCTCTCGCTGCTGGCTGCATCATCAAAAATTCACGCCGGATTGAGCCCGCACGCTCCCTACACCGTTCACCCGGAACTGTGCAAGCA
>CALKYM010000080.1 GCA_938003525.1 uncultured Planctomycetales bacterium | reverse complement strand
GAGCGCCGCGACTCGGAATTACTGCGCGCCGGATAACTCTGTTATGGGGTTCGACGGCCTAAACCGCAGGTGATGGACCCAGGCGGGCGGGACGTTGGCCCACACCAGTCGCCGGTCGAAGCGTCCTTCTCGCAGGACTTCGCGTAAGGTTTGCGCAATGCCGCGCAAACGGGCGCGCGTTTCGCGCTCGGCCACCACGCCGCGAAACGATCGAATCGCGCAATACTCAAAGAACGACAACGTCCCACCTGGCGCCAATTGCGATCGCAGGCAGTCGAGCAATTCTGCCACGCGCTGCGGTGAGAAGTTGTTCAATGGCAATCCAGAGATCACTACGTCGTAGTCACCCGCCAGCGTCTGCTCTTCGAGATAGCCGGGCAATACGCGGACGCGCGGTGCAACCTTGCGAAACGCGCGATCGGTGCGGATGCGCTCATCCAAGCGCGTCGCAAACGCCGGGTTGGCTTCCACCAGATCGAGCCGGGCGTCGGCGTGCATCCGCGCAGCAATTCGCCGCGTGACGGCCCCCGTGCCCGGTCCGACCTCGAGCACACGCAGAGTGGGGCGCGTTGCATCGACGTATCGCGCGAGCGCGGCAGACAGGCGTCGACCGCTGGGCAGCACGGCGCCGGTGGCCGAAAAGTCGCGGCGCAGTTCGCGCCAGAAGAGACGATGGTCGTGCCACGCGCGGCGCATGCTTCCTCCCTGCATCCGTCGAAGCCCATCTGCCGATCGATGCGTGCAGTCTAGCGTTTCGACGATGTGACAGGGAGTGAGTCACATGGCTGGCGCCGCTTACGGTCGCGCCGCGGCTAGAAATCGTACCAAATGCCCATGCCGAACTGATGCTCGTGGGTGAGGAAGAACTGGCGCTGGTTGCTGGTGCCGTTCTGGTAGTGCACGCCGAGGCGAAAGAGTCGTCGCGCGGAGTCGCCGCTCCACGACCAGCCGGCTTGTGCCGTGAACGTGCCACTAAAGCTGACGTCCTCCCACAGTTGGCCGTTGAGCGCGAGGAACGGCGCGCCGTGATCTCCTGTGGGACAGAGCGGCGCCCACTCGATGCCGAACTGCGTCTCCCAGGGCTCCGCTCCGCCGGCGGTAAAGAACGCCACGCCCACCTCGCCATAGAGTCGCAAGTCGCTTACGACGTCGTAACTCAACCCGAAGACGAATGCGTCGCGACTGTAGTTGACGCGCACCAGCGACGGATCGCGTTCGATGAGCTCGTCGCCCAAATGCGAGCTGAGGTGATAGTAGGCCAGCTTGATGGCCGCAGGTCCGTCGCGGTAGGTGATCGGGATGCCGAAGCGGAAATCCGTGGTCAACAGCTCCTGTTCCTGCTCGAAGTCCAGCCGCGGAAACGAGGCACCCTCGACGTCAACCTGCCACCCCTGCGCGCCGTAGTCGCCAGGTGTGCCGTAGCGCAATACGCCGGCGCGGGCACCCAGCGTGACGTCCCACAACGTATCCTGATCGCGCTCGTCGAACAGGATGGCGGCAAACCGCGGTTCGAGCGGACCCGCCAGATACGAGCGATAGAGCAAACCCACAGGCAAGATGTGCCACGTCCACTGCTGCGGCGCGTAGCCCCAGGTAGGCTCGCATTCGACACAAGGTGCGCCCTGGGTAAGAACGTAGGTGCCGCCGCCCTGCTCGGCTTCGAGCCAGGCATCGAAGTCAAGCGACAGGTCGCCCGAGCCAACTTCGACGACCTCGGGCAAGAGCTCAGCACCGCGGGCAACACAGGCAGCCAGCACGAGAGTTGCCACCACGGCGATGCGCAACATCGCACCGTGCCGCTGGCGCGGACGGAGCACGAGCCCGATTGTTGAGGCAGCCTGCAACATAAAGCGGCGCCCCAAACGCCAATTGCCCGCAAGCGAGCCGCTGGTACTTCGGGGCAAGAGTTGATGGCGCAAGTGGAGGAGAAGGGGCCGGAGTTTAGCGATGCGCTGATCCGCGCGACAGCCCGATTCACGCTAGCGAATGGGCGGGTGTTACCGAATTGGCGATCGCGCCACGACGTCCCATGTCCTGGTTCGCAGGCCGGGCCCCTCTATAATCGAGACTCTTGCTAGCTGCGTTGAAAAACGCCGCTGTAGCCCTTTGTGTCGCCTTCTTCCCGCCCCGCTGGACGCAACTCCGCCGGAAAGCCACTCGATGATCGCCCAGCGATTCCCGGAACTGGTTCGCGAGTTGCAGCGCGTCGTTGGCCACGACGGAGTGCTGGCAGCGCAGTCGGAGCTGGTCGTCTACGAGTGCGACGGCTACGTGATCGACAAGAACTCGCCGGACGTGGTGGTCTTCCCGCGCACCACTGAACACGTCGCCCAGATCGTGCGGCTGTGCAACGAGCACGATGTCCCGTTTCTGCCGCGGGGGGCCGGCACGAGTCTGGCGGGCGGTTGTTTGCCGGTCGGCGGCGGCGTGATGATCGTGCTCACGCGCATGAAGGAGATTCTGGAGATTCACTTGCACGATCGTTACGCGGTCGTGCAGCCGGGCGTGGTCAACATCCATCTCACGCAGAAGCTCAAGGGCAGCGGGTATCACTACGCTCCCGATCCTTCGAGCCAGGGGGCCTGCACGATCGGCGGCAATTTCGCCACCAACTCCGGCGGGCCACACACGCTGAAGTACGGCGTCACGGTGAATCACGTGTTGGGTGTCGAGGCGGTGCTGGCCGATGGGTCGGTCGTGCAGTTTGGCGGCCCCGCCGAAGACTATCCCGGCCTGGACCTGCCCGGTGTGCTGGTCGGCAGCGAGGGCACGCTGGCCATCGCCACGCGACTTTGGGTCCGGCTGACGCGCGATCCCCAGGGCTACCGCACGCTGCTGGCCGTGTTCGATTCGGTCGACGACGCGACCAACGCCATCAGCGAAGTGATCGCCGCGGGCATCGTCCCTGCGGCGCTCGAAATGATGGACCAGGGCATCCTCGTGGCGCTCGAAGAGGCGTTTCACTTCGGCTTTCCGCTGGATGCCGAGGCCATCTTGCTCATCGAAGTTGATGGCCTCGAAGCCGGCCTGGATGCGCAGCGCGACGAGATCATCGAGTTGTGTCAACGCTCGGGCGCTCGCGAAGTACGTCGGGCCGAAACGGCCGCCGAGCGGCAAAAGCTGTGGAAGGCACGCAAGCAGGCCTTCGGCGCCGTGGGTCGACTGAGCCCCAGCTATTGCACGCAGGATGGCGTTGTGCCGCGCACCAAGCTACCGCACATGTTGCGTCGCATCGCTGAGATTGGCAGCCGCCACGACGTGCGCGTCGTGAACGTGTTCCACGCCGGCGACGGCAATCTGCATCCGATACTGCTCTTCGACGAACGCGACCAAGCGCAGGTCCGCCGCGTGCTGGAGGCCAGCGAAGAGATCCTCGACGAGTGTATCGCCTGTGGCGGCAGCGTGACGGGCGAGCACGGCATTGGCGTCGAGAAGCTCGACTTCATGCCCCGCTTGTTTGCCGCCGAAGATTTGGCGGCCATGGATCGCTTGCGGATCGCCTTCAACCCCGACGGACGGCTCAGTCCCCACAAGATGTTGCCCACCGCCGGCGCTTGCAGCATCGAGCAATCTTCGCCGCAGCGGCGGGCCGCCCTATGATGGAACTCGCCGCCCGACTCCCGCTACGCGACACGATCGCGCCTGCCCAGCAAGGCGAGCTCGTGGTCGCCGTGCAGCGCGCCTTCGCGGAAGAGACACCCGTCTATCCGATTGGCGGCGGGACGAGCCTCGACTTCGGCCTGCCCGCCGCCGATGAGGGCATTGCTCTGCAGCTTTCCGGGCTCGACCGCGTGATCGACTATCCCGCGCGGGACATGACGATCACCGTCGAGGCGGGAATGACCATGACGCGACTTGCCGAGACGCTGGCCGCCGAAGGTCAGCGGCTGCCGGTCGACGTCCCCGACCCGGATCGCGCGACGCTGGGCGGCGTGATCGCCACCAACACCAGCGGTCCGCGCCGCTACGGTCAGGGGACGATGCGCGACTACGTGATCGGCATCAGCGCCGTCGATGGCCGCGGTGTGCTCTTCAAGGGAGGGGGCCGCGTCGTGAAGAACGTCGCCGGCTACGATTTCTGCAAACTGCTCACCGGCTCGCTGGGAACTCTCGGCATCATCTCGCAAGTCACGCTCAAAGTGCGGCCCGTCCCGCGCGCGTCGCGCCTGCTCGCCACGCCGGTCAATGGGTGGAACGAAGGGCGTCAGCGACTCGAAGCGTTGGCGTCCGGCGCGGCGAGGCCCGTGGCGATTGAATGGCTGATCGGCCCCGCGTGGAGTGACGACCCGGCGCTGGTGTCCGCTGCCGAGGGCACTTGCGGTCGACTCGTCGTGGGCCTGGAGGGAACCGTCGACGAAGTTGACTGGATGGAGCAAGAGCTCAACCGGCATTGGGACGAGCTGGGCGCGGCGGCCTGGTCGACGATCGTCGATGATGCGGCACCAGCCCTGTGGCGCCGGCTGACGGACTTCCCCGCGAATCCCGACGCGCCGCTGGTCGTCAAAGCCAACGTCGCGCCCAGCTACACGACTTCTTATCTCCAGCGACTGCAAATCATCGATCCCGACTGCTCGGTGCAGGCGCATGCCGGCAGCGGCATCATCGTCTGCCGCTTCTCACCCACGCCACCCGCGCAGGGCTACGAACAGATCTTTCCCCTGGGCCTCGTGCCCGAAGCCACGATGGGTCAGGGAAGCGTGGTCGTCCTCGGCGGCCGCGTTACGCGCGAGCTGCCCCCGCCGGCCATCTGGGGAAAACCGACAACGGCGTGGAAGTGGATGACGCGCGTCAAACAACAGTTCGATCCCAAGAACCTGCTCAATCGCGGACGCTTCGTTTACGAACATTAGCCGCGTTCCAAACTACCGATGCACGAAATAACGCCTCTACCTACCGAGACGCACACCGCCGCAGAAGCGGGACAAAATGCTGCGCCCGGCCGTGCAAATCCCGGGCAGGGAATCGACTACGAGCTGTTCCTCGATTGCGTACACTGTGGACTCTGCACGTCGGCCTGCCCGACGTATCTCGAACTGGGCAATGAGAACGACAGCCCGCGGGGCCGCATCTACCTGATGCGCGCGGTCACGGACGGACGTCTCGAACTGGGCGATGAAGTTCGCCGTCACCTGGAACTGTGCCTCGATTGCCGCGCCTGTGAGACCGCGTGTCCCTCCGGCGTGCAATACGGCAAGCTGATCGAACCCTTCCGCGTGGCGATGGAGCAATCAGCGCCGGGCAAGGCCAAGACCGACGATTGGTTCCATCGCCTCGTGCTGTTTGGCACGTTTCCCTATCCGGGCCGACTTCGTGCGGCACTCGCGCCCGCCCGCCTCGCGCAGCGCCTGGGGTTGTTGCGCGCTGCCGAGAGAATCGGCCTCTTGAAGTTGCTGCCCGCGCGGCTCCAGCAGTTGGTGGCCATGTTGCCGCCAGCGAGCAAACGACAGCCGCGCCTGCCCGATTTCCTGCCGGCCATGGGCTCGCGCCGCGCGCGCGTCGCGCTGTTCACGGGTTGCGTGGGCGACGTGATGTTCCGCCCGACGAACTGGGCCACCGCGCGCGTACTGCAACAAAACGGCTGCGATGTGCTCGTGCCACGGGCGCAGCAGTGCTGTGGGGCGATTCACTACCACGCCGGGAGCAGCGAGCCGGCACTGGGAATGGCCGACGCCAACGTGGCAGCATTTAACGCCGATGATGTCGATGCCGTGATCGTCAACGTCGCCGGCTGCGGCTCAATGCTCAAAGACTATGGCCATCACTGGCCCGGCGATGGACAACCGCAGCGCGCGGGCCTGGCCGACAAAGTTCGCGACGTGAGCGAGTTTCTCGATGAGCTGGGATTGGTCGACCCGCCGGGGACGATCGAGCTCGTAGCCACGTATCACGATGCCTGCCATCTGGCGCACGCTCAAAAGGTTCGCGAAGCGCCGCGGCGGCTGTTGTCCAAGATCCCGGGACTCGAGCTACGCGAACTGGGCGAAAGCGAGGTCTGCTGCGGCGCGGCGGGCACCTACAACCTCACCGAAACAGAAATGGCCGGGCGTCTCGCCCAGCGCAAGATGGCCAACATCCGCGCGACCGGCGCTGCCGCCGTCGTCACGGCCAACGCCGGCTGCCTGCTGCAGATCGCGCGCGAAGCCCGGGCACAAGGGCTCGATCTGCCCGTGGTGCATCCCATCGACCTGCTCGACAAAAGCTACCGCCGCGAAGCGTGGAACGTATGACGCCAAGACGTGCTGCGCCCCATTGGCCGCACAGCAAGGGCTGACCAGCAGCCCGTTGGGCCCTCAATCCTAACGAGCGGCCAAGTAGCGAATCTCCAGATCCACCAGTCGCTCACACAGTTTGCCGGCCGTCTGCGGTCGCCGCAGTGGCTCTTTGGCCAACATGTTGTGGATGAGTTCGGCCACCGGCTCGGGAACTTGCGACGCCAGCGTTCTGAGCCGTGGCGGCGTTTCCTGCCTTTGCTTCGTGGCGACGGTTGGCAAGTCGCCCTCGAACGGCACGCGGCCCGCGAGCATCTCGTACAGCGTCGCGCCCAACGCGTAGATGTCGCTACGGATGTCGGCCTGCAACACCGATGAGATCAACTCCGGCGCGAGGTAGTGCGGCGTGCCGAGCAGATGCCCGGCGTCGTAGTCGATCGCTTCATCGCGGCGGCGGGCGAAGCCCAGATCGAGCAGCGTCGCGTGTCCCGCCGGGCCGACGAAGATGTTCTGCGGCTTGACGTCGCCGTGCAGCCAACCCGCTTGCTCCAAGGCGGCCAGCGCTTCGCTTACTTGCCGCCCAATCCACAACGTCTCGGCCAGCGAGGGGCGATCTCCGCTCGACAAACGCTGGTCCAGCGATTGCCCAGCGAGGCGCGGCATGACGACGTAGAACGGCGCCCGTTCGACGTGCGCGACCAAGACCGAAATCAGATGCGGGTGCGTGACTTCAGCCGCCACGATTGCCTCGCGGGCCAACATCGCGGTTGCGCGCGGCTCGCGCTCGCAGTGCGGCTGCAATCGCTTCAGCGCGTAGGCTGCGGGCCCGTCATCGCGAGCACCATCAGGCCGCGCTGCAAAGACCTCGCTCCATGTGCCCGTCGCCAGGCGCTCGACGAGCTGCCACCGCCCGACTTGCTCAAGCACCGTCGCGGCGGCAGGCGTCGCAGGGCCGGTCGATGTGGTGGCGGACATGTTGGGACTTAGCGCTACGGACAACCCTCGGAGAATACGCTCCTAGTTTGTATCGGCCCGGCGCGTGATGGTCCTCAAGTGTGGCCTGCAGAACCGGCGCGTCTCCCCCCGTTTACCGCCGAACCGCACGCCACAGCGGGCCGCTTGCGACTGAAAGCCCCCCTACCTAGAATCGCCTCTTTGGCCGCGCAGGCCGCGGTTTTTTGCAGGTAACTGAGTCCGCTGGTTCGATTTGAGGATGCTCGATGGCCATGTTTCGTAAGTTGTGTGCAGTCGTCGTGTTGGCAGTTGCCGCCGTGGGCTTCTCGCTCGGTTGTCAGCCGCAAGAAGGTGGCGGCGACACCGGCGGGGGCGAGGCTCCAGCATCCGGCAGCGATACGAACACCACCTGAAGCCCGATTCCCCGGGCAATCGTCGTCGGACGAACTGCCGCGGCCGGACCGGCCAGCGTCCGGCGCAACGTGAAGGGCGGGTATCGATGCGCGTGCAACCGGCAATCTGCGGCGGGCTTCTGGCACTACTGCTGGTTGGCGGTTGCGCGCCGGCCGGTGATGGCCCGGCTGCCTCCGAGTCCGGGCGGATCATCATCCTCATGAACGGCAACTCGCCGTTCTGGGATGCCGTGCGGGTGGGGCTCGACGCAGCCGCCAAAGAACTGAACGTCAACGCGGATCTCGACACCAACGACGCCACGCCGCGCGGCCAAGTCGAGAAGCTCCGCCAGTACGCCACGCAACTCGATATCAAAGGCGTGGCTATTTCGGTGACCGACGGAGCGAATCCGGCCATCGCCGAGGCCATGCAGGCCTTGCGCGACAAGGGCGTGCACGTCATCACCATCGATTCGGATGTGGACCGCGAGCGGTTTCGCGATCGGCGCAGCTATTTCATCGGCACCGACAACTTCGAGGCCGGGCAACAGCTCGGCATCGCGGCGAAAAATCTTCGCCCGGAAGGCGGCGAGTTCGTCACGTTCGTCGGCCGCACCGGCGCGCAGAACGCCATCGA
>CALKYM010000079.1 GCA_938003525.1 uncultured Planctomycetales bacterium | reverse complement strand
TTTTTGGCTCGCGATTCTGTGTGAAGTGCGAAACTGTCTCAACGTACGCGCACAGCTCGAAGTAGCCGTGAGTGAGGGTTCACCATGACAAAACCACCGCACTCGAGGCCAGAATCTTAGGGCGAACTCTCCAAGCCGTCTGTTCACACATCACTGCATTGCCGAGCTGCAAGATTCTCTTGCGGTCGCCGTAACAACCAGAGGCGGTCTGCGCTGGTAGTCACAGATCGCCGTTTTGCGAGGGTTGCCTCGCAGGCACTTTGATGACGGGCACACACAAGGCACGTGGGCGCTGCCGCTGCGCGCAGTGCAGCGCCGACTCTCTCGAATCACGTCGCTCCCGGTTCCGCAGCGTGGCGCGCATGTCTCTCGCCGGCGCCACCAGCGTCACCGTGTGCGCTGCTTCCGAGGTCGCCCGTCTGGCCAACCACAAAGGAGACTTCTTGATGCGCCGATCGCAACTTTTCAATCGCGTGTTGACCGCTACAGCGCTGTTGCTGTGCCTGTTGGCAAGCTACGGCACGGCTCGCGCGCAGGACTGGTCGGGAGTCGTCGACATGATTATCAGCGAGGTTCCGTTCAACGGGATCGGATCCGGCATCGATACGCCGGACTTCGATTTCGGCCCCGGCGACTTCGACCGCCCGAGCCTCTATCGCGGCGGTGGCGGCTACTATAGCGGCGGCAACAACTACTACCGCAGCGGAAACGGCGGCGGCCATGCAACACCGCGTGTGGCAACACCGCGCAACGAGATTCCGGAGCAGATGGTCGAGCCGTTCCCCAACGAACGCTTCACCATTGCCAGCGAGGTGCTGACGTCCACAACGATCGCCGAATTCCGGCAGCAACTGGTGACCGCCAGTGGCGAAGCGATCAACCGATTCGCCTCTCTGTTGCCCAACAACGTGGCGCTGGCGGCCGAGATTCAGGCATCGTCGTTCGATCGCACGACGCACTCGCAAGCCTTCTCGCTGGTCACCGCCGGCGAGACCGATTCGCTGCACGCGCTCTTTCTGGATCCTGCTACCGGCGGCACGCCCCAAGAGCAAGACTCGCTGATGCGGCAAACCGAAGCCCGCCGCCAACTCGCGCACGTTCTGCAAGCCGCCAGCGCCGGCAGCTTGAGCGACGCCGACCTCTTGGGTCTGCGTATCGTGCTCGTCGACTTCCTTCCCACGGCCGACGGTTCGCCATCGCCGCTCGCTTTGGCGAAGGCTGATGAACTGGCCAACATCCTGCACACCAATAGCCGCGTGATCGCGTTGCTCGATGCGGCCGTCCCCGGCACGGCGACGCTGCCGACTGGTAATGACGCGCAGCTCATCGTCTCGCCCGATTTCCCGCCGGGCTCGGGGCTACCACTGGGACCGGGCAGTGCCATCATCGGCGCGCTCGATCCCGCCGCGACCACGTTCGTCGCCATCGGCAACGCTCTCCAGGCCAGTGGTGCGCCGATTGGTGCTGGAGATCCGCTAACGGAATCGACCCGTGAAGAGATTACCAGCGGCGTGTTTCTCACCAACAGCGCCGAGCTACCCGTGTCGTACGTGCTAAACGGCACCCAAGAGTTCGCGATGCAGAGCACCTATCGGCAAATCTTGCCGGGCACTACCGATTGGACGATCGTCTTCGACCGCGGCGACGCGCGCGGCGAGGCCCGCTACGATCTCGATGGCTCGTACCGTTTCGAACTGACGGGCGACGGCTGGGAGCTGTATCGCACGACGTTCGATATCACCCTCGACAACAGTGCGAACGCGCACGAGTTCCACTATGTGCTGAACAACAAGGCACACGTCGTCCCGGCTGGTGAGAGCGTCGACCACAACGACCTGATTTACCCACCGGTCGTTCGCTTCGACAACGGTGACGGCACGGTGCGGAAGAAGTCGCTCGCCGACGGCAGCTACAGCGTGCTATTGTCGGGCGACGGTCAGAGCATCGAGATCTTCGCTGCCGACTCAGGCCACCAGTTGGACGCCGCAGCCGTGCAAATAGCTCTCGAGCCCACGCCGCTTGAGATCTTCACGTTGCCCGAAGCGGCGGAACCCGAGCACGACTTCTTCGGCGCGGCACACAGCAGCACTCCCCGCGGCCTGAAGATCGTCGAGACCGCCGCGTCGACCTACGACGACTAGCTGCTGAGTCCGATCGGCAACTCATTTAGTCCCCTTGCCCCACCGCGCCGGGCCTCGCAGAGCGATCTGCGATAGCCCGGCGCGGTGTTCTTGTTAGTACTGAGATGCACCGCCGCCGCATGGCCATATGGTCGTCGCAACTCTGGCGGCCAAGCAGCAATTACCAAAGTTCGTTGACCGCTCCGAGCGGCCGTGCTAGGGGGGAGAATGAGGCAGAGGGCCATTTGCGTGCTGCGGAACGTAGGTTTGTGATTCCCGATCTCCGAGAACCTTCTCGCGTGCGAGCGATGACGATCAAGTGGAAGGGTACTCTCGGTTTCGTCGCGCTGTTTGTGGCCATCATCGTTTTGCCGACTGCGCTTGCGTGTGGTTTGAGCACAACACTGCTTGCGGCAGCCGTCCTTGGCACGCTCGAGATCTTCTTGTTGTTCGCCGCCACCGAGCAGCATGAAGAGTTTCAGCCGCAGTTCGCGCTGGATGGCGCGGTGTTCGATGAAACCGGGGACAGGCATCGCAACCGGCTAACAACCAGAACCAAGGCGGTTGTATTTGCACTGCTGGGCATCATCAGCGGCGCGGCTTATCTCATTCTGCTCTTGTCGTTGGAATGGTCCGGCTGGTGGTGGATCATGCTCATCGCTGACTGTCTGATCTCGGCGACATTCATCCTTGACCTTTCGCTGCCCATACTCCTGGATGCGTGACATGGGGTGACGCAGTGGCCGGGACTCCCGCCGGCTGACAACGACTGCAGAACGAGACGGCGATATCATCCTTCATTCGCAGCGAGACTCCTGCATCCAAACGAAGCGGTCGCTGAGAGTCGGTCAACTCCACACGATATCGCTGCAACACTGTGGCGACGATCAGCGGAATCTCCATCTTGGCAAAGTGCTTGCCGACACAGATGTGAGGGCCCGCACCAAAAGGAAAGTAGGCAAAAGGACTGATTTGCTCAGCGCGGCTTGGCGCGAAGCGTTCTGGGTTGAACCGCAACGGATCGGGAAAGAAGCGTTCATCGCGCTGCGTGATCCAAGGAAAAACGCCAATGTAGGCGCCTTTGTCGATGCGGTAGCCGCCGAGTTCGACGGTCTCAATCGTCTCGCGGCCGAAGAGCGCATAAGCGGGCGGATACAAGCGGAGCGTTTCCTGGATCACCATTTCCAAATACGTCAGTTGGGAGACGTCCTCGAGCGTCGCGGCGCGACCATTTAGCACTGTGTCGACTTCCTGCTGCACGCGGGCCTGCACCTCGCGGTGCTTGGCCAACAGGTAAAACACCCAGGCGAGTGCTACGGCCGTTGTATGGTAACCGGCGGTAAAGATAGTCACGGCCTGGTCGCGCACCTCGTTGTCGGTTAGCCTCCGCCCGTCGTCCTCAGCCAAGAGTAACTGCGAGAGCAAATCTTCGGTGTGCGAGCGCGACCGGCGGCGCTGCTGGATGATCTTGCGGACGATACGATCGAGCGTTTCCAGCGCCCAGCGCTTCTGACGCTGCCGTTGCAGTGGCGCCCAATCCGGCAGCTTGAACAGCAGATAGTTTTCCCGGGCGAACGTATCGGACGCGATACGCACCGCGCGGGATAGCTCTTCAGCCTCGCCGACGTCCTGCACATCGAACAGCGACTTAGCCATGATGTCCTGGCCGAGCAAAACCATCTCGTGTTCGACCAGAACGTCTTGGCGCTCGCTCCAATGTTCAACCATGCGCCGCGTATGGTCGACCGTAATCTGGGCGTAGTGTCCCATCCGCTGCATCTGAAGTGGCTTTTGAACCATCCGCCGTTGCCGTCGCCATTCGTCGCCGTGGCTCGTCAACAGCCCGTTGCCGACCCCCTGACGAAAGGCTCGCATCTGATGCTCCCACTTGCGAAAGCTCTTGGCTTTGGTGACCAGCACATCGCGGATCAAGTCCGGATGATTCACCACGTAGGCCCGCAACGTAAGGATCCGGTAAAAGGACAGGTCGCCGTAGCGGCCCATCTTTGTGAGGAACCCCAGCGGATTGGCGTTAAGTGCCATGAAGTGGCGCCATGTGAGCCCGAGCGGCGCATACATATTGAGTGGACCGGGTGGGTACTTGCGAAGCATGACGGCAGTACCTCGATTCGGCTGGGAATGCGCCCTGACTCCGCCTTGCGAGACAGCGGCACCGGTCTCTAGCAGCACAGGCGGAGCCTCCTGTCATACTGGTTGGGCGTAATCCCAGACACAACCAGTTTGCCACTTATGGCCTTGGTGACTGGCCTCCCAATTCTTTTGGCTCGAGTTTGAACTCTGCTAAATTGCTCCGCCCGCATCGCGCCCCAGGTCTCGTCGTTCGACTCCTAGGCCATTAGGCGAAGAGAGCTCGATCATGGATCGTCTGGCAAGTGTGTTTGCCCGTCACCGCCGGCTCGTCGCCGCTTGCGTCGTTGTCTATACCGCCGTGTGCTTGTTCGGCGTCAGTCGGCTGACGTTCGACAGCGATATCCTGCGGCTGCTCCGCTCGGACCGTGTCGAGTTGCAATGGCTCGGTGGGCCGTTCGGGCATCTTGAGCAGAGTCTGACGATCGTCGTCGACGGCGATGATCTGCTGACGCAGCAAGCCATTCAGTCCATCCGCGACGTGGTCCTGCGCGCCTCGGAGATCGAAGGAGTCCGCCGAGTTCATTCGCTGCTGGACGTCCGCGGCCCGCGCAAGGTTGGCCGCTATCAACTGCCTCTCTTTCGCGGAGAGATGAAGCCCGCGCAGTTCGAGCAGGCACGCCGCAGGGCGCTGGAGCATCCACTGCTCATCGGCCATCTGCTCTCCGAGGATCTCACGACGGCGCTATTGATCGTCGAAATTGAGGGGCACGCCGCTCGCATCGCTCCCCACGACCCCACGCTCGATGAACTGCATCACTTGCTCGATGGCCGGGCCGCAGATGGGAACCTGCGGATGCGAGTCACGGGGCCCGCAGCCTTGGCGCGTGAAATCGTGGACACCATGCGCGTGGATATCGCGCGCACCTCGCTTCTCGGAATGGGCGTGGTGGCTCTCATCGCTACCGTGCTGTTTCGCCGTCCCGCGGCCGTGATTCTGGTCAGCGCGGGGCCGGTTGTCGGCACCATTTGGACCGTGGGCACTTTCGGGCTGATCGGCGAACCGATCAATGTGCTGACCAATATCGTGCCGATATTGGTGCTGATCATCGGATTTACCGATTCGATGCACCTCGTGTTGCACGCCCGCCGCGTTGTGGCCAGCGGCCACCCACCGGCCGATGCTGCCGAGAGCGCCATCCGCCGCCTGGGCTTAGCTTGCGCGCTGACGTCCCTTTCAACTGCAGTTGGGTTCGGCTCGCTGCTAGTCGCCAACTTGCTCATCATCAAGACGTTCGGCTGGTGCTGCGCGCTGGGCAGCGTGTTGAGTTTTTTGGCCGTGATCACGGTCGTCCCGCTATTGGCGGGGACGCGACTGAGCAACCACATCGTTGTCGAAGAGAAGCAGCGGGAAGTGGGCGCGCATTCGTGGTTCGACCCGTGGATCGCCCTGCTAACGCGTCGCCCGCGCACGATCTTGGCCGGCGGAATCTTGGTCACCGCGGCCATGGTGCCAGTCGTGACACAGATCGAGCCAGACTACCGTATCGCCAATGATATCCCCAATTTCAGCGATCCCTACCAGGCGCTGATGCGCGTCGATGAGAAATTTGGTGGCGTGCTGTTCACGTACGCGGTCATAGGGTGGCCCGACGGGTCGGGGCCGCAGACGGCCGAGTTCTATGACGTGTTGTCTGGAGTCCATCGGGTGTTCGACGCAAATCACCTCGTGTCGAATCCGCTCTCGTTCCTCAATCTCGTTCAGACATTGCCCGGCGACGAACCGCTGGCGCGCCGCGCTGCGCAAAGCAGAAACTTGCCCGCAGACGTCGTCGGTCGCTGGATCAGCCGGTCGACGCGCCAGGCGTTGGTCAGTGCGCACGTCCCCGATGTTGGTGGCCGGCGGCTGAATCCGGCCTTTACCAGCATCGAGAGTGGACTGACTGAGATCGAGCGGCGGCACGAAGGCTTCAACATCGAGCTGACTGGAGCACAGGTCACAATCTTTCGCAGCATTCACCTGATGATCGAGGACTTGTGGCGCAGTCTACTCTTGGCATCGGCCTTCATGTTTCTGATGATCTACATGGGCTTGCGATCGTGGCGACTGGCGCTGTGCAGTGTGATTCCCAACGTATTCCCACTGCTGTGTGCCGGGTCGTTCATCGTGCTAAGCGGGCGCTACCTGGAGATGAGTAGCGTGATTGTGTTCAGCATCAGCCTGGGCATTGCCGTGGACGATACGATTCACTTCCTCGTGCGCTATCAACGGGAAAAGGAATCGAGTCCCGACACACCGTCCGCCGTGCGACAGACGTTTTACATCGTCGGCACCGCGTTGGTGATGACCACGATCGCGCTGGTCGCCGGTCACTCCGTCGCCCTATTCAGCGCCTTCCCCGCCATCCAGACCTTCGCCATGATAACGGCCATCTCCATCGCCGCCGCCCTGATCGGCGACCTGATCATCTTGCCGGCGCTGTTGCTGAGCACAAGCCGCCTGCCAACGAAGAGTCGTCAGGGCTTCCCGACTGCGACGCGCGTCGCGCAGCAGGAACCAGGCCTCACAGGGAAGCCCGTTGTCCGTGATGCGGAACTGTAGTTCCCGCACCCCTGAGGTTTTAGACCGCTTCTTACCATAGCTGGAAGTGGACTCACCTAGGGCGGAGTGTAAACCTACGTTGACGCGAAAGGAGCTACCTGACAGTGTCGACTCGCGTCCGCTATAGCATCGTCAAAGGCGTACCAGCCGATGACGTACGCGCTTTGATCGACGACGCGATCACCCAGTTCCCAGGGCCGCGGCCGCGGTCGTCGAGGTGGAGTGATTTTCAACCTGCTGTGCAACCGTCCGAGAAGATCGCTTTAATGTGCGGCGAGACCCTCGTCCTGGCAGACGACGCGTGGAAACTTGCTCGCGCCATCGCGAATCGATTGGAGACTCCGTACTTGGAACTGCGCGTGCAGGAGGGTGACCATTGGGACTTTACGCTGATGCACGCGGACGAGATCATCGCGGATTTCAGCACTCGGGTCTCGTACTTCAACGACGACGAATCTGCGCCGAGACCCTGGAAACGTGGCAGCGGCGAGGCCTTTTGTTCGCGCTGGGGAGTCTCGCTGGAGCGAGTTGATCCTTGTCTAGTTGATTGGGATGCGCTTGAAGAGCCACGAAAAACAGGTCCAGCCGATGCTTATGCGACTGGAGGATGGGAACAGATTATTGACTTCATGCGAGTCCTTGGCGTCGAGAACCCCTATGGTCATCCAGATAGCTTTCCAGTCGTCGTTCCCATGTGGGAGTCGACGTACTTGCGGCAGCCTCTTTGGCGTCGAGCAATTCGCCGGCTCTCGGTCAAGATCAAGGGCACTTACCCGGACGTGCCCCGCCGCCCACAGGGCAACTCCCCCTCGTCCGCCCGGTAACGATGATCGTCTATCGAGATGGCACCCATGCGTCAGATGATTGATGGGCCGCTTGACGACGCGCGAGTGGGTCATACGTCGACAACCATGTGGCAACCCTCGTCCGCATCTCCTACCATGCTTTCCGAAAGCGGCAGTCAGCTTCGTTAGCATCATGCGGCGACCAGTCGTCGAAAGGAATTAGCGATGAGTCAAACCATCAACGTGGCCATGATTGGCCTGGGCTTTGGGGCGGAGTTCATTCCGATCTATCAGGCCTATCCGGGCGTGAATGTGCATGCGATTTGCCGCCGCAACGAGGCGGAGTTGAACAAGGCGGGCGATCAGTTTGGCATCGAGCGGCGGTATACGAAGTACGACGACGTGCTGGCCGACTCCGACATCGACTACGTGCACATCAACAGCCCGATTCCCGATCATGCGCCGATGTCGCTGGCCGCACTGGATGCCGGCAAGCACGTGATGTGCACCGTGCCGATGGCGACGACGACCGAAGAGTGCCGGCAAATTGTGGAGAAGGTGCGCGAGACGGGCCTCAAGTACATGATGGCCGAGACGGTCGT
>CALKYM010000078.1 GCA_938003525.1 uncultured Planctomycetales bacterium | reverse complement strand
AGCAGTTCGGCGCACCTGCCGCGCGGCCCCGATACAGTGTGCTCGACTGCAGCAAGTATCAAGCCTTGGGAGGGCCGGAGCTGCCCGAATGGCAACAGGGGCTGGAAGAGTACCTGCGCGTGCGAACTGGATGACGCGCGGGTGGTCCGCTAGTAGTCGAGCGAATCCATGCCGAGGCGGGTCTTCAGTTCCTCGAATTGTTCGAGGTACTGATCGCTCGAAGAGTGGACGTGCTCGGCTTCGGTGATGAACTTCATCTCATCGCGCCGCGGCAGTTCGCGATCTTGCAGCACGGCTTCGAAGCCATCGAGTTGCTGCCCGTAAACGATCAGCAGCTTGTGCTCATCGAACTGCACTTCGACCGGAACTCCGGGGTTCAGCACGGCGATGCCCGTGCAGCCGTCGTTGAGCAGCAGCTCCTCGTAGTCGCACAGCACGCTCTTGAGCACGGGGATATCGATGTGCTCGCGATAGAGATCGACGTGCCCTCGGTCGGCTCGGTTGTGACTCGTTTCGAGTACGACGTCCACGACGTTGCCCAGCGGATCGAGCAAGTCCATGAAGACGTCGAACAGCGACTCAGTCGATGCTGCGGCCATCAGCACGGGCACAGTCGTCTTGTTTTGTTCGTCGCGATAGGTGTCGTGGCGATAGCCGGCCGAGGGGACGACTTGCAGATCGTACGAGGGGCGAATCGCGTCGGTGAGCGTGAAGTCGCCGTAGCGAACCACGCCCAAGTGTGCTTCGAGTTCGTCCTCGGACAAATGGTCGAAGCTACTCATCGACGGCGTGGGGGCACCGTCGCGGAACACGTTGCGGAAGAATTTCTGCAGAAAGCCCATCGATGCGCGTTCCCTTTTGTTACCGATCTCTGCCCCCTCGGGGCAGAGTCCCCCCACAGCAAAACGCTCAACAAAGCCTACGTTACGCGTCGGCGAACCGGTTGGCGGCGCGGTGTGCTCTCCCCGCGAGCCCGACGCCGTCCGCCGCATAACCGCTACGACCGGGCCCTCTGGCAGCACGATGGCTAACGTCCGCCGACGATGGCTCCCGCAGTTCCCGTGCGTCTTGGAAGATCGCGCTGCGCGGGTTCGCGCAGCTCCACCGTAGTCTAGCACTCGACTCTCTTGGCGCCGCGCGATGCGCACGCTCCGCGCGCAAATTCGAGGCAGTCGATTGCGAAACTTTGTCAGTTGCGAGGAGTGTGGAATGTCGCAAGGCACAATCTCCTGCCCATGACGGTGGGTTGACTGCGGCGTCGACGGCTCACCATGCCGGCTGCGCCCGACGCAGACTCAACAAAAAAAGGGAAGCCGTTACCGGGCCCAAACGGGGCCCTCAGTAATGACTTCCCTGATCGGGTCTACACGGCCGACGACAGCGTCGAGTCGCACCGCGTCGACATAGACCATCGATATGCTACAACCGTTGTTACGTCGCTCAGCGGGGAGGGGTTCACCAAGAATGATCACGTTCTCGCGGATAGCGCGATCCACCAGATGTGGTGCAAGCGGCCGCTTGTGTGTTGCAGCGTTGGTGGTACTGCTCGCCGGCTGTCGCGACGATGCCGTCTCGACGACGCCGGAAGTCGCCAGCCAATCGCCCGTCGTCGAAACACAGACGCTCGATCCCGCCCAAACGCGGGCAGAAACGGCCGACTCTGACGGTTCGCAGGGTTCTTCCCGCGAGGCGCTAAACGCCGGCGTTGAGCCGGCCGACCACGCCGTGCCACCGGGCGCTGCGCAGCACAACCCGGTAACACCGGCCATCGCCGTTGAAGAAGCCGCCCGGGCGACGGACGAGTGGGATTCGATCTTCGTGCGGGGAGCCAAGGTCGGCTATACGCACACCCGCATCGTTCCGCTCGCCGAGCACGAGAGTGCATCGCGCCGCATCGAACAAACGAGCGTGACCGAGTTGGCCCGCGGCGGCGACGTGACCGAACTGCGGATCGAAGTTGTTAGCCACGAGACGAACGAGGGAGAACTGATCGACTTTGAGTGCCAACTGGCGCTCGGCCCGACGCCGCAGCAGTATCGCGGCCGCGTCGAGGGTGACGTGCTGCGGGTGGAGACCGAAACGCTCGGCAAAGCCACGCAATCAGAAATCGCCTGGAACGAAGACGCGCGCGGCTTTCGCGCCGTAGAAGACTCACTGCGGCGGCGACCGATGCAACCCGGCGAGCGCCGCACGCTCCGCGCTCTGATGAGCCCGCCGCTGGTGCACGTGGCGACGATCGAGCTGGTCGCCGGCGAACTCGAAGCGTGCGAATTGACCTCGGGGACCTTCGACCTGCTGCGAGTCGATCAGATCATCGATTGGGGCGGCGGACAGACGCTCGATTTCCAAATGTGGGTTGACGCCGATGGCACGATTCTCCGCGCCTATGTGCCGGCGCTCGGTGAAGAACACATGCGGACGACCGAGGAGCTGGCGCTTGCGCCCAACGAGCCTGCGAAGCTCGACCTGCTGGCCGATCACGTCATCCGGCTCAAGCAGCCCATTCGCGCTGCCCACCATACGCAGATCGCCCGCTACCGCATCGCGCTGGCAGATGCGAATCCGGCCGAGGTATTTCCTGTCAGCGAGCTGCAGTATTTCGAAATCGTCGACGATCGGGCGCTCGTGCTCACCGTCGCGGCTCCCGACCCGAATGCTGAGTTCAACGGCAAGCCGCAGCCAACTTCGCCCGACGATCTGGCGCCCAGCAACATGCTGCAGTCGGATGATCCGGTGATCGTCGAGCTCGCCGGCACGGTGGCTCAGGACACGAGCGATCCCTGGCAGCTTGGCATCGCACTGGAGCGGCTCGTCTATGAGACGATCACCGAGCAGAACTTTTCGCAGACGTTCGCCAGCGCTGCGGAGGTCGCCGCCAGTCGCGAAGGCGACTGCACAGAACATGCGGTGCTTTTGGCCGCGCTGGCTCGCGCTCGCGGGGTCCCTGCCCGCGTCGCCGTGGGGCTGGTCTACGTCGATAGTTTTCAGGGGTTCGGCTATCACATGTGGACCGAAATCCACGACGGACGCCGTTGGCTGCCGTTGGACGCGACGCTCGGGTTGGGCGGCATCGGCGCCGCACATCTCAAGCTGGCCGACTCGAACCTGGCAGGCGATTCGGCCTATCTCAGCTTTCTGCCGATCGCCAAAGTGCTGGGACGGCTCGACATCGAAGTCATCGAGTTCGAGTAAATCCTGGCAGTGAGACTACTCCGGCAGTGTGAACTCGGCCAGGAACAACTGACTGGAGTGGTCTTCGGTGCGATTGCTGGTCCACATCAGTTGCGAGCCGTCGGGTGAGAAGACCGGCAGCACATCGGCCGATGCATGATCGGTCACCCGGGTGATGTCGCCCGGCTGCAACTGGTCACCCTCTTCCGAGTAACGCATCAGCCATAGATCGTAGTTGGGTCGCGCCCCTGGATTCGAGTGGTCGGCGCCGGCCCAAATGATGTACGGCGCGGTGGGGTGCCAGTAGGGAGCCCAGTTGACGCCCTCGTTATCGGTGAGCGCGGTTTCGTTCTTGCCGTCGACGCCGATGACGTAGATCTGCAAATAGCCTTCGCGCTTGCGATCGCTGCGGAACACGATCCAGCGGCCGTCGGGCGAGATGAACGGACCGCCGTCGTAACCGGGTGCGTCAGTCAGTTGACGTTGCTCGCTGCCGTCGGCCCGCATGATGTAAATGTCGGGGTCGCCGTCGCGATCGCTGCAAAACGCGATCCACTCGCCATCGCGCGAGTAGGCACCCTCGGCATCGTAGCCGGGCGCATCAGTCAATTGCTGCAGATGCCCGCCATCGAGGTCACCCTCGAAGATGTCCATGTGCGGGTCGAAATCCCACTGATACCGGCGTCGGGCGCCCGAGGCAGCCTCTTCGGCCAACCGCCGCCGCTCGGCCGCCTCCGTTTCGCTGAGCTGCGGATCGAGATGGCTGGAAGCGAACAGAATCCGCCCCCCGTCGGGCGAGAAGTAACTGCACGTCGTCCGCCCGCGGCCCGTGCTCACCAGGATGGGTTCGCCCGAGGGAAGCGCCTGCCGGAAGATCCGGTAGAACGGGTAGTCGTCTTCGACAGCCTGATAGATGATCTGCGAGGCATCCGGCGAGAAGTATCCTTCGCCCGCTTTGACGAACCCGGACGTCACCTGCTCGACGTTGCTCAGATACCGGGCTTCGTGGCTCGTGGCCGGCTCGTCCGCCGTCGCTCTATGAATGGAGCTGGCCGCGATGAGTACGGCCGCGAAAGCCAACACTGGAAGGGAATGAGCGACGATTCTTGGCGCGATACGCATGGGTTCAAGCAGCCTCCGGCAGTCCACGTTCATAGCCAACCGCCAGCGCGTCTCCTGTCGCTCGCGTGGCGGGCATTTAGAATGACGTCACTGGCATCATAGGCATCTCGGTCGCGGCCAGGCAATGTAGCGCGGGCGTCGCGGCAACGTCGATTCCGGGTACTCCGACATGAAGATCTATACGAAAACGGGCGATGCCGGCCAAACGGGCCTGTTTGGCGGCCCGCGCGTGCGTAAGGACGATCCGCGGATCGTGGCCTACGGCACCGTGGATGAACTGAACGCCGCGCTGGGATTGGTCGCTGGCGAGAATCTGCCAGACGACTTGGCAGAGATTGTGGCCCGTGTGCAGCACGAGTTGTTCGCGCTGGGGGCCCAACTCGCCACACCGGACCCGGCGGCTCATGACACCAGTTACGTTGGCGGCGATCACATCGCCGCGCTGGAGCGCGAAATCGATGGTCTCGAAGGGGGGCTGGCACCGCTGAAACAGTTCATTCTGCCGGGTGGCAGTGCCGGCGCCGCCGGCTTACACATGGCGCGAACCATCTGCCGCCGCGCAGAACGATGCGTTGTGCATCTCGCCGCCCAGCCGGATCAAGACGTTGCCCCGGAGCTGGCCGTTTACCTGAACCGCCTCAGCGATCTGCTGTTCGTCATGGCCCGTGCCGCCAATGCGGCACAAGGCGTGCCGGACGTGCCCTGGCAAAAGCCGGATGCTTCGCAGTCGTAGCCCAACTCCGTGCCACGGGCTGCTCGCCAGGCGGGTGTTCACCGTCCATGCAACCGATCGCGCGTCGACCAGGATGACGCTTGCGTCGAAGGATCACAGCGCGAAGGCGAGGATGTAGAAGATCCAGCCGGTCAGCGCCGTCATGAACATGTCGGCCGCGGCCAGCCGGGCCCAGAAGATGTGGCTGGCGCTGTGTTCGCCCGGTTTGGGCGGCGCGGGAAATCGCCGCATCGCGCGGACGATGACGGCCACCCACACGACGGCCGTCGTGACGGCAAACACCAGGTGGACCCAAAGTGCCAGCATCACGCCGCACCAGGGATCGTTGCTCTCGTAGTAGGGCGATTCAACGGCGCGATGGCGCCAGCCGTTGATGCGCATGTCGAGCTCGAAGGCCGTCACGGCCAGCGCCAGCACGATGCCCAGCGCGAGTTGCAGCCGCTTGTGCAGCACGAACGCGCGGCGATACTTCACCAAAGCCACGCTCACGCCCATCACGGGCACGACCAGGAACATGGCCAGGAACACCACGTCGAGCATCAGAGACGCGCGGGTTCCCAGAAAGCCGTCGATTCCCTCGTACATGGCCGAACAACCATCCTCCCTGGCCACAGCTTGCAACCCGAAACGAGGCGACGATTCTACCGCAACTCGTTTCTTCGCCCCACGCCACTTGTCGGCATTGCAACAGCCGAGGTGGACGACTTCGTGGCGGAGATGCGCGCCGGCTACCGAGACTCAGATGCCGTTTTGGACTACTTTCTTGCGGCGAATCGCGAACCGAAGGTCGAGTCGTGGCAACTTGTTTACGGGGCGCGTCGGTGACGGCATGGCAGCGATGGCGCGGTGAATCACCCAGCCGCAATTCTCTGAGACACCGCCGTCGACTACGATTGGCGGCACCGGCCGAGTGGCGGAACTGGCAGACGCACGGGACTTAAAATCCCGTGGGGAGTAATCCCCGTGAGGGTTCGAGCCCCTCCTCGGCCATTGGCGCATCGTGCGGCAGCGTACGAATTTCGAGTGCTTCCCGGATTGGAGAGTGCGCTGCCATGCACCCTTGGCTCAGTTCAATCCCTCCAGTCCCGGGATCAGTTCTCGGCCGGCCACCACTTGCAAGTTCGCGCCCTCGAGATCGTTGTCGAATGGTTCGAAACGGCCGCCTAGGTGCTCGTGCAGGAACCGCTCGGCAACCGCCCAGAAAGAGTTCCAGCTCTCCGGCCGGCGATAGTCATGCCCTTCATCGGGGTAGACGAGATACGTGACGTCCTTGTTGTGTTCTTCGAGCGCCTCGACGAAAAGATCTGAGTGTCGTTGTGGGGCGACTCGATCTTTGGACCCGTGTGTCACCAACAGCGGGCTCGTCACGCGCTCGGCGAAATGCAGTGGTGACTGCCGCCGCAGGAGTTCGCGCCCGCTGGCCGTTTTAGGATCGCCAACGCGCAACGCCGCATCGCGGCTGAACAGGCCGGCATGGCGCGCGAACAATTCCAGGTCCGAAAGGCCGTACATGGCCACGCCGCAGGCGAACTCGTCGGGATACATCGCGAGCGTGGCGAAGGTCGAGAAGCCCCCGAATGACCATCCCCAGATGCCGATCCTGTCCTTTTCGGCAATTCGCTGGTCGACCGCCCATCGCGCCACATCGATCAGGTCGCGCTGCGTTTCGCCTCCCCACTCCTGCCACCCTTGCTGCATGAACGACTTGCCGAAGCCTCCGGCACCCCGAAATTCAACGCGCAGCGCCGCGTAGCCGCGATTGGCGAGAAGCTGCAAGCACCGGTTCGTGTACCAACTGTCCCACGGGTAGGCCACGTGCGGGCCCCCGTGTACATAGAGCAGCGTCGGTAGCGGTTCGTCCGGTAGACCGTCGCTGTCGGCGTCGCTACCGGGCGGCAGGTAGAGGTGACACGGCAGTCGCAATCCATCCCGGGCGGTGGCCACGTGGGGGAATCGTGGGGCGAGCGTGTATGAGTCCAAGGCGGCGTGCGTCGAAAACAACGACACGACGGTCTTGGTTGCCCGCTGATAGACGTGATAGTGAACGGGCCCGCCATCAAAGGGTATGACCAGCCAAGCATCGTCTTGAGCGCTGATCCCGATCACGCCAACCGGCGCGCTGAAGTGTTGTTCGAGGTGCGCAAAATCATCCCGAATCGACGCATCGATCAGGTGACGACGCAGCCGATCGAATTGGGCGCTCGCTCCCAAAACGTCGCCCGTCAGGCGATCGACGATTGCCGTCGGACGTATGTCGGCCTCCATGTCCTCAGCCAGCACGGTCTGCTCGCCGGTCGCGAGATCGACCGACAACAGTATCGACTTGTCGCGAGCGGCGTTGTCGACCAGGTACAAGTGCTCGCCCGCGCGATCGACGCCGACGACGCCCTGAACCCCAGCACCGGCGGCGCGCTGTGTATTGGCGTGATCGATCTCGAACGTTCGCAGCGGCGCCCACTGCCGATCGTTCGTGCGGCGCAACAATGCCAGTGTCCCGTCGGGATTCAACTTCTCCGCGACCCGCGGGTTGTACTGGGCGTCTACATGGATCTTGCGGAAGCCGGTGCCTTCGATCACCAGCTCCCGCTTGCCGTCTCGAAGATTGATGCTCCACAGATCGTGAACCTGTGGATCACGATCGTTGATGGCAACCAGTGCCTGCTCGGGCATCTCGGGGCTCAGTTTTTCGAGCCGCGCGATGACGCCGCGCAAAGGCGTCAGGTCGATCGACTTGTCTTGCGTCAAATCGCAACTCAACAGCCGCACGCCGTCGGCCACCCGCTGCTGAACCACCAGGCGAGCGCCGTCGGTCGACCACCAGAGGGTCAAGGGTTGGCCGTTGTCAGGGAGCCGGACACGAGTCCGCTTCTCTGGTTCATCAACCGGAGCGACCCAAACCGAACGTCTCGCCGCTTCAATTTCGACGTAAGCGATGCGCTTCCCATCGGGGGACAACTTGGCGACGGGGCGGTCGGCCGATGAGAACAGAGCCGCACGCGGGATGAGATCCGCGGCCGAAGACCTCGCCGCCCCCTCGACGCCGCACCACGCCATCGAGAGGGCCAGGGCGGACAAGAATACGCGTGCGGCATGACGTCGTGACGGCATGGAATTCCCCCCGGGGTTCAGTAGCCTGTCTTCAATGATGCGATCTGCGATCGAGCTCCGTTCAGAAGAACTCAGAGACTTCAAGGGGCCGGTCGCTCCCTCCGAGTCGGAACCTATTGTAGGTGATGCGCTGGTGTTCCATGCGCGACTCTGCAGTCGGCTGTCTGACCGGTCAGCAGGGCACCCCGAGCAAATACGTTCCCCGCTTCGCGCCAGTCTGAATCTTCGCGACCCCTTTCTCCCAACGGTACCCGGTTGAGGACATACCCCGCAGCAACTCGTCGAGGTCGTCGAACGTGTAGAGCCGCTGCATCGACGCCTGGCCGTCCCAGGCGAAGAACAGTGGCACCACAGGGATCACATAGGTGAAGACGAGCTGCCGCACCGTCAGTGGTCGGACCATGGGCGTCAGCAACAACGCCATCGCCGCCACCAAAGTCAAAGAGATCGGCAGCGCCAGGCACCACACCACGAAGGGAATTCTGTTTTCGGCCATTTCATAGATCAGCAGAGGTTGCCGGTTCCTGCGGGCCGAATCGAGGATCGCCCGGGCCTGCTGCGGTCGCATGTGATGAAAGGAGTTGATCATCGTCTTCAGCCCGGCAGGCACCGATTCGAAATCTTTCGCGTTCACCGGCTCGCGCCAGTAAACGATGTGCGGGGAATCGCCGCGATTGAAATTGCCGAGTGCGTCCGCGTTGGGGTACAGATCGGTCAAGATCAAGCTGGCGCCCGTAGTTTGCGGATCGGCCCGCACGCGAGCGATGACGTCGGGCATGACGCCGCCGGATCCTGATCCCAAATCGACGACGCGATCGAGCTGTTGCTCCTTGAGTACCCGAGACACCAGATCGGCCAAGACTTCAGTCACTCCCATCACCCGATTGAGAACCACGATCAGGTTGGTCATCAA
>CALKYM010000077.1 GCA_938003525.1 uncultured Planctomycetales bacterium | reverse complement strand
TATCTCTGGGCCTGCCGAAGTTTCATTCCGACCCAGGCGAAGGGGATCGTCGCCAAGGCAACCAGTACTAACAACGTCCGCAGTCGGAACTGATACCAACGGCGACGTGATTTCGTCGATTTGGAGTTCGTTGAGCCCATCGTTCTAGCATACAGGATTGTCTAACAAATGACCGCCGATGCGATTGATGCCAGGCGGGATGCTGGAAATGAATAAGTCTGTCCATTCGTTGGCACTCAAACAGGCTGCGCCCCACACTTCACACAGCTACAACTTGAATCGTTCCTCACATGCACCGCGACGTTCTGGGAACTGATGAGCGATCCCTTGCGGAAACCACCCTTCTCTTGTATGACCTGGTTGCCCCATGATCGTGTTATGCTATGCACATATGATGGGGGCTTCACTTGAGTGGTGGACTCAAGGGATTTCAATGACAAGCAACGACCGGTGACCTTCATGAGCATACGACAAGATTACACGCGTTCTTTCAAACCGAAGCGGCGGCCGCGGCAACGTTCTCGGTGGACTCAGCCGCTGTCATTTGAGTCGTTGGAGCCCCGCCAAGTACTGGCGGCCACATTCACGTGGCAGGGGCAGCCTGGAACAGCAGCGGACTGGAATGTTGCGGCCAACTGGGCGGGCACGGCCGGCCAGTGGCCGGGTGATCCAGCGAGGGCGGGAAGCGGAAGCGACATCGCCGTGGTGACCGGTATTGCGGGCAGCTACAGTATCGGAGTACCGGTCCCGGTCAAGCTTGACCAGATCGCGTTCGGAAGCCATTCGTACTCCGTCGACGTCGGAGCCTTCCCGCTTGAGGCAGGGACAGTCGACGCGCTTGCCAATACCTCTGTCGTGCTTTTTGGGCAAAAAAGAAACAGTTCTGGATTCTATGTGACTAGTAGCGTGAAAGCGTCGACGCTGAACATCGGGGCGGGAGCAAGTTTGGCATTTTCAGCGGAAGGAGCGGGAGGCTTTGTCGCCGACATCGATACTATAAATGTTGGAGGGGACCTAAACCTCTTTAAACAAACATTTGCGGATCCGGTCTCAGTGAAGGCGGACACGGTCAATGTCGGTGTAAATAGTAACGGCGACGTCGAGGTGCGGACCGGCACCGAACTGACCACGGCGAAGTTGGAAGTCGCTACAGGAAAGAACGGTAAAGTCGACGTGCAATCCGGCGGCACCCTCTCAGTTACGGATCAGACGAATGTCGGTGTCAATGGCGGCAGCGGTGTCAGCGGTGAGCTTGTCGTATCAGGCGCGGCCTCGATAAAGAATCTCTCCGTCGGATTAGCGGCTAAAGGTAATGTCGAAGTAAAGGCCGGCGGGACGATGACCGCTTCAGACTTAGTCCGCATTGGGACAACAGAACAAGGGACTTTCGATGTCCACGGAACGGCGACGATCCCAGCCCTAAATGTTGGTGTAGGCGGTAAAGGCGAACTGACAATCAATGGTACGGCGAATCTGGGGACTCTCCTTATCGGTGAGGGTGACGAAGGTACCGTTACAGTCGAAAGCGGCGGAAACTTGACGGCGACCACGCAAGCAATTGTGGGCAATTTGAGCGAGGGCGCGCTGTCCGTCACTGGGGCCGCGACGTTCGCGGCGCTAAATATTGGGGTTGGTGCAAAGGGCACAGTCACCGTCGACACAAGTACCTCGATTAACACGGATGTTCTTGGCATCGATAATACCAATGCCACGCTGAAGGTACAGCACCTCGGGGTCCTGCCGAAACCTTCCTCGACGACTCTGATACGTGACAATTTTCGCCTTTTCTCGGTAACAAATGATCTGGTTGGCGAGTTCAGTTCAATTGATTTTCCCCAAGGGGATACCTGGCGGACCGTTTACGATGTCACGGATGAGGTAGATGGCGCATTGAACTACGCCGATCAGCCCTGGATTGATAACGACAAGCACGAAGTCATCGTCTTCTATCACCCGAGCAATCTGACGCTCAACGGCACGCTGCGCGATTTTAGCAACCAACACGTCGACATGGAGAGTGCTACGTTTATCGGCCTCTATCCCGGCATCCCCCAAGATAAATTGCAGGTTGTCGCAGGTCGTCGTTATCCCGAACTCACATTGGACCCAGCAGTCCGTGCTGACCTGAACGCCAAAGGAATCGTGAACAGTGCAAATTCTTTTGACGAGTGGTACGGCACGGCGCCTGCGGTTGGGCTGATCGACCACAAAGCGTATTCCATGCAACTCAACGAAAACCAGAACGGCAACTATAGATTCCTGGACACGGACCTTTACGCTAATGGCTTCTACCCTCACGGACCTGGCGATCAGTTCCACACGCTCGATCTTCACGGCGAATTTGTTTGGACGGGCAAAGATGAGTTCATTCTGCTTACCGCAGATGATGATGCGTGGGTGTTTATCAACAACAAGCTAGTTTCAGAACTCGATCTTGGAGGTGTTCATCCGCCACAAATCAAAGGTTTTGCGCTTACGGCGGCCGACGCAGTTGCGGACTATGGGATGCAGCCAAACCAGACCGCGACTATCGATATCTTCTACGCAGATCGCCGCGCTACCCAGGCCCGCTTAGAGATTACGACGAGCATTCTCATCAACGTGCCTGTAGAGGGTGCAATTGGAGTTCCGCTTTCGACAGTCAGTCCATCGTTCGATTTCGAGCCTGATGGCGGTGTCCAGGAGGTCGGTTATCTATCAATTCTCGACGAGAGCTATTCATCCGCAACTGGCTATGGTTGGACCACTGGTACGATCACTGCCGGGCCGGTAGGTCAGACGGCGGGTGGAACGGATCTTCTCAACGACTTCGTCGAGACAAGTAGCGGCACCTTTGCTGTCGACCTCACGAATGATACCTACCTCGTCACCGTGGCCATGGGCGACGAGGCGGCCGTGCGCGACCAGATGCAGATCGACTTCGAGAATGGCCAGGTCACCGACACGGTCGATCTGGCCGCCGGCGAGTACCATCAGCAAAGCTATGTCGTCGAGGTGACTGATGGACAGTTGGAGCTGAACCTAAGCGATCTGGGCGGCGTAACATCGACCGCCGTGCTTAACGGGCTGGAAGTCGTGCCGCTCTCGTCCATCCCGAATGACGCGCCCGTCTTGGCCGATACCGTGCTTCACCGGCACCTCGCATTCGATGAAGTTTTCTCGGGTAACGACGGGTGGTTGGTCGACGATTTGGTCGGGGGAATCACGGACGATAATTTCTGGAACGATCTCGGAATTGCCATCCAGGGCACGAACGAGGGAGTCGGCACGCTTGAATATCGCCTAACCGACACCGGTTCCTGGACGCCGATCGGCGCGGTGACTACGCTGCAGAGTCTGCTGCTGCCCGCCGATGGTGAAGCCCGTATCCGCCTCGTGTCGAGCGATCCGTGGATGGGCCTCTTGGATGATGCCATCACGTTCGTCGCATGGGATCAAACGTCGGGCTCAGCCGGCGCACTGGTCGATACGTCGACGCGCGGTGGGACGACCGCATTCAGCCTCGCAACCGACACGCTCGATTTGACGGTGACGCCCTTCGCCACGCCCGTTACCCCCGTCAGTGCCGTCGATGTTGAGGTAGCCCCGGCGGTCGGCTCCGCCGCGGATGGACGTTTCGTCACTGTGTACGTGGACCTCGACGGCTCCGACTACAAGGTTTACGCGCAGCGGTACGATGCGACGGGCGCCGCCGTAGGGTCCGCGATCGAGGTCGGTACCTCGACGGGAAGTGGTTCGTCAAACAACATTTCGGTCGATATGGACGACAGTGGGAACTTCGCGGTCGCGTGGGCCGATACGGCAGGGCTAATTCAAGTCCAGCGCTACGCTTCGGACGGTACGACTGTTGGTAGCACGACGGCTATTAGCGGCGCTAGCGCATCGTCATTCAATCCCACAATCGTCTACGCACCGAGTGGTGATCTGTTCGTCGCTTGGAATGCCTACGTGTCATTCCAGGTCGATGTAATGGGCAGCATCTTCGACAGCGGTTCGTCGACGTGGGGATCCGAGTTCGCCCTGCACAACAATTCGACGGGCGACCAGATCATTACCGGAGTTGGTGACTCGGTGGCGGTCGACAGCGCCGGGAACTACATCGTCACCTGGCACGAGATTGGCTCGCAACTGCATATTTGGGCGCGTCGATTCACGTCGGCCGGCGTGCCAATCATGACCGAGTTCCAGGTGAGTAACGACCCTTCGATGAACGCGGTCTCTCCGGCAGTTGCGGTCGATGGCAGCGGCAACTACACAATCACCTGGAAGAACGTCGACAGTACGTTCACAAACTCCGACGTGGTCTTCCGACGTTACAACAGTCTGGACGTACCTGGCGCCGTGCAGACGGTCCGCTCGAACGTAGGCCTGCTGATGACGCATCTGGCCACCACCACACCCACGATTGCCGCCGATAGTCTCGGCAACTTTGTGATCGCCTGGAGTGGCACGCTGACCGGATCATCGGTCTTGGAAGAGCATAATGCCTATGCCCAGTGGTACGACTCAACCGGAACGGCGACCGGAAGTTACTACCAGGTCGACGACGGCGAGGAAGGCTATGTGGTCCACTCCCCGCACGTCGACGTCGATGGCCAGGGTAATTACATCTTCGTCTGGCTTCAAGATGACGATGACGAGGAATCGATCCTGACGCGGATCGCGACGATCTGAAGGCTAGAGTCCGACCGCGGCGGCCATGCCGGCCGTGGCGGCAGTCGTGGTGAACGTGCGC
>CALKYM010000076.1 GCA_938003525.1 uncultured Planctomycetales bacterium | reverse complement strand
CACCCCCGGCGCACGGCAGCGTTCCACTTCTTTCCAAGTGTCGCGGAGGTCGCTCGGCGGCAAGTGGCCGCTTGCCAACGACAGATCATTTCGGGCTGCGTGGACAACCAGCGAGATTACCGAAGTTCTACCTTCAATACCGGCCTTCGTTTCGCTGTGCTCTCCGGAAAGAAAACGCAATCGACGGTATGGTTGCCGTTGATTAACACAGGAATGCCGGCGATGAAGCCGAGGGCCTCCGCATGTTGTTGAACTTGGTGGCAAAGTGCTTCAAATCCGACTGGGTAGTCGAGATTCGCTATAGATAACAGTCTTCGCTCGTGCTCCGCGCCTACGAAGACGAGTGCACGAAAGCTCTGCAGAACATTCGAATAAGTGTCTGAACTGCCAACTAACACCCCGGCGCGATAGCCGTGCGCTCGAGCCCAGACATCGATGCAGCCTGAGTTTTGTACATAGAGGGCATCTGATTCCGCGTGGTCGCTCAATGGCAGCGCACCCACCGCGTGCAACTCATCGATCGTCAGATCGATGAGCTTGCAGCTTGGACTGGAAAAAACAACCACTTCCGTCGGGCTCACATTGTCCCGGTGATTGCCATCGCAGATAGGAATTGCGCCGGGGTGACCATGATCGCCGGCCCATCGATTCACCGTTTCGATGAGCTCAGCGAATCCGAGTATTTCAGCGGCGACACCAGCATGACCGCCAGCCGGATGCGGCAAGGGAAATGGCGGTTGTAGGGGAATTCGGAGCATGCCGTCTTGGATCGTCGGGGCATCGAGTTCTGCGACGATGGGTTCCCACTGCGATTCGATCAATCCATTATGGTTGGTGTCGCGATAAACGACCACGCGTGCCACGATGCTCTTGAAATCGCGTGCTGTCAGCGATCGACCTCCTTCCGATTCAAATCGTAGGGAGATCTGGAATGGCGAAGCTTCGTTTGGCATGCGCGCCGGCAGGGTCGTTGTCAGACCGTTTTTTTGCTCCCAAGGAACGTCTCGCGATTCGCGAGGAGCGGACTCCTGATACTGGAACGCCACTCCAGTGCCCGCGTGCCATCCAAGGCCTGGTCCCCTGTAGCCAGCAAAGACGATGTCGGCAATCCCGTCGCCGTTCAGGTCGGTCACTGCAACGTCGTCGAAGTTTTGACCCTGCGTGTTCACAATGCGACTTGAACGAGTAAAGCGACCAGTACCATCGTTCAGGAGGACAGTGATCAATGCCTTGGTCCGCCCGCCTAGCACCAAATCGAGATCTCCATCTCCGTCGAGATCGCGCGCGGCTACCGAGCATGGCTCTGTCTCCGAAATGGTTGGTAGTTGCGAAGCGCGAAACTGCCCGTTTCCCAAGTTCTCCAAGAGCACTGCGCGATCTTCTTCCAGCAGCGGTACCACGATGTCGACATCGCCGTCACTGTCGAGATCAGCGACGTCAGGTCTTCGTGCGGTACCGTGGTAGCTCAACAGAGAATGCTGGGCAGAAGCCTGACCCTGGCCATCGTTTTCAGCCCAGGAGATCATGCCTTGGCGATTCGAGCATGCGAGAACGTCCAGATCACCATCTTGGTCGAAATCGCCGGCAGCCAAGGCATCGGCACTTCCTGCGTCCGCCGCAATATCGGTGATTCGTCTCAGAGAATGGCCGGACTCGTTCAACGCGGCGCCAACCCGGTCGGTCTCGTGTTCGGCCCAGATGACATCTTGAAAACCGTCGGCGTTTAGGTCGGCGGTTATTAGTGCATGCGGTCGATCGATCCCGGGCAGCGTGTGCGGTGGGGTCGAATTCGCGGGATTTCCGACATCTGGATACCAACGAATCTCGTCTAGAACTGCGCTTGGAACGATGGCATCGAGCCATCCGTTGCGATCAAGATCCGCCAAAACTACTTCTTCTGCACCACGAAAGCTACGGTCGATCGTTTCCACCGATGTGAAGTTGCCTACGCCATCATTGGCATACCACAAGAGCTTGTATCTTGAAGGATTGGCAGCGGCGATGTCCATGTCGCCATCGTTATCGATATCCCCCACGGCACACGAGGTTACTCCGGCGCGCGTCGTTGGAATAATTTGAGGCCCGCCGAATCGCAAGTCTTTTTCTACGACGAACAGCGGATTGGAGGTAGTCGTTTCATCAGACTGCGACATCAACGAGACACGGAACGAGTGGATTGAACCAGAACCTGCTTCGGGTCGAGGTACAAAAGCGACATTGTACGAAAGTGTCTCGTTTCCATGCCCTTCCACCGTCGTACCAAGCGACGCCGTTGCACTAGCTTGCCCATTCGCCTTTCGACTCTGTTGGGAAGACACGGACCATTGGACGATCTGCCCCGGCTTCGATCTGTTGGAGGCGAGCAGATATTGACCGCAGGGTGAGAACGTGGTCGCGGCTAAACCGCCGATGGTGGCGGTTTCGTACGTGAAAGCGATTTGTCCTGTCCTGGCATCCCAGAGGGTCAGATCACCCTGATGTCGACACCCCACTGCCAGCGTGCGGTCATTGGGGCTAAATGCAATGGGTCCCACTGTCTTGTGTGTGGGGGCGATCAGACGGCGACGCCGTTCGACGGCTTGAATGTCCCACAGTTGGACGATGTGACCACCGGTGCTGATCGCGAGCGTTCGGCTATCGTGCGAGATACAGCCATAGCGAGCGCCGTTCAACTCGTGTTGTAGTTGCCCCGTGGACAGATCATAGAACCGCGCTTTATCACTACAGACGACCAGTACGTCACCCTTGTCTAGATACTGTAGCCACTGAATGTGTTCCGGTTCGATTCTGCGAAAGAGCTCGTGACCCGTCGCCACGTCAATCACAGTCACGGTTCGTTCGTCGCGAGTAGCTGCCAAGCTGTCGCCATTTGATGACCACGCAAGACGGTGACCGATGCCTTCGCTCGACTGCGTCAACACAGCGTGCGACCAAGTGTCGAGACTCCAAACATGCGTCCGCCCTTGAAAGTCGTTGGCGGCGAGTTGCGCACCATCGGGCGACACAGCGAGAGCCGAGATTTCGGCGCCGAGGCGTGCCACAACCCTTACGAGTCGGCGCGAATGGGGATCCCAAGCTCGTACAACGCCTTGTTTGTCACCTGCAAATAGGCGTTGCCCGTCTGGTGCAAACACAAGATGATTCACTTGGTCGCTGCAAAGCGGATAGGTCAGCGAAGGTGAGCCAACAGAGTCGATATGCCAGATCTTGACGGAATGATCGGCTCCGGCTGAGGCCAGGCTGCGGCCGTCTGGTGACCATGAAACGTCCCACACTCTTCCTTCGTGCCCCAGCAGGCTGCGCGGTTTCAATTCGGTTTCTCCAACCACCCAAAGCTGGATCAACCCATCCTTGCCTGCGGTTGCGAGCGAGTTGTCGCGCGGTGAGAAATCTACATCCTGAATCCATTCGGTGTGGCCACCCGCAAGTTCTGCGGTCAGATCAAGTCCCGTCTCCGAGAGGTGGAAAACGCGACCGACTTCCTGTCGACCGGCCACAGCAATCCAGGGTAGATCGTCGGAGAATCCGGCCGCAAAGAAGGCTTCGTCCGCGACGTGGGTCTGGGCTTTCAGGCTCCAGTCCCGCACATCGAAACACCGCAGACTCCCGGACTCGTCGGCAACCAACAGTGTCCCATCTGCGGAGAAATCAAGGGCCCGTACGTTGCCGCGGGCTGCGTCGAGGGTGGCAACCAAGTCGAGGGAATCGGCCTTCCAGATCCTCACCGACGCGTCGCGACCGCCGGTTGCCAGCCAATCGCCGTCAGGTGAGAACGCGACGCATAGTACATGGTCCGTATGTCCGCTGAGCACGCCTACAAGTTCGCCGGTGGCTGGGTGCCAGACGCGGATTGTGTGATCCTCACTTCCCGTGGCGACGCGGTTCCCCTTTGGATGGAAGGCGACCGAGGTAACTTCGCTTGCGTGCCCATTCAATGTGAATCGCGTCGTGCCGGTAGCTAGATCCCATAGTCGGGCCGTGCCATCCTTGCTGGCCGAAACGAGCAGGCTGCCGTCGGGCGAGAACTCGACGGAGAAGACCTCGTCGCCATGCCCCAGCAGGTCCTGCGTGTCAGGGTGACATTGTTGCCAAAGGTAGTGCCAGGCGAACTCTCGCTGATCGGGCTCACCGGCCTCAGGAATATGCTGGGAAAGGAGCGCAATCGCCTCGTCGCGGTTTCTCTTCGACCAAGCGTCATAGGCGAGGCGGACGTTGGCCGAGTAGAGCAGTCCGCCGCTCACCAGCGCTGCACGCTCCGCACGAGTGCGTTCGAACTCAGTCTGCTGCAGCGCACTGCTGAGCCGCGCGTTATAAAAGCCGACGACGCTGAGAATTGTCAGAGCTACGACGACCGTTGCAAACGCGCCTGCCGCAGCGACCGGTCGCCGACGGACCCACATCGCGACGCGTTCGAGCGCTCTCGGAGGGCGTGCCTCGGTTGGATGGCCGCTCAAGAAGCTCTGTAAGTCGTCGCTGAGTTCTTGCGCTGTAGCGTAGCGACGCCGGGGATCCTTCTCCAGGCATTTCAGACAGATAGCCTCCAAGTCGCGCGGCACGCCTTCACGTTGTTGCGAGGGGGGCGCGATCTCGGTGAGCAGCAACTGCCGCAGTGTGTCCGCATCTGTATCACCTTGATACGGTGGGCGCCGCGTCAGTAGTTCGTACAACAGGGCGCCGAGGCCATAGACGTCGCTGCGAACATCGATCTCACTCGTGCGGCCCTCGGCCTGTTCAGGGGCCATGTAGGGGATGGTGCCGATCAACGTCCCGGAACGCGTCGCGTCGACGAGTTCATGCGACTCGAGCAACTTCGCCATGCCGAAATCGGCCAGCTTTGGCGTCCATCGCGCCTCTGCCTTCGAATTCCTTTTGCCATCGGCAAGCGGCTGCCTCGCCGCGAGGAGCACGTTGCCAGGCTTGATGTCGCGGTGCAAAACACCACGACCATGTGCGTGCTGAACGGCTGCTGCCAGTCGAGCGGCCCACTCGGCAGCCAAACGTGGTTCGATGGGAGTGCTTGATTCTCGCAGCCACTGCCGCAGCGTCGGTCCCGAACAGTACTCCGAGGCGATGTAGCACAGCGGTCCGGCCTCACCGACGTCGTAGACGCCGACGATGTGGGCATGGTCGAGTCGTGCGGCTGCCTCGGCTTCGCGAAGAAAGCGTGCCCGCAACTCCTCCGATGCCAACGACTCCTCGCGCGGAACTTTCAGCGCAATGCGTCGCCGGAGCCTGGGATCGAACGCCAGAAACACGACACCGACACCGCCGCAACCGATTTCGTGTTGAATGCGGAACCGCCCGATCGTCCGCTCGGTGTATGGTTGGGTTTCGAGGTCACGATTGGTGTCGGGTTCTTCGCGAAACGCACCCGACGGCACTTCCGCGTCTGGCTGCCAGCGGCGACGAACTCGATCGAGTGCATGCAGTCCGCGCTGCGCGGTACGGAGGCGTTCGACGAGCGTAGGATCTTCGGCTTGCAGTGATTCGTCGGTCGCCTGACACTCGGTGCTTTGCGTCAGCGCTTCCTCGTAGGCGCAGATCAGGTCGACGAATCTTTCGTCAGCAGCGCTAGAGAAGTCCTGTGTCATTGTCCGTTGCCGAGTTCCCGCCCGAGCCGTTCAACGGCACGCGACCACAGTTTCCTGGTGGCCTCGGCCGAGCGCCCCATTAGCTCACCAATCTCCGCGAACGAGCGTTTTTCCCAGGTGCGTAGCATGATGACCTGACGATCGGCCTCCGACATTCTCGCCAGGCACTGCTGGACTCTCTTCTCCTCCTCCAGCGCCGCGACTAGCGCGCTGGGCGTATCGTCGTCGCCGAACAGTTCCGCGGCGATCCGATCCAGCTCACCATCCAGCGACACTTCGCGCCGAATGTCGCGCTTTTGCGTCTCGCGGTATTGCCGGGCGCTGTTGCGCAGCCGGTTGATCAGGATCTGGGTCAGCCAGGCGAATAGCTCCTTCTCGGTGGTACCCAGGAACTCCGGGAAATCGCGCTGCGCTTGCAGGAACGTCTCCTGCACCAGATCGGATGCTGCTGTCTTCTGTCGCAGGTCATCATCGAGAGCCCGATTGGCCAACAGCAGCATGTAACCGCGGCAAGCCTCCAACAGGTGCCCGATCGCACTCTGCGATCCATTTCGTGCTGAGTGCAGCCACCCGTCGACGGGCCGGCTGGACTGACTTCGCGCGGACTCCATGCAACCTGCCCTATACACATTGGGAACGAATTGGACCGCCGAGCGGACGCCGTTTTCAACGATGGTCCCTATTTTCGTT
>CALKYM010000075.1 GCA_938003525.1 uncultured Planctomycetales bacterium | reverse complement strand
ATGGAACTGCCTTGAAACAACGAATCGGCGATCATCGCATCGTCTCGCGTTGCACCGTCGCCCCCCTGCTCTCTCAACTCTTGGCTTCGTTGCTCTCGCGAACTCGGTTCGTGTGGTTTCAGTCCCCGTAGATGCCGGCGATATGATTGCAACTGGCGTGCCGGCATTTGCAGCGCTGGCGCGCGATGAGTTGCACGTTGAGCGTCAGTTCGTTGCGGGCACGTGACTTGCGTTCTGCATTCGTTTGCCGTGGGTACTTCCGTCGCTGGTAGTTGCTTGCAGGAAGCGGCAGGTTCTGCGCTTGCAGTTCGGCGAAATCTGCCGCTGGCAGTTTGGTTTCCGTGGGGTTGTGTGGTGGCCGCCGTTAGTGACATTCACGCGGCGGCGGACGAGCCGGGCGCCGGCGATTTGGCGCGCGGGGCGTAGCCGTAGGCTTTGAGCTTGCCGGACAACGTGCGAATGCCGATGCCCAGCGCTTTGGCCGTGCGGGCGCGGTGCCCGTCGTAGTGTTCCAGGGTTGCTTCGATCATCTTGCGTTCCATCTCTTGCAGGCTGAGCCCGACCGGCAGTTCGGCATCGGTTTCGGCTGTGCGCTGCCCGCCGGGGTCGATGAGCCAATCGCGGAGCTCGTCGGCACCCACGACATTGCCGGGATTGAGCACGCATGCCCGGGTGATGATGTTTTCCAGTTCGCGGACATTGCCCGGCCACCCATAGTGCAGCAAGAGATCGAACGCGCTGCGGTCGAAGTCGCAGGCGGGTTGATCGAGCCGCGCTTCGGCCCGGTGCAGGAAGTGTTCGATCAACTCCGGGATATCCTCGCGGCGCGAGCGCAACGGCGGGACTTCGAGCGGCAGCACGGCGAGGCGATAGTAAAGGTCTTCGCGAAACGTACCGGCGGCAACTTCGTCGGCGAGATTGCGGTTGGTGCTCGCCAGGACCCGCACGTCCACACTCAGCGTGCGGCTGGAACCGACGCGCTCGAAGCAACGTTCCTGCAAAACTCGGAGCAGCTTCGCTTGAAGCGAGAGTTCGATTTCGGTGACTTCGTCGAGGAAGATCGTGCCGCTGTCGGCCAGCTCGAAGCGGCCCGTGCGGCGGCCATCCGCGCCGGTGAACGCGCCGCGCTCGTGCCCGAACAGCTCACTCTCCATCAGTTGCGCGGACAGCACCGGGCAGTTGAGACTCACCAGCGGCGCGTGGCAGCGGGCGCTGGCTGAGTGGACAGCGTGCGCGACAAGCTCCTTGCCCGTGCCACTCTCGCCGGTGATGAGCACCGTTTCCTGCGTGGGGCCGACTTGCGCGATCTGTTTGCGCAGCGCTTGCATCGGAGGGCTGGAGCCGACCATGGTCGGCTCGCCGCAACGATCGACTGCGTGGGGAGCCGACGCTTGGTCGAAGCACTGACCGTGCGCCAGCGCGCGCGCGACCAGCGCTTCGAGTTGATCGGCGTCGAACGGTTTCTCGATGTAGTCGAACGCGCCGTGCCGCATGGCTTCGACGGCTGAATTCACCGTCGCATAAGCCGTGACCATGGCCACCTGCGCGCCGTGGCGGCGACGCTCAAGCTCGCGGATGAATTCGAGACCGCTCATGCCGGGCATCTGCAAGTCGGTGAGCACCACGTCGTAGCTCTCGTCGTCGAGCTTGCGGAGAGCCGCATGCGCCGATGAGACGCAGTCGACGCGGTGGCCGGCCTGGCCCAGGATTTCGCCCATCGATTCGCGCGCCGGCTGGTGGTCGTCGACGACCAGCACACGACCGGCGGCCATGGCGGCAGTTGGCGTTTGCGCTGTGCGGATCATTTGCTTCTCGCTTAGGCGGCCATGCGCTGCACGTGAACCTTGGGAAGCCGAATCGTGAAGGCGGCCCCGCCTTCGGGGCAGTTGATGGCCGTGACCTGGCCGCCGTGCACTTCGGCGATTCGTTCGACGATGGCCAGCCCCAAGCCGGTGCCGGTGCGCTTGGTGGTGAAGAACGGCTCGAAGACGCGATTGCGGACGTCGTCGCTGAGACCGGGACCGCTGTCGGCTATCTCCAGCTCGACTTCGTACGGACCTTCATAGGCAGTGATGACCAGTTCGCCCCCGCCGGGCATGGCGTCCATGGCGTTGAGCACGAGGTTCAACACCGAGCGGCGGAGCATGTCGGGATCGGCGGTGATCCGCACGTGGTCGGGGATGTCGATCTCAGCGGCGATGGCCTGCGCGGCCAGTTGCGGCCCGAGCGATGTGACGATCTCGTCGACGAGGTCGGCCAGCGGGACCGCCTCGTACGCTGGATCGCGATCGGCGGTGAAGTGCAGCAGGTCGTTCACCGTGGCGTCCAGCGCCGTGCAGGCGCCGCTGACTTTGTCGACGATCGAGACCGCGCCGCTGTCTTCCGAGATGCGCCGTCTGAGCAGGCTGAGATAGAGCGTCATGGGCACCAGATTGTTGCGGACTTCATGGGCCACGTGCGAAGCGATCTGTCCCAAGTCGGCGAGACGATTCTTGCGGGCCAGTTCGCGGTTCTTGATCTCGAGTTCTTTGGTGAGCCGTTGCACTTCAGCACGCAGCGACTCGTGGGTCTGCTCCAACCGCACGGTGGCGGCATGCCAGGCGGAGAGCACCACTTCCAAGTCGCCACCATCGGGTCCGACGTTGTGGGAGTCGTGGGCATCGGTGGACATGATCTGCCTCATTCGCTGGAGGTGAGGTCCAGGTTGGTGACGCTCGCGGGCGGCTGAGCGCCGTAGGCGGCTCGTGCGTGACCGGCGGCGTGCACGCCGGCGAGCTTTTCGGCCGTTTCGTCGCGCCGCAGTTTCAGGCGTCCTTCGCACTCGCGCTCACCGGCGACGATCTCGGCCAAAATTTTCTCGCAGGCTGAGATCATCTCGGCGCAGCGCTGTCGGTCTTGCGGTGTGCTCCAAGTGCGCTGTTCGGGATCTTGGGCCCGGTACGGTTCGAGCTGTTGCTCGACGTGGGCGAGGAAGTTGAGCAATCGCTGCTTGCCCGCCAGCACGACCAACAACTGGTCCATGTTGCCGTCGCCCAGCAGTTTCTCTTGCTGCTGGCTGAGGCGGCGCAGTTGTTCCAGGCAACGCAACTTTTGCGCGACGAGGTCGGCCAGTCGATTGGTGTCGAGTTGCGTCATGCGTTGTATGTGGTGGGATGTTGTATGGCGCCTGGCAGGGCCTAGAGCGTGCTCAGCCACTCCAGGCGCTGGGTCCAGCCGGGGCGGTCGAAGTTGGTCGCGAGCCTGAGATCGACGTCCTCGTCGATTTTGGCCAGCACGACTTTGGCCTGTTCGAGCGAGCCGCGGGCCTCCTGCGGCCGGCCCAGCTGTTGAAAGCAATGGGAGATTTGCACGTAGGCTTCCAGCGATTCCGGCGCCGCGCCATAGCGATTTACGGCCTGCGTGAAGACGTCGATGGCTTCCTGCTGCCGATCGAGCGCTATGAGCGTTGCGCCGGCCGCGAAGTAACAGTTGCGCAGCCGGACCTTTTCGCGCGGCGTGAGGGCTCGCTCAGTTTCCAACTCCACGAGCGCGTCGCGTTCGGCCAGCAGACGTACTGCTGCGGCATCCAGGTGAGCGAGCGACTCGGCTTCGCGGGCCGCATAGGCACTGGCCGGAACGTCTTCTCCGGGAGGCGCCGCAAGTTGCAGACCGAGTTGTCGCAGCGAGATGGCCGCCAGATAGCGGAGTTCGGCGACACGAGGGTCTTCTGGATAGCGGCCGACCGCTTCATCGAGTCGCACAATGGCCTCGTCATAACGACCGCGCAGATAGAGGAGCTTCCCAAGCTCGATCAGCGACTGGCGCCACTCTAGGCTGGCGGGGGTGAGTCGCTCGTCGGCGAGGTTCTCGAGGAGGCGCTGCTCGGCTTCGTTGGGCTGATCGAGTTCCTGGTGGGCGTAGCTAGCGAGAATACGGGCCTGGAAAGTCGACGGAGCCTGCGGGTGGAAGTCGACGCAGGTTTGCAATGTGCTGAGCGCTTCGTCCGGACGGTCGAGTGCCAATTGGGCCTCGCCCAAACCAACCAGCGCCACGGGACGGCGACGGCGCTCGCCCTCGCCCAGATAGGTTGTGAGAATCTTGGCCGCGTTGGCGAAGTCGTGGCCGGCCAGGTAGCTTTCGGCCGCATTCCACAACTGATCGGGATAGCCGCGACTCACCAGCCGGGCGCGGGCGACGAGGAAGAAGGCTTCGCCCGCCTGGCGCAACTGGAAACGTCCTGATTCTTCGAGGGCCGTTGATTCGGGTGGCGATTGCGTTTCGGCCTGCAAGAGCATTGCGCGGCCCCAGGCACGACGAGCGCGACCTTCAAGCTCGTGTCCGGTGCCGTCGGTCGTGAGTGCCCGCAATAGCTCGGCCATGCGCGTGGCCAGCGCGTATTGTTCGGATTCGAAATAGGTGCCGTAGATACCCAGTAGCCGCTTGCGGATCTCGCCGGGACCGACGCCATGTGCCGACTCACCTTCGGAGAAGGTAGGCTCGATCGCCAGCGCCGCGCGCAGCGTCTCGATCGCATCGTCGTCTTGCCGTTTGCGTTTGAGGATTTCGGCTTTCAGCAATCGCGCCGCCAAGTCGTGGGGCGATTGCGGAAACATCTGGCTGGTGCGGTCGAGCTGATCGATGGCCGCACGATCATCGCCCAGCTCTGCATAGCACTCGGCGATCCAATACATCGCCTTGGGCGTGGTGTCATTGCCCAGCACGTCCAGGCCCTGCGCCTGCCGCAACAGCTCGATCGCCTGGCGAAAGCGATCGACGACTGATGGCGGCGGCGGGTCGGCTGGGGCCTGTTCTGCCTCGTCGCGCATCTGGCGCGCTTCGGCAATCAGGATCCGAGCGTGCAGCAGGGTCTGTTCGGAACGCAAGGGCGACTGATTCGTGACGGCCGTCGCCGCTTCGCGGGCTGCTGCAGCGTCGCCCTGCCGTAGGTGAATCTCGGCCTGCTGGATCCAGAGCCGGTCGCGAAGCGCCGGCTGCAACCGACCATCTTCCAAGCCGGCGCGATTATGCTCGAGGGCCGCGGCGAGGTCGCCGCCGGAGTCGGCCAGGTGTGCCTCGCTGAGCAGGTAGTGAACGCGTGCGACATCGGCCGGATCGGCTTCGAGGGCGTCTTGCAGAGCCAGTCGCGCTGCGGGTGCCTGGCCGCTGGCCAAGAGCGCTTCGGCCAGCAACTGCAAACCTTGCGCTTGGTACGACGCCGGCCAGCCGCGGTCGCGCGCCTCTTCCAGATAGCGGGCGGCGAGCAAGTAGTGCGTCCGCCGTTCGTAGCCCCACACAAGATCGGCCTCGCGCAGCGAGACGGCCCCCAACACGAACAAGGGGCCGCCCAGTTCGGAAACAGGTAATGCGCCCGGCAACAGCAGCGACTGGGCGACGCTCCGCGCCTCGACGAAGTCCTCTTGTTCCCAGGCTGCGAGCGCCGCCTCGAGCGTGGGGCGATCGGTTTCTGGCGAGCTGCCCGAGAGCATGAAGATCAAGGTGCCGAACACGGCCACAGAGGCCAGCGCCAGTCCAGCGATGATGGCCGCGCGTTTTCGATTCGCGCCGGCAGCCTCGACTACCGAGCGCAGCAGTCGGCGCAGACGAGCGGGGAGCGATCGTGCCTCGCTGGCTTCGGTCGAGTCGTTGTCGGCCATCATCGGTAAAGCTCAAGGGTTGCAGACGTGACTCTCGCGACACGGCGACAAGCGTCGCACGTATCGCGTCTTGACAACACGACAGGAAGTGCAAACCACAGCGCGCAGCCGAGATCACCGACCGTGATTCGACGTTCCCTCGCGTCACAGACCTCGGGTGCCGTCCGTCCGCAGGGGCGCGCCGGGGCGAAGTGGAGGAAAAGCGGGGCGTATGTACTCCAAAGGCTGCGCGAATGTCAATCCGCGTTGCCCTGCCCGCAAGCTGCCAGCCGCGCCTATGGATGCAGCACAGTGCAAGACCACATGGGATCGCCACTGCTGGCTTGTCCAGCAGTGAGAACGGTGAGAGGACACTGCTGTTCAAGCCAGCAGTGTCGCGCGGTCTACACGTTGAGAGGTTGCGAGATTCGCTCTAGCCGCGGTGGGCGCGACCGGTGGCGGCAGCACTGCTGTCGCGGGTGACGAGATCCATCATCCAGTGGTCGGTGTCGGAGAGCATCCGCGTGGTGAGCTTGTGGTCGCAGGAGTACTGGCGCAGCGAGACTTCCATGCCGGCTGCATGCAGCAGGCGCAGATCGCGACAGACGCGTTCTTGCGGATACTGCCGACTATCCTTCGCACAGGCGAGGAAGACCGGCACCCGACGGGCTTCTTGCAGCCGTGCCAGTGGCGCCCCGCCGTGAGGAACCGCGCCGCAGATGGAGAGCACGCCGGCAAACAGCCTGGGGAAGCTGAACGCTAGCCGCAGCGCCATCGTGCCGCCGCGATCGTAGCCGGCGAGAAAAACGCGGTGATGGGCGATGTTGAAGCGGTCGCAAGCGCGCGACACGGCGGCCTTCACGCGTTCGAAGCCAGGCACGAGATGTGAGACTCCTGGGTCCCACGTCGCCGGACTGCGACCCGCGCGGCGTCCCCCTTGCGAGACGGTGCCTCGGGGGGCCACGCCGACATAGTTGCGCATGCTGACCAGCGGCATGATTCGCTTGAGCTGGCCTTCATCATCGCCGGGGCCGTGCAGCCAGACGAGCAGCGGGTAGGCGTAGTTGGGTTCGTAGTGCAGCGGGGCAAAGATCGAGCAAGGGTTATCGCCGGCGACGGCGCTGACGACGCCGGCGTCGACCCGTATGGTTTTTGCGCGTGAATCCGTGGCCGGTTCGCATGCCGCTTGGATTCGATTCATGGTGCTTCCTGATGAGGAACTGGGGGTGGGATAGGCGCCCGGCCGTCACTCCAGGGTAGATGCGGCCGAGGTCTTTGCAGCAATTGCGGCAGCCGCTGCCGCGGGCGGGCGTGCCGCGGCCACGGCTTCATCCAGAGGAAACAGGTGTCCTGGGCAGGTGGTGGGGCGAACGTCGCGATGCGGCACGATGTCGGCCGCTTGGATGTCAAACGTTGTGACCAGCGCGGAAACGAGTCGCTTCAGCGCGACTCGTTGCTGTTCAGTGGCTTCGTGCTCGTTGAAGTCTCCGACTAGACAGATGCCGATGCCCGAGTCGTTGTGCAGCCGGGTGCCGGCGTGCGCCCCGTGCAGTTGCTGTTGCCAGCGAAACGTCGGCTCAATCAATCCGTCGGGCATGCCTTGCCCGTTGCCGATCACGAAGTGGTAGCCAATGCCCAGCCACGGTCGTCCGGCATCGTCGACGCGCTGACGGTGGTTGTCGTCGATCGTTTCCACGTCGGCCGACTCCGTCGCGGTGTGATGCAGCACGATGTGCGTCCATTGCCGCGGCGAGACATTAGGCCGCAGCTCTGAGGGAAGGGCTTCGAGCTGGGCATCGATCTTTACGGGAACGTTGTCGCTCGCAGACGGCAGCGCGTCTGCGGCCAGCGGTGCTGACAGACGTGGCGATTCGATCGTCGAATCGAGGACCACCGCCGGCAGCGTCGCCGATTGAGCGCTCGGTCCGTTCAGCCAGTCGTGCTGGGCGCCAGAGCAGCCTGTCACGAGAATCGCCATCCCGAGAGAGAGGCACGCGAGTGACATGGGCACGGTGGGTTGTCCGAATCGCGGCACGCGGCATTTACCGGCGACGCGCTGAGTTGTGTTGGGTAATTCGCGTCTGTGTTGCTCAGCGCGTCGGACTGTAGCGAACATTCCAGACGACTGTCAACCGAGTCGACGCTGCTGATTTGCATGGACGCCGAGTTTTTTCACCGGCAAGGTGGTTGACAAATCGATGTGTGTTTGTTGACAAGGATAGTCGCGTGCACAGTGCGCGATAGCAGTGCTGTCACTGTGGCGCCGCTGCGGCGAACTGCTGGTGTCTTCGCCAGCGGGTGGCAGCAGGCGTTGCAGAACCGGCTGATGTGTCACACCAGCTTTTCCATGGCCGCGACCAACTCGCGGACAGCCGCCACGCTCTTCTCGAAGTCGGCCTGCTCTTGCTCGTCGAGATCGAGTTCGACGACCCGCTGTACGCCACCGGTGCCCAGCACGACGGGCACACCGACGTAGTAGCCTCCGACACCGTATTCCTTGTCGCAATACGCGGCGCAGGGAATGAGGCGGCGCTTGTCACGGACGATCGCTTCGACCATCTGGGCGGTAGCAGCCGCCGGCGCATAGTACGCGCTACCGGACTTGAGCAGACCGACAATCTCGGCGCCGCCCTTGCGGGTGCGATCGACGATTTCGTTGAGCCGTTTTTCATCCAACAGGCGGCGAATCGGGATGCCGCCCACCGTCGTACAACTTGGCAGCGGCACCATCGTGTCGCCGTGACCGCCCATCAGCAGCGCGGAAATGTCTTCCACGCTGACGCCCAACTCCATTGCCAGGAAGGTGCGGTACCGCGCCGTATCGAGCACGCCCGCCTGGCCGAGGACCCGCTGGGGCGGGAACCCGCTGACCTGTAGTGCGCGTTGGACCATGGCGTCCAGCGGATTGCTGACGACGATCAACACCGCGTCGGGGCTGCTGCTCTTGATCTGTTCGGTGACGGCCGAAACGATCTTGGCGTTCACGGCCAACAGGTCGTCGCGGCTCATGCCGGGCTGCCGCGGCTTGCCGGCGGTGATTACGACCACTTCGCTGCCGGCTGTGTCGCTGTAGTCGGTCGTGCCGACGACGTTGGAATCGAACCCCATGATGGGCGACGACTGCATCAGGTCGAGCGCCTTGCCTTGTGGCACGCCATCGATCTGCGGGATATCGAGGATGACGATATCGCCCAATTCGGCCGCCGCGCACCAGTGTGCAGTCGTGGCGCCGACATTTCCGGCACCAATAATCGAGATTTTGGCACGCTTCATCGTGAACGACTCCCAGCTACGTTGGAACTTCGCGCGGCGGCGCCGGCCCAGGCGGCGCGGAGATGGCAGTCCGACGATGGCGAATTCAGACTGCGACGAAACAGACCGTGAGTATGCGGACGCCCGGTGGCAAGTCAAGTAGGCGTCATGTCGCGGCCAACGTCGCAGCTCGGCTTGGGCTCGTGGCAGACTCCACGACGAGACCACGCGGCGTAGGACCGCTTACCGTGCGTTAGGCAGCGGATGGCCGCGCCAATTGTGAGCGGCGTTTTCCCACCAGACGACCGAACCAGTCGGTCACCGCACGACCAGCACGCACATACGGATGCGATTCGAGCTGCGCGATGCGACGCCGACACTGTGCGAGTTCTTGACGAACCAGCACCGACTGCGGAGTGAGCGTGGCACACGGCGGTTCGCGCTCGGGATGGTAGAACGCGACCCACTCCTGGCCGTTGGGGTGATCCCATTCGAGCCACGCGCAGGCGAGATCCAGCTCGGCAGCCAGCGCGTGCAGGCGATCGAACGTGTAGGTGACCGGACCCGGGTAGACCCACGATTCGCCGCGGTAGTCTTCAGCCCCCGGAATGTAAGTTGCCGCGAAGATGCCACGCGGCGCGAGCGCCAGTTTCGCTTGCGCGAGACAACGCCGCAGTTGTGCCGGCGAGGCATGTGAAAAGATCGACTGGGCCAGAAGGAAGTCGAACTGCTGCCCGAACGCCGTGAGCGTGAGACCCCCGTCGTGTAAAAAGGTCGGTCGCTTGAGTTCGATCACGTCGCGACCCAACTCACATTCGATGCCCTTTTCGACGAGCCATCGCTGCGGTTCGATCGCGAAATAGTTGCCCGACCGCAGGTAAGTGATGAATAGTCGCCCACCCCGTAGCGATCCGCAGCCGATGTCGAGCAAGCGATGGTCTTCGCGCAAGCCGAGGCCAACCAGCAGGCTGAACTGCGACGCGGAGATGACATCGAATTTCTCAGGCGGACCGACGTAGCGTCGGTGCCCGGCAGGATCTGAAACGCATTCGTACAGGAAGTCTGCGTCCGTGCCGGCGATCATGGGTTTGATTCGCAACAAGTGGTTCGAGGGGCAGCGAATTTCCGTGGCTGCTATCCGTAGGCAGCCAGAGACCGGGCGATGCTTGTACTCGAACGGGCCCGACGAGGTCAATCGCGGTTGGGTCCGGCTTCACCGGGTGTGGGGGCTGTCTCATCGCCGAAGCGCGGCTGCTCCGCCTCTTCGAAGTCCAGTGCGTTCAGATCGGACGGCTCGTCATCGGCATGGGCGTGATCGAATAGTTTCTCAGTCGAGTGGCGGTCGCGCGCGTTGCGCCGCCAAACGGCTAGCCACAAGCAGACGAGCGCGACCAGGAACAGCGAACCCGCCAGCAGGCCCGTCGAACTGGAACGGTCTTGTTCCTTGCTGCGATACCAAGCCAGCGTGTGCCCGATCAAGAGCGGTGCGACCTGGCGGAGTCGCTCGTTGCCGTCGGTGGTTCCCTCCGCCGCGCGTTGTTCGAGATCGGCCGTGTGAAACGTCCACGCCTTGAGAAAGAAGGCTGGAATGCGGACGTGCTCGTTGATGGGTTCACCCTGCGGGAATCCGTCGGGCAGCTCACACAGACAGAATATGACGGGGTTGTTCTGCGAGTCTTCGGTGAAGACAGCCACTTCGTAGTAGTGATCGATGCCATGGCGGTCGACGATGCTGGGATCGTCGACGACGATGCGTGTCACGCGCCGCGCGGTACCGGTCATCGCGACAAGTCGGCCACGTTGCAGGGTCGGGTTGTTGAACAGTGGCGCCACGGAATAGTCATCGGGCGTGAGCCGCCACAATCGCGCCATATCGGCGCGTTCCGCCGCTGCGAGCAGTGCGTAGAAGCATTCGCGCTCGCGACCAAGTAGTCGCGTGCGATCGGTGATCTCGTCCAGCAATCCCACATCCATGCCCAGCCGCCCGAGTGTCGTGTCGGGTTGCCAGCCGATTCGCTGGGCGGCGAACAGCGGCACCGGTTGGCCATCCAGCGGCGCGCCGAGCTTGAGGTAGATCGCCGAGAAGCGGACGGGCTCTTCGAAATCCTCAGCGAGTGGCCAGGCTGCGGGGACTCGCAACGCGTACACGGTGGCGGGCAGACCATCCGCCAGCCGAACTTGGCAGCGGTAGTACTGCTTGGTCTGGAACTTGGCTGCGGATGTCTCGTCGAGCGAGAAACGATCAACACGCAGCACGTCGCCTTTGCCGTGCAGGACGACACCACGATGGTCGGGTGCTGCGGAGATGAGGTTCACGGTGGGAAGATCGTGTCGCGCCCAACCTGCAAGCTGTCCTGGATTGAGTCGGCCGACGGCGTACAGGAATCGATAGAGCGATTCGCGATCGCCGTCGAAGTCTCGTCCATCGACGAGATTGGCGAAGTGCGTCGCGTTGACTCCGAGCAACTCGAGCATCTCTCGCGCTGTCGAGGCGGGCGGAGCCGTATTGTTCTCTGCGTCGAGACCTCGTGCGATTGCCGGCGAGACCAGATGGAACAGTGCGACCGATGCCGAAAGAGTGATCGAACCGGGCAGCGAGCGCTCTGCGCGCCGCGTGCGGCGCAGCACGGTTAGCGTCACGACGAGCGCCATCAGGCCTGCTCCAGCCACGACGATGGCGATGTCGCGGCCGGCAATCGGGGCGATCTGTGCAGCGCCCTGCGGAGTCCACCGCAGCGGCCCCGAGACGACGAGCGGTGCGAGTCGCAGTGTATCGCTGGCCTGGTAGGGCCATTTCTTGAACAAGACGCCTTCGAACTCAACGACGGCTCGGATGGTGCTGCCGATGGGAAAACCCTCCGGCACGTCGCGCGCGTAAACAACGATCGGCATCGAGGGGCGATCGTCGGGCTGTAGCCAGAGTTGGTAGAACACTTCATCGTCCATCGCTTCGGGCTGCAGCGTCGTGCGCAATGCGCGGCGGATGGTTCCGGCCAGCGTGACAACGCGACCGCGATAGACGTCGGCCTGCTCGTAGAGTTGCAGGTACGTCACACGACCGGCACTGCGCTCGCGAAGCGCATCGCTATCCGCTGAAGAGAGCCTGTCGAGCCAGGCTGCGAAGATTTCGGTCTCGCGCTGTGAAAATCCCGTCTGGTCGCGGATGTCGGTGAGTTGATCCTCAGCAACATCCGGCAACAGATGCTCAGCCAGGGCGATGTCACCGGCCGGCGAACCATCAACACCGGTTGCTGCATCCGCAGCCCGAAACTCGCCCGGCGCAAGCGCCACATGTTCGTCGGAGCGCAACCGCGAGTCGACATCTTGCGATTCATCGGGCGCTGCGACTTGCGCATCATCGGCGGGTCGTTCTTGCTGGCCACCCCAGAGCCACTGCCAGTTTTCCGGTTTGGCGGCCTCGCCCATCAGGACGAAGACGAGACCCAGCGTAATGACCAGCAGCAGAAGCTGCCGCTGGGCTTTGCGGCTGGCATAGTTCGGTGAAGGTTTGGCTGACCGCACTTGAATCTCGCGATGTGTCGTGAAACGCCACCTTGGCGGGCCGCGACTCGTCAATCGACCGCGCGCCCAATTCAGCGGGCACTTCACCGCAATTCTAGGTGGCTGCGGTCGGCGGCCCCAATCGCGTGGCGAGGCGAACGGAATCTGCGCGTGTTTCGCGCGCTTTTGCTTGCCGGTCGACGTCTGGATGCTCTATCCTGCTGGCAGTCAACAATTTGCGAGATTGCGGCAAAGTGCGCTGCCGGATCGGCCTCGGGCGACCCCGCGGCAGGGAATAGTTTGCCCCCGCTGTGGGCGAAAGCACTGGAGGAAGAGGCTGGTCGAGGGGCTCGGGGCGCCCCGGCACACTCGACCAACTTGGGAGATCGACCTTGGGTCTGGCACGGGCTGATTTCGATCGCCTGGTGGCCGACCACGGAGCCGCCTTGTATCGCGTGGCCTATCGCATGATCGGCGACGCGTACGATGCCGAGGACGTGGTGCAGGAAACCTATCGATCGGTGTGGAAAGGCCGCCACACGTTCGACAGCAGTCGCAGCCAGCGGGCCTGGTTGATGGCCATCTTGCGCCGCCGGATTGCCGACCGCTGGCGTAAGCACGGCAAGCTGCCCACCCTGGCCGCCGGCGACCACGAGTTGGAAGTCGGTGTCGAGGACGAGGCTCCCTGGCGGGACGAATACACCGATGAAGTCCAGCACGCGCTCGACCAGTTGAGCCCTGAGCTGCGCGAGACGTTGCTGCTGGTTGTCGTCGGTGAACTAACGCACCAGGCAACCGCCGACTTGTTGCAGGTGCCCTTGGGTACGGTGTTGTCGCGAGTGAGTCGTGCGCGCTCGCGGCTGCGCAAACAATTGTCACCGGGTGGTGGAGCGAGCGACGCACACCGCCCGCCGGTTCGATAACCAGCATGATGCACGTCGTGACCGATCGCGACCCGACGTAGCGCCATCATGCGTCGAAAACGTGCAGCGTCGAGCGCGGTTCTGGTTCTGAATGTGCCACGATGAAGCCGTCTGAAAGAATCAGCGACGAACGGATCGACGCGCTGTTGCGCGACGTCTCGCTGCCCGTCGGTCTTTCGCAGCGATTGCGAGAGTTGGCCGACGAGTCGGGTGCGCCGGTCGAGCGCGCAACGGCAGAAGCCGAGCAGCGCGAAGGAGAGCCGGCGGGCGACAAGCTCCCCCGCGCCGCCGAGCATTCCCGGCGGCGTTCATCTCGGCGGCGGGGACTGAGGCGGCGTTTGCGCGACGTGCCCCTGCCGCCCGGCTTGCTCGATAATCTGCGGGCGATTCCGTCGACGGTCGAGGCGGGCGACGAAGAGCACGATTTTGAGGACTTCATCCCGTCAACGTCGCACCACGATGCGGTCGCGCGGGTACTGACCAAGCGCCGCGCCTGGCAGATGGCGCAGCGTCGCCTGGCGGCCGCGGCGGCCATCGCGGTGCTGGCCATCACTTCTTTGGCGGCCGCAACCCGATTGTTTGTGCCGGGCTTTTGGCGCGGGCCTGACGTTGAGACACCCATTGCGGCTGATGATGTCGGCAGCGAAGCATTCGTCGTGCTGGAGCCGCTTGCGGTCGCCAGCGCACCGACCCTGTCTCCGCCGATCTCAGCGGAGATCGTGGTGCCCGGCGAGCCGATGCTGAGTGACGAAGCGCTCGGCGGCGGCTCTTCCGGCGCTGCCGGGCTCTCCGGCGGGTCGCTCGCGGTAGCGTGGCCGACGCTCGCCGGCACGTCGACTTGGGGGAGCGATCTGACGTCGCACTATTGGGGTGGCGTGTTCGGTGCGGAAGGCGGCTTCGATGAGGCGCTGCCCTGGCACATTCTGCCGGGGCTGGTGCCGCGCGGCATCGACCCGCCGGCTTCGCCCGATTTCGATCTGTGGTTCCTCCGCCGGTACGAGGTACATCCATTTGTCAGCGCGGCTGCCATCCCAGAGACGGTGGTGCCGCTTTCGATCAAGCCCCGCAGCGCCGAAGTGGCGCGAGCTGCTTTCGAGGCACGTGAGATTCCACCGCCGCACCTGATTCGCACCGAAGAGTTTCTGGCGGCGATGGACTACGATCTGCTGCCGCCCACACAGCATACGCTGGGTATTCGCGCGGCTGCCGGACCATCGCCATTTGCCGAGGCGCACTCGGCCGTGCCGCTGCATCTGGTGCAGGTCAGCGTGCAGGCTGCGACGATCGATGACGCGCAGCGCGAACCATCCGATCTGACACTGGCCATCGATATCTCCCGCAGCATGTCGGCCGCCCGGCTGGCAATGGTTCGCAGCGCGGTCGCGCGGCTTGTCGAGCGCATGCAACCGCACGATCGCTTGTCACTGGTCGCGTTCAGCGACCACGCGCACGTGCTTCTCGAACAGGCGACCAAGGCCGATCAAGCGGCCATCCAAACCGCGCTGGCAACGCTCGAACCCCGCAACGCCACCAATCTCGGCGCGGCACTACAAGCCGCGTACGCGGTGGCTGCGGGCGGCAATCCTTCCGCTGGTCGCCACGTGTTGCTCGTGACAGACGGGCTGACCGATCTCGACCCGCGCTCGACACAGCGGATCGAAGGTGAATTGGCCGCCGCAGCCGCGGACGGCATCCGCCTCACGGTTCTCGATGTTGCGGCGTCGCCGCTGGACACCGCGCCCTGGTGGCAACGGCTGGTCGATGCGGGCGAAGGCAGGTTTGCGTCGCCGGCCACCGTCGACGAGGTCTATTGGGAAATGGCCGAAGAGTTGACCGGCCGCTCCGAACTCGTGGCGCGCGACGTGGAACTCAAGGTCGAGTTTCACTCGGGTCAGGTCGTCGCGTACCGCCTGTTCGGGCACGAGGCCCTGGGCGTCGAAGGACTGGTCGACGCCGACCCTCGCGCCGATTTGCATTCCGGCGAGACGGCGACGGCGCTGTTCGAGATTCGCCTCAACGATCGTGGCAAGGGGCCGGTGGCCAAGGTTCATCTTTCGTGGGTCGACGTGGAGGCTGGCCGGAAATGGGCCATCACGCAGCCCATCAGCCGGCTACAGTTCGCACCGAGTTTTTCGCAGTCTGCCCCGTCGTTGCAGTCCGCCACCGTGGCAGCCGCGGCGGCCGAGGTGCTGCGGCATTCGTACTTTGCCCAGTCAGTCGCCTGGAACGACGTGTTGCAATTGGCCGAGGACGTCAATCCCCGACTTCGCGAACAGCCGGCCTATCGCTCCTTCCTGGGGCTCTTGAGCCTGGGGCGCGACGTCGAGCTGCGCCGCGGGCGGACCATCGGCCGGCCGCGCCGCGACGACTAGATGCGCCCACCCGACTTGCAATTCACGGCGATTGCATGAGCGCCGTTGAGGTTATAATGCGTTCTGCGTTCTCTTCTGTCGGTTGGACAGCTCCGGAACCTGTCTGGCCAGGGCACGTCGTGTGCCGCTCCAGTGCGCGCTGTTGGGCAGTCGGTGCGACGTTGCCTGGGCAACCGCGCTGCCAAGTGCCATATTCTCGTCAGCAGGTGAGCGCGCAGCGGTAGTTGTTCAGACAGGACGGCCGACAGGGTCGGAGGGTCGAATCGATGGTTCTGTTCCATAGCCCCCCGTCGTTGATCGCCAGATTCGGGATGTTTTTGGCGGTAGCGCTTGCGACGGGGTCTGGCGTCTGCCGCGCTGAAGAGCCGTTCCAACCGTTTCTCGATGAATTGCATCGCCGGCGGCTGTTCGACGTTGCGCTGGACTACATCGCCAGCATGCGCGAGAGCTCGCTGATCGATAGCGAGTTGCGGGAAACGCTGCTTTATCACGAGGCGATGACGTTGATCGAAAGCGCTCGCTACGAGCGCGACATCCCGCTACGTCTGGAAAAGCTGAGCACGGCCCGCGACCGGCTCGATGAATTCGTGCGTTCGCATCCCGATCATCCGCTGTCGGCCACGGCCAATCTGCGCTTGGGCGATCTAGTACTGATCCGCGCCCAGGCCAACCTGCAACTGGCCGAGATGCCTTCGAAGGCCAACGAGAAAGATGCGCTGATTCAGGAGGCGCGCGAGCAACTTGAGGAGGCCGAACGCGTCTTCACAGCCGCTGAAGCACAATTCCGTTCCGAATTCGAAGCGTTTCCCAAGTTCATCGATTCCAACGACCGCGAACTGCGTGAAGCCAAAGAGCTGGCCCGCGAGAACCTGATCCTGGCCACGCTCTCGGTGGGCCGCGCGATGTACGAAGCCTCGAAGGCGTACGCCGCCGGCACGACCGAATTCAACGCACAACTTGAACGGGCCGAAGAGAAGTTCGAGGAGACGTTCAAGGAATGGCGCCGCACGCCGGCGGGGCTCTACGCCCGCATGTACCAGGGGCGGTGTCATCAGGATCGCGGCGATACACGACAGGCGTTGTCGTTCTATGGTGAGCTGCTCGTTCAGCCGGACGAACCGCAGGTGTTTCGCGAGTTGAAGGCCAAGGTGCTTGTGTTGGCCATGGAGTGCTGGAACAGCGATCAAGAGCAGCAGTACGCCGAGTCGATCAGCAAGGGCGAGGACTGGCTCCGCAACGCTCGACGCAGTGAAGACAAGACGCCCGAGGGGCTGGCCATCCGCTGGAACGTGGCCCAGGCCTACATCAAGCGCGCTGCCGAGCTACCTGACGGAGAACCGCAAAAGCAGCGCGATCTGAGCGCGGCGCTGGACCACGCGACGGTCGTTGCCGCCGTGGCAGGAGACTTGCAAGACGCCGCCCGCGAGTACGTCGCCGCCGCGCGCAATCTCGATCTCGACGCCGAACCCACCACGTTTGCCGAGGCGCGAGACAAGGGCCGCGCAGCGCTCAACGCCATGCAGGCGGCCGGCGAGCGGATTCGCATGGCGCCGACCGTCGACGAGTCTGACAAGATTCCGGAGTACCAGAACGAGCTGCAGGCGGCCCGCGACGAGGCCATGCACTACTACCGCATGGCGCTGACGATGCGGACCGAAGAGACGGCCATCGAGGATGTCAATCAGGTTCGCTACTACCTGTGCTTTCTCAACTACCAGGCCGAGCGGTTCTACGACGCGCTCGTGCTGGGAGAGTTCATCGCCCGCCACTACCCGGAAAGCTCCTTCGGGCTGAAGTGCTCCCAGGTGGCCCTGGCGGCCATGGTGCGGGCCTACAACGAAGCGCTCCCCGACCAGCGCGAATTCGAAAAGCAGTACATGACGCGCGTGGCGGAGCTGATGGCCCAACAGTGGCCCGGCGCGCCGGAAACCGACGAAGCGTGGATTACGCTGGGGGAAGTCGCCATTGCGGCCGGCGAGCGCGAGAAGGTGGCCGAGTACCTGGGGCACATTGCCGAGGATTCGCCGAAGCGCGTGCAGGCCGATTTGATGACGGGCCGAGCGCTGTGGAATCTCTATCTCGCGCAGGCCGCTTCAGGCAGCGATGCGGGCGAAGCAAGCGATCAGCTGCTGGCTGAAGCGCGGCAATTGCTCGAACGCGGCGTGAGCGGCGCCCGCGCGGCCATGGCATCTGGTGCTCGCCTGACGTTTCGACTGCTGACCGCCGAGCTGTCGCTGGCCCAGATTCTCGTCAACGCGGGCGACTACGAGCAGGCGCTGGCGGTGCTGGAGACGGCGGAGTCAGGTCCGCTGGCGCTGGCCACACGCGGCGAATCGATCGCCCAACAAGGCAACTTCATCGTCGAGACGTTCAAGGTCGCGCTGCGGGCCTATGTCGGCATGGAGCGACTCGACGATGCCGAGCAGATGATGGCCGCGCTGGAACAGGCCGTGGCCGCCACCGGCGAGACGGCGCGACTGACACAGATCTACTTGAGCCTGGGTGTCGAACTCGAAAAGCAAGTGGCGCGTCTGCGTAGCGAAGGCAAGAAAGAGCAACTCGCGCGCGTGCTCGACGGCTTCACGCTTTTCCTGCAAAGGATCGCCGCGCAGGAGCAAGGCAACACGTTCGATTCGCTCTCTTGGGTGGCCGACACGTTCTATCGGCTCGGTGAAGGGCTCACCGGCGACGAAAGCGGAGTCTCGGCAGAAGCTCAGAAGTATTTCGAACAGGCCGCCTCGAGCTACCAGCGGATTCTAACGACGGCCGCGTCGCAGCCTGACTACGTTCCCTCGGCCAATGCGCTGACCGGCATTCGCGTTCGCATCGCGCGCTGCCAGCGGTTGATCGGCGAGTACGAAGTCGCACTCGAAGCGCTGGTCGAGGTGTTGCGCGAGCAACCGATGGCCCTCGAAGCCCAGATGCAGGCCGCCTACACTTATCAAGATTGGGGCGGAGTCGATCCCGACAATTTTCTCAAGGCGCTCAACGGCAGTCATCGCGAGCGCAACGCACGAACTGGTCGCGAAGCGAATCTCGTCTGGGGCTGGGGCCGGCTGGCCCAACTGGTCGACGGCAAAGAGTCGTACCGCGAGATCTACTACGAAGCGCGCTACAACGTGGCCGAGTGCTACTATCAACTCGCCATGACGCAGACGGCCGACCAGCGCACCGCATCGCTGCAACGCGCGCGGCAGTCGATCACGGTGCTGTTGCAACTGGGCGGCGCCGACTTGGGGGGGCCCCAGTGGCACGCCAAGTACGACGCGCTGATGAAAGAGATTCAGAAGGCATCGGGCGAGCGACCCGTCGGCCTGCAAGCGGTCGAAACGACCTTTCGACCGGTAGGCGATCGACGACTCAACTCGCAAACCGGATAGTCCAAGGGGAGACGGGCGAGATGCGGAAGACCTTGACACTACTGTGCGTGGCCTGCACGGCGTTGCTATGCAGTTCCACTTGGGCGGCCGACCGCGTGCAGACCGCCAAAGGTCAGCTCACTGGCACGATTGAGAATATCACCCGCACCGAAGTTGAGATCAGCCGCCGCGCGGGCGACTCGACGAAGGTCCCCGTCAACGAGATCGAGTTCATCCAATACGACGGCGAAGACCCCAAGCTGGCGGTCGCCCGCCGCGCCGCAATCGACGGTCGCCACGCAGACGCCGTGAGCATGTTGAATGAGATCGCCCAGGCGCAGCAATCTCGCCCGGAGGTTGCGCAGGAAATTGAGTACTACCAGGCCTTTTGTGCTGCCCGAGTAGCTGCGGCGGGTGGCGGAGATGCCGGCGCCGCAGGCCGCGCGCTGCGGGATTATGTGCAGAAGAATCCGCAGAGCCATCACTACTATCCCGCCCACGAATTGCTGGGCGATCTGCTGGTTGCACTCCAAAGGTACGACGACGCGCTGACCTACTACAGCGAAGTCGCCGAAGCACCGTGGCCCGACTACAAGATGCGGGCCGGCATTGCCAAGGGGCGCTCGCTACGGACGCAAAAGAAACACGATGAAGCCCTGGCTGAATACGAGGCTGTCCTCGCGCTGGATGCCCCTGGCGACGATCCGCTGGCCGAGCAGCAGCGCCTGGCGGCTTCGCTCGGCAAGGCGGCCTGTTTGGCGGAGCTGCAACAGTTCGAAGAGGCGATCGGCATGGTGGAAGAAGTCATCAAGAACACCCCCAGCGCCGAAGCGGCCGAGATTCACGCTCAGGCTTACACGACTTTGGGCAACTGTTATCGACAAGCTGGAAGGCCGAAGGACGCCCTGCTGGCCTTTCTGCATGTCGATTTGCTGTACCAGGGAGATCCCGCGGCCCACGCCGAGGCGCTGGCCAACCTGGCCGACCTATGGAGCGAACTGGGAGAGCGGCAGCGAGCGCAACAAGCCAGCCAGCAATTGCAGGAACTCTACGCCAACAGTCCCTGGGCCCGGTGAGTCCGTCGACCGCCACGACCCAATGGCCATGCGAGCGGCGAGCCGTTTTGCGTCGGCCAGATTCGCGGCATAATCTGGAATCCGAAACAGACCGCCCGGCGGCCGCGTACGGCCGCGGGTTCCGATACAAACGAATCAAGAACGACTAGTGCTCCGTCAAAACTTAGTTTTCGAGTTGGAGCCGTTCGGCGGAGCACTACCTTGTTATCTGCGCCAGAGCACTTGCGTCTTTGGCGACCGTTTCGCGTCGCCCGAATGAATCGGGCTGACGCTTCACTAGCGGAGGCCAGCATGACGGTGAGTTCCCCAGTGAGTCGGATCCGCGCGCGGTGGAAAGTCGTGTGGGCGACGTTGGTGGTGGCGGCGATGTTTTGCTCTGCGGCAATCACGCCATCAGCATCGCTGTTCGCCCAGGATCCGCCCGCCGAAGCAGAAGCCCCGGCAGCCGGAGATGGTACCGGTGAACAGGCAGCCGCGGCGACCGGTAGCGAAGAGCCCGCCCAACGCACCAGCCGGCTGGTGTGGCTCTACCAGTCGCTGAAGCTTGGTTACAGCCTGGTCTTTCTCGGGCTGTCGTTCACGCTGGTCGCGCTGATCGTGATGAACATCCTCAGTGCGCGCCGGGATTCGGTAGTACCTACACAACTCGTCGAGGGCTTTGAAGCCCTTGTCAAAGAGAAGAAGTATCAGGAAGCGTACGAAATGGCAAAGAGCGACGAGTCGTTCCTGGGGCGCGTGCTGGCCGCCGGGCTGGGCAAGCTGTCGGCCGGCTATTCGCAGGCCATCGAGGCCATGCAGGAAGTTGGCGAAGACGAAAACATGAAGCTCGAACACCGCTTGAGCTACGTGCAGCTCATCGGCACTATCAGCCCCATGGTCGGCCTGCTGGGCACCGTGCACGGCATGATCAGCGCGTTCGTGGTGATCGCCACCAGCAACGCGCAGCCGAAGCCCTCGGAACTGGCCGAGGGGATTTCGACGGCCCTGGTGACGACGGCCGTCGGGCTGATTCTGGCCATTCCGGCGATCGCCTTCTACGGCATCATGCGCAACTGGGTGAATCGGCTGGTGTTGGAAGTGGGCATCGTCAGCGAGGGGCTGATGAGCCGCTTCGAAAAGGTGCAGGCGCGAAAGTCGGCGCAGTAGCGGCGGCCCCCCTAGTTCCAAGCTCCTCTGCGGGATGAACGGAACCGGTGAAGATTCTGCGAAGAAAACGTGATGGCGTCGAAGGCGACATGACGCCGATGATCGACATGACGTTTCAGTTGATCGCCTTCTTCATGGTGCTGATCAACTTCACCGAAGCGGAAACGAACGAACGGATTCGGCTGCCACTGAGCGAACTGGCTAAACCGCCGGATGCCCCGCTCGATCAGCCGCTCACGTTGCAATTGACCGACGAAGGCACCGTGCTCTTCGCCGGTGAAGAGGTGCCCGTCGACGGGATCGGCCCCTATCTGCTCCGCGAACGGCAGGTGCTCGAAAGCCTGAACAAAAAGGCGGCCGACGCAACCGTGATCATCCGCGCGGATCGCAGCGCCAAGACGGGGATCGTGCAGGAGGTGATCCAGGCCTGCCAGGATCAGCAGTTCGAGAAGTTCGCTCTCCGCGCCAAGCAGGAGGAAGCCCAAGAGATTCCTTCTGGTGACTGATCATGAAGATTCGACATAGTGGACGCGCCGGCGAGGAGAAGATCGAACTGCAGATGACGCCGATGATCGACATCGTGTTTCAACTGCTGATCTTCTTCATCATGACGTTCAAGATCGTGCAGCTCGAAGGCGACTTCAACATCAAGATGCCGCTGGCTGCTGCCTCGGACGTTGCTCCGCCCGTCTCGATACCACCACTCAAGGTGCGTTTGCGCGCGGGTGACGATGGATCGTTGGCCGGCATTTCGCTGGGCGAAAGAGCCCTGAACAGCTTCACCGATTTGCGGGCACAGGTGATGGCCATCGTGGGGCCCGCGACCGCGCCGGGCTCCGCGGCCGCGGAAGCCGAAGTCGAACTCGACTGCGATTACGGGCTGCACTACGAACATGTGATCGAGGCCATCACGGCCGTCAGCGGCTACTACTCAGGCGGCGAAGTCATTCCCCTCATCCAGAACATCAAGTTCGCCCCGCCGCGCACCGAACAAGACGCCGAAGCGGGCTGATTCGGCCGACGCCTTGCCTGCCGCACCCTAGTGGAGCGTCAGCCCGATTCATTCGGGCGACGCGCAACGTTCGCCAAAGACGCAAGTGCTTTGGCGCAGACAACATCGTAGTGCTCCGCCGGACAACTCGCACCCGAAAATTACGTGTTGACGGAGCACTACCCACGTGGGTGGAACTTGCGGTGCACCTTCTTCAGCCGCTCGTGATCAACGTGTGTGTAGATCTGCGTGGTGGCGATGTTGGCGTGGCCCAGCAACTCCTGAACCTGCCGTAGATCGGCTCCGCCGGCCAGCAGGTGCGTGGCAAAGCTGTGCCGTAGCGTGTGCGGGCTGATGTCTTCGGGCGCGCCGACCCGGGTGGCGTACTTCTTCACCATCTCCCAGATCGTCTCCCGCGCCAGGCGCCGTCCGCGCCGCGTGAGCAGCAGCCAGGGCACATTGGCCGGGCCCCGACTGGCGAGTTCCGGGCGCTCGTTGTCGAGATACTCTGCGACGGCGGCAATTGCCCGGCGGCCGAGCGGGACGATGCGCTCTTTGTCCCCCTTGCCGCGACACAGACAGTATCCCTCGCGCATGTGTAGATCGCGCGTGGGGAGCGCCGACAACTCCGAGACGCGGCAGCCTGTGGCATACAGCAATTCCAGCACGGCGCGGTCGCGTTGCCAGTAGCGATCTTCGGCCGCAGGCGCGCCCAAGAGCCGGGTCACCATGGCCGGCGAAAGAACCTGCGGCACACGCTGCCAAAGCCGCTGGCTACCCAGTAGCTCGACGGGATTGTCGTCCAGCTGGCCTTCCAACTGCAGGAAGCGAAACAGCATCTTGAGCGAGACGATGTGCCGGGCCAGCGTGGCCGGCGCAAGTCCCTGACCGTGCAGCCACGAGGCGTAGTCGGACAGGTCGCTCAGCGACAGCTCGCCCGGATCGCGCGGTCCCAGCCAAACGGCGAAGCGTCGCAGGTCGCGCCCGTACGCGGCAGCCGTGTTATCAGCCAGGTGGCATTCGCTGAGCAGGTAGTGCAAGAACGCGGCGATCGTGCTGTCAATTCGCGCGTTCTGTCGCCCCTTTGTCCGTTGTGACGGTCTTGCCGCTTGCGGTGTGGCCGCCGACTTTGTGCTTCGCCCCTTACGGCGTGTCTGGGATTGCACCGTGCGACGACCTGGCGAGCGAGCGGACATGGCAGTGGTGTCGACCGGGCAGCGCGGGGAACTTCAGCGGAAGTGAACCGCGCACGGCTGCGTCGTTGCCTGCCGATGAAACACGGAGTCCGTGCTTCGATGCCGCCGCCATCGACCGTTAGAATAGCACCGCCTGAAGTTATTGCATCGATGTGGCGGGAGGAGCATGGCATGGGAAAGGCGCGCACTACAGAAAGCCGACCGCCCGAAGTCGTTGCACTTTCGGCGATGGACGACGGCCAGGAGGCCGATCTGTTCGCGCTGATGACCAGCAAGGAGGAGTTGACGACGCGCGATGGCAAACCGTACTTCCGCGTCGGATTCCGCGATGCGCAGCGCGAAGTGGCGTTCCCGATCTGGAGCGATTCGACCTGGGCGGGCGCGTGCCGCGATCAGTGGCAACCTGGCACCTGCTACAAGTTGCGGGCCGTGTACCGCGAGACCAGCTACGGGCCGCAGCTCGAAATCCGCCAGATTCGGGAGGCCATGTCGTCGGATGCTGCGGACGGTTTCGATCCGGCGATGTTCCAGCCGTCCTCGCGTTTCGAACCTCAGCAGATGTTCGACGAGCTACTCGGCATCGCGCAGGAACAGATTGCGCGGACCGAGCTGCGCGAACTGGCCGTTGACCTTTTGATGCAACACCGCGAGGCGATGTTCAGTCTGCCGGCAGCGACGCGCAATCATCACGCGTTCGCCGGCGGTTTCCTGGAGCACGTGCTCAACGTCGCTCGCAATTGCGTCTGGCTTGCGGACACCTACGCTCGACTCTATCCCCAGATGCGGCCGCCGCTGGACACTTCGCTGGTCGTCGCCGGAGGAATTCTTCACGACATTGGCAAGTTGCGCGAGCTGAAGCAGCAGCCGACCGGGCCGGAGTACACACCCGAGGGTTCACTGATCGGGCACATTCTGCAAGGCCGCGACATGCTGCGCGAAGCGGCTGCAGCACACGCGCTCGATGACGAGACGCTGCTAAGACTCGAGCACATCATCGTCTCGCATCAGCGACTGCCCGAGTGGGGCTCGCCCAAGCCGCCCATGACGCCTGAGGCGTTGCTCGTGCACTACGCGGACGACGTCGACGCGAAGTTCCAAATGATGTACGCGGCACTGCAAAGTGCCACGGACGACGGCCCGCTGACATCGTCGCGCAACGCCTTGCGGCAGGCCATCTATCGCGGCCAATCGCCCGACGGGTAACGTACTATCTCAGTGCGTTGCCCGCAGCGAACGAGTTCAGCTCTACATCATCTGGCCCGGCGGTCCGGGCAGCACTTCGCGAAGGTAAGACGAGAGCTCGCGCTGAGGGTTCCATTGCTGGGGGTAGCCGAGCGAGACCTCTTCGAAGCGCACGCCGTCGCGATAGTCGGTGCTGCGCATATGCAAATGACCCGACACCACCACAGCCGCGCGAAAGCGTCGATGCCAGTCTTCTGTACGCCGCGTGCCGCACCAGATCGAGAAACGCGGAATGCGCGGCATCCGAACAAGATCGCGACGCAGCGGGAAGTGATTGATCAAGATGGTCGGGCGCACCGGGTCGATGCCGCTCAATCGCTCGAGTGTGTAGTTCAGCCGGGCATCGCACCACGCAGCGCGCGTGGGATGTGGATCGGGATGCAGATAGCCTTCGTCCGCACACAGGATTCCCGATTCCATCGCCCACAGCACGGCACGCTCGGCCGGCACGTCGTCGGGTCGAAACGTGTAGTCGTACAGTAGGAAGAGCGGCACGATCGTGCAGTCCGGCCCGTGACCCTTCCACGTGGCGTACTCATCTTCCGGCGTCAGCGTGCCGTGCTGCTGACAGATGGAGACCAACAGCCGGTAGCGATGCTCGCCGCGTTCGGTGCAGGGATCGCCCGGCACGGTCCACAAGTCGTGGTTGCCGGGGACCCAGATCAATTGCGCAAACCGCGGTTCGAGCGTCGTCAGCGCAAACTCGAGATGTTCGGGCCGGTCGCCGACGTCGCCGGCCAAGATGAGCCAGTCTTCTGGAGAAGCCGGCAATGCCTCGAGCGCACGTCGATTCGGCTCGTAGTTGAGGTGCAGATCGCTGATGGCCCAGAGCTTCATGAATCCGTTGCGACGAACAGGCTGAGTTCAGCCTTTCCTGATGCGTGATGAGCCCCTGGCGACCCGAGCGCACGGCGGAACTAGTGGAGCGTCAGCCCGATTCATTCGGGCGACGCGAAACGTTCGCCAAAGACGCAAGTGCTTTGGTGCAGACAACATCGTAGTGCTCCGCAGGACAACTCGCAGCCGAAAACTACGTGTTGACGGAGCACTAAAGCAGCAGCCGAAATACGTGTTCACCTTTGCCCAGGTGAACGGTGGCGTCGAGTCCCAGCACGATCTGTGTTTTGCCAAAAGCGTGATGCCCGCCCAGCTCGCGCAAATGCTGATTGATTTGCGGTCCGACTCCAGCGAACCACCCGTAGCACTCGGGAGCGACCGCCGACAACACCGGCTGCACCAGATGCATGTTCCAGCGATCCCAGCTCTCGCGATGCAGGCGATAGGTGATGAACGCCCGGGGCTCATCGACATCGGGTACGATGGTGAGATCGGCGAAGCGTCCGCGTACCGACTCCTCGACCCAGATGGTCATCAGCCGCGCGACCTGATCGGAGGTGATGAAGGGATCGGCGTGGAACCGGTCGTAGGGGTTTGTCGCTTCGCGGGCCACGGCCGCCAGCGACGGAATATCCTCTTCGCGCGCCGGTCGGAATCGCGACGACTGTTCCGACATGTGATCGGGCAAGCGCACATAGTGCACGATCTGCACGCTGAAATGGTAGTGCAGTCGCGTTTCCAGCAACGTGAAACGATGCGCGCCCAAGGCCCGCAGTAGCGCCAGGTCGCGGGGATCGACCTGTGAGAACAGATAGCGGATGCCCCGCTCTTTGGCGTGATCGATCAACGCTTCGAGGACGTCTTCCAGGTTCGGCTCGATCTGTCCGTAGGGAGGATCGAGGGGGAAGACGCCGTCGAGCCGCGCCACGCCATAGCCGAAAAAATCGCTGTCCCAAGGCAGTCGCTGCGCCAGCACGGCGAATCGCCGTCCCTGCGGGTCTGCGTAGGTGAACCTCAGATCGTTTTCCGCCGGCAAGTCTCGGGTCAGCTCTTCGGCGTAGAGCTGGCGGTCGCCCTCGAGCGAAATGCCCGGCACGTAGCTCACCGGGCTCCAGGGCAAATGCTCGGCCAGCGTTTGCCGAGCGGCCTGCAATTTGTCGGCCAGCGGCTTGAGTTTTGACATCGCCGAACCTTACGCACGAAACAACGCCGGCACACGAGCACAACCTGGACCGCTCGCGCGCCCTGCACGAGGGAGGCCCGGTTCATGCATTCTAGGTGCGGTCGATGAAGCGATCCAATCCGCAGTTTCCGCTCCGCACATCCGTGGCGCGAACCGAAGACGGAAATCATGTCCGCTGAAGACATGGCATAGCCTGATTCCGCAGCATCGAATCGCGCGATGTGGGCGGTGAGGAGTTGGCCGTCAGGCGACCGCCAGATCGTCGGGCAGAGACGCGGTCGCGCCCGGCGTCCGCGCAGGAAGTTCGACGCGACGAATCTGCGCGCCCAGAGTAGACAGTTTGGACTCGAATCGTTCGTAGCCGCGATCGAGGTGGTCGATCCGGCGCACGCGGGACTTCCCCTGTGCTGCCAGTCCCGCCAACACCAGCGCAGCGCTGGCTCGCAGGTCGGTGGCCGTCGTGCGAGCGCCTTGAATCATCGACACACCGTCCACCTTGCAAGCCGGTCCGCGGCACGACAGCCGGGCCCCAAACCTCTGCAAGTGATGAACGTGCCCGAATCGCTCCGGAAACACCTGATCGACGATCGTCGAGCGACCGGCTGCGAGCAGCATGAGTGCCGTCCACTGCGCCTGCACATCGGTCGGCAGACCGGGATACGGAGTGGCGCAGGCGCTCACGGCACGCAGGCGACGGTTGACGACCACGCGGACGCTGTCGCCATCGGTGACGAGTTCCGCACCTGCAGAGTCGAGCAAGTCCAACACAGCCCGAAGCTGCGAGGGATCCGTAGCCTGCACGGCGACATCGCCACCGGTAATCGCTCCGGCCAGGAGCAAGGTGGTCGTTTCAATACGATCGGGCGGCAGCGTGAACGACGGGCCATCGAGATCGCGCACGCCGCGGACCACAATGCGCGTCGTGCCGAGCCCCTCGATGTCGGCGCCCATCGTGCGCAGGCATTGTCCCAAGGCGACGATTTCCGGCTCCCGGGCAGCATTGGAGATCACAGTCGTGCCACGAGCGAGCGTGGCCGCCGAGAGGACATTGGCGGTTCCCGTCACGGTCGAGCCACGCGGACCGCGCAAATCAATGGCCGCTCCGCGCAATCGCTTGGCGCTGGCATACACAAAGCCCTCGCGGACGCTCAGCTCGGCACCCAGCGCCGCCAGCCCGCGCAAGTGCATGTCGACGGGGCGTTGTCCGATGCGGCATCCACCAGGGAGCGGCACGACGGCGCGACCCCTTCGCGCGAGTAGCGGACCAAGCGTGCAGAAGCTGGCTCGCATACGGGCCACAAGCGAGGCCGGAGCCGTGTAGCGCGCGGGATCGACGACCGTCGCCAGAACTCGGTCCGGTTCGATCCACTGCACCGCCACACCGAGCGCCTTCAAAACGCCGCTCATCGTGCGCACGTCAACCAGTCGCGGCACGCGGCCCAGTTCGAGCGGGCCTTCAGCCAGCAGCGCCGTCGCCAGGATGGGCAGCGCGGCGTTCTTCGATCCGGAAGCCGTCACGCAGCCAATGAGCGGAATGCCACCGATGATGTCGTAGGCTGGCCGGCTGTTGCGCAATCGACGTGCGTGGTGATTGGGCAGCATCTGCTGGTTCTTCGCGGCATCATCCTGGGCACAGCCCGCATCTGCGCCGAACTATCGCACATGTGAAGCTGCGGGAGAATCGCAATTGCGATCGCGCCGATGGTACTGCCACCGCTAGCAGCG
>CALKYM010000074.1 GCA_938003525.1 uncultured Planctomycetales bacterium | reverse complement strand
GGCCGGCAAGCCGTAGTGCTCGGCCAGCTCGACGACGCGGAGCGACTGGCCGACGCGGCCGACGAACTGGAACCGGGCAATGCCGCTTCCGAGGTGATTCGCGGCGCGGCCGCACGCGTGCAGACCGGCGAGGCAGAAGTCGGGCTACGACTCGCGCAGCGCGACGACGCGCCGCTGGGCGAAGGCGAAGGTCCGCTGGCCGAAGACGGCGGCTTCGTGGGTGCCGTCGAGACCGAACAGCGCGTCCGCGCGCAACTGATGGAAGCTGTGGTCCAGAACGCCATCAACGACGCCCGCAGCCTGATGGATACCGATCCCCAAGTGGCCCTCGAGCGGCTGAAGCTCGTGCACGAAGAGGTGCGCCAGGCGGTCGAACTGGACGCGGAAGTCCGCTTGCAACTGCTGCGCAAACTCGAAGACGCCATGCGGCAGGGAACCCAACGTGCCGACGAGTTCGTCGAACGTACGATCCGCGCTCAAGCCGTCGAAGCTGCTGCCCGCGACCGGCAGCGGGCCACCGAGGCGCTGTACCTGCGCGATGAAAAGATCGAACAGATGATCGTGCGGTTCAACACGCTGATGGACGAAGGGTTCTTCAAGTCGGCTCGCCAGGTTGCTGAGGTGGCTCGAGAAGAAACCGAAGGCAGCACAGCGCCCGCCGTGGTCACCGAGCAGGCCGTCAGGCACGCCTCGATGGTGGGCGCCGTGACGACGGCGCTCGCCCTGCGCGAAGCACGGCAGTTTGGCTATCTCGATGCGCTGGAGTCCGTCGAGCGTTCGTTCGTCCCGATATCGGACGAGCCTCCGATCGTTTATCCGCCGGCCGAAGTCTGGCGGCGTATTACCGAGAGCCGCAAGCAATACGCCTCCGTCGATCTCGCCTCGACCAATCCTGCCGAGCAGAAGATCGTCAAGGAACTCGATGAGCCGACGGACATCGAGTTCATCGACACGCCCCTGGAAGACGTGCTCGCCTTTCTCGAAGACTATCACGAAATCGAGATCGAGTTGAATCGACGGGCGCTCGACGACTTTGGCATCGACAGTGGTGCACCGATTACCCGCACGTTGCAGGGCGTCTCGTTACGCTCGGCGCTGAAGCTGATCCTCGAAGACATGGATCTGACCTACGTCATCGACAACGAGGTGCTGTTGATCACGACCGTTGAAGATGCCGAGCAGCGGCTGGTCACCAAGGTCTACCCGGTGGCCGACCTCGTCGTGCCGATTCAAGCCTTCGGCGTCGGCGGCGGGTTCGGCGGCGGCGGATTCGGTGGCGGCGGCGGTGGTGGCGGATTCGGCGGCGGCGGTGGCGGTTTTGGCGGTGGTGGTGGCGGATTCGGCGGAGGTGGCGGTGGATTCGGCGGCGGCGGTGGCGGATTCGGCGGCGGCGGCAACTTCAACGTCCGCGACAATCTATTCCCGTTGCCGCAAGGTGGCGGTTTCCGCGCGTTCGCTGTCGAAGAAGACGGGCTGACCCTCTCTTCCGATTCCCAACGCACTCGCCCGAGCCAGCCCGCGCAACGCGTTGCCGAGCCACAAGCTGCCGCAGACACGCCCCAAGAGACGCCCCACTCGCAGCGCGATGGTTACATTCGCTTGACGATCAAGGAGGGCGCTGACGTCGCCGCGGCCTGGGACGCCTACTTCGCGGAGTTCGACGCCGCACCCGAAGTGATTGGCGAGACCGCTCGCCGCCTGATGTCGGACCGACAGTTCGAACATGTCTCGGCTTTGCTGCTGGCTGCAGTGCGGCACGGTCACGCACAACCCTGGATGTACGAGGGCCTGGCGCTGGCCATGCAGGCCGAAGGGCGCGAGCCGCAAGAGATCGAACGTGTGCTGATGTCGGCGGCCGACTTCGCCCAGTCGAATCTCGATTTGCTGCATCTGGCCACTTACTTCGCCCGTAGCGGTTTGGAAGCGCGAGCCCTGAAGCTGTTCCGCACGGTCTCCCAGGCCGCACCAGCGCGGCTGCAACCGTACGCGCTGGGCTTGCAAGTTGCTTCCCGCATTGACGACGTGGACGGCGTCATGTGGGCCACCTGCGGCATCCTGAGCCAGGCCGTTCCCGAGAAAAAGGTCGACGTCTGGAAGGCCGCCTATCGCATCGCCGAATCGACACTGGCGCGGCTCGAGGCCGAAGGCCAATCGGAGAAGGCCGCCCAGTACAAGGCGCAGCTCGACGAAGCCGTGGTGCGCGACTGCGTGGTGATCGTCTCGTGGACGGGCGAGGCCGACGTCGACGTTCTGGTCGAAGAACCGGCCGGCACGATTTGCTCATTCCACGACCCGCAGACGACTTCGGGCGGCGTGCTGATGGGTGATAGTCTGCCGCAAGTCGGTGCATCCGCGCCGGGGGGATACTCAGAAGCCTATGTGTGCCCGCAGGCGTTCAGCGGCGAGTACCGTGTGCTCGTGCGTCGCGTGTGGGGTGACGTGGCGGCAGACCGGGTGACGGTCGACATCTACACCAACTATTCCGGCCCGAACGCGACGCACCAGCGGCAGCAGATTCCACTCGGAGAGAAAGACGCGCTGGTCACCTTCGAACTAGCCGATGGGCGGCGTCAGGACGCCTTGGAAGCCCATCAACTGGCCGCAGCAGCCAACCAGCAACTGGCCGCCGGCCAGCAAGTCCTCAATCAGCAACTGGCCATCGTCAGCGACCCGGCGGCACTGGCCGGGCTTGTCAGCGGTCGTGATCCCGGAAACCGCGTGTTGCCGCGCATCGGCGGTGCGGTTGGTTTCCAGCCGGTGATCACGGTGCTGCCCGAAGGCACGAACCTGATCGCCACGGCTGTGATTTCGGCCGATCGCCGCTACGTGCGCTACAGCGGCGTTCCGCT
>CALKYM010000073.1 GCA_938003525.1 uncultured Planctomycetales bacterium | reverse complement strand
GGGGTGCGGTGAACTAGGCGCGCGTCGATCATCGTCCACCCAGCATCAACAGGACCTTCCTGCAGGCCGCTTTGACGTTCCGGTCGACGACCGCAGCGAACCACCGCAGCCGCCAGCCGCTAGCACACCCGAGGCCGATGGCTCGCGTCAGCCACCCGCCCACGTGTCGCACTAGCAACATCCAACGCGTTCGGTTTTAACCGCAGGGTGTCAGAAAACGAAACGGTTTTTCGGCTGCGTCGCAAGCCTTGCTTTGGTGACGCTTTGTGTCGGGGACTGGGGCCGCCAGTTAGTCAGCCGGAGTGCCCTTGCACGAGAAGCGTCCGCGTTCTCAGCGACGCGCAGCCGCGCTTCGCGTCGGACTGGCAGCCCGTCGGCGGGACGCGCGCTGGACTGCCTGAGGTTGCTTTCCAACACCGACAGGCGAGCTGTCGGTTGCTTTGATGTGAAGAAGTCGCGCGACGTCAGAAGGGCGTGTACGTGTGTGGCTGGTGGACATGGTAACCGTACCAGGCAGCCAGCGGCGCAAGGAGTGTAATGAATATGAACGCTTCCTGGAGATCGAACTGCCACTTTGCCCCGCTGAGTTGGGCGCGGGTGAAGCTTGTTGCGACGGATCCTGAGAGCGCGCCGATGGTGCCGACGTGGATTGCCGTGCCGACGACACCGAGCGTGGAGAGAGTCACGGCGAACGGAATGCAGCAAAATGCGCCGGACACCAAATACGTTGCGACCGCCATGACGACTCCAAAGACTGCGCCCACCGGCAGGCTAGCTGTTGTTGAAGACAATCTTCCCGCCAGAGCTCCGGCCATGGCAGCGAGCCACGCCAATAGACCGACGTATAGCACCAGATCCAAAGCCGAAGGTCCGCCGTCGAACAATATTGGACGCGATGGCACACCGACAATCGCCCAATAGAGCGCAAACATCAACAGGCAGATGGCAGCTGCTGTAGTCCCGCCTACGATCGCACCAATGCGACGGATTTCGACGGCCCGGTCGGCGGAAGTCCAGCCTGTTGGAGGAAGGTCCATGATGGCGCGCGTGAAAACCAGGAGCGACTAGCAAAAAGAAAAGCTTCGCGATTCAGTTCAGCGTCGCTCGCCGCGCTGGTCGGCGCCTACAGATCGAGATCGAAGGCCCGCATTGCGTAGCTGAACCACGCGCAGGCGGATGCGATCACCGTGATGAGCAGAAACAAATCCGTCAGCCTCAACTGCGTATCATGCTCTTCGGCAGTGGATCGCGCGGTTATCGATGCTGCCGCACCCGCGAATGCTCCGACCAGCGCACCATTGATCATCGCGTCGCCGATGCTGAGTTGCCAATACAATAGCGGCGCAAAGCAGTACAACACGTAGTAGCCGACCAAGGGGCCACACACGATGGCTCCCAAGAGCGCGCCGACAAGTGAATTGTGCGTCCGCTGCGCAACGTCTCCCGCGAGCGCTCCGGGCACAGCGAGCAGTGCGACCCAAGGCGCGCACACGCACATCAACAGAAGCTTGTCGGCAAGACCGAGATGTTCGATCGACAACTCAACGAGCGTCGCTGCGGCAGCGAACATCACAAAACTGGTCAGGACTGCCGTCAGGCCACCCGCTTGAGTTGGAGTCAGGCGCTTGGAAATAGGTGGACGGGCCGCTGGCGCCGCAGCGCGCCTGCCCGACTTCTGAATCGTAGCCATCTCGCCGGACCGGTAGACGTACCGAACGTAATGTGTGGGCCAAGCTGTCGCACGATGGAGAACGAAGCGCCCACTCCTGAATCGTACCGCAATCCTGCGACGGCGCCACATGGCGGCACATACTTCTCTGCCCGCCGCCGGCTATGCCGAGATCAGTTTTCCGCCGCCTGCTGACGCAGCAATACTTCACCACTTGACTTCGACGTTTGGCAACGCGCGTTGTAACTCGACGATGCCCGATTGGGTGATTGTGGTGCCGTGCACGTCGACGTAGGCAAGGTTGTCGAGTGAAGCGAGCGCCTTCGCGCCCGCGTCGCTGATGGGGTTCTCGCCCAGGTCGAGAGCAAGTTCTCTGTAGTGGGACAGCATGAGTGCCAGGTCGGCAAGTTCGGCATCGTTCAGTGTTCCGTTGTCAAAGCGTATCTGCCAAACATAGCCAAACTCCCAGTAGGCCAGCGGCTCGTCGAAGGGGTTCCACTGGATATCGGCGCCGACTGCATGAAACTCCGCGTCCCTTCGTACGTCTTGGAGGTGGTGTGCATTCCAGGTGAAGAGAGTCGCGATGATCGCCATGAGCAAGAACGCTTCGTGCAGCCCGACTTGCCACGCGCCGCCCGACTGGCGGGCACGCGCAAAAACTCGTGTCACGGTGCCGGTGAACGTGCCCAGAACGATCAGATGAATCACTGTTCCGACAATACCGATGGCGTTATGAGCGGCTGCCGCCACGAGAAAACAGGACATGGCAGCCACGAAATAACTCGCGGTGAAGAGCGCGATGCTCTTGACAACAGCAGCCGGCAAGCTGTTCGTCATGGCTGTGAGCGCACCCGAGATCGAACCCGCAATTGCGCCCGCCACGATCAACGATGCGGCCACGAACAGCGATGTGGTGACAACAAAGTCGCCGTCGTCTTCCCAGATATGCACTGGGGTGAAAGTCCACTGGATCGCCAGCTCAGCACCAGCGGTCAGCGAGCAAATGACGATGGCGGCAATCCCGCCGACTTTCGCGCCCGCAGCGTGCGCGGCCGTGATGTAACCCGCGGAGAATGGGCCTTGCGGCAAGATACCCATTGCCGATCGCCGAGCTAGCGCGTTGCGATCAATCGACCAGTGGTCACCAACTAATCTATCGCCGCGTTGCAGCCATGTCAGTTTTCCGCCGCCTGCTGCCGCAGCAGCTCTTCGACGATGCGGAGGTTGTTTTGGGCGGCGGTGTAGTGAGGATCGATTTCCAGGGCGGTTTGCAGCTGGGCGCGGGCGGCTGTGAAATTGCCTTGGTGGGCGAGCAGCGTGCCGAGGTTGAAGTGGGGTTCTTTGCGGTGCGGGTCGAGTTCGATCGAGCAGCGGAAGACGGTTTCGGCCTCGGCGAAGCGCTCGGCGCGGAACAGGGCGTCGCCAAGCTTGTTGTGCAGGTCGGCGGAGTCGGGTTTGATCGCGACGGCGCGGGTCAGGTAGTCGATCGCCTGCGCGATGTCGCCACTGCGGCGGGCGACGGCGGCCAGCTTTTCGCAGGAGAGATGACTGCGCGGATTGACGACGAGCGTGCGTGCGAACAGCGTCTGCGTGTTTTGCCAGTAGCCGGTTTGTACGAAGCTGATCGAGGCCAGCACGACGATCCAAACGGAGGCGGCGACGATGCTTGTTTTGTTCCACGATCGGGCGAGCAAGCCGGCAGCCAACAGTGCCGGGGCCAGCAGCGCGAAGCAGGCGTAGCGGTCGGCGACGGTGGAGTAGTTCTGGAAGCCGAACGGCACCAGCCCGCTGGTGGGCAGCAGGGCTAGGAAGAAAACGCCGATGGCTACGACCGCCAGGCGGCGGGCCGGGACGGCGAGGGCGATTCCGAGCACGGCCAACGGGGCGAGGACTCTCAGCCAGAGGAGATGGTCTCCCAGCGCGGCCGCCGGAGTTCGCCCGTAGTCGGGACAGAGCGGCCAGGGGACGACGAGCTTTTGCAGGTAGAACGTCGTCGCATCGATTGCTACGAGAGCGCGTGCGGGAAGTGGGGGGACGTGCTCGATGTGCCCGTCGGCCTGCTGCGATTTGGTGGCAATCGTGAGGATGGCGGCGATGACGAGCCAGCCGGCCATCAGCACGACGGCGCGACGGTGACGTGCGTTCGGCTGTACCGAGAGCACGAGCAACACGATCATCGGTAGCGTGACGGCGGACGGCTTGGAGAGCAGCGCGGCCAGGAACAGTCCGCTCGCCGCGAGTCCCCACCATGCCGCACGTCGGGTAGACATCGCGAAGCGCAGGCTCGCGCTGAGCGCAGCCAGTGAGAACAGGGCTGAGAGGAGCCCCTTGGCTTCGGTGATCCAGGCGACGCTTTCGACGTGCAGGGGGTGAACCGAATAGATCAGCGCACCCAACAGCGCCGCGCCGCGATGTGCGAACAACTGCGCGAGCAGGACGTACGCCAAAAGCGCGCCGCCGCAGTGCAGCAGAAGATTTCCGAGGTGGAAGATCTCTGCCTGGAGATGCTCGGGATCATCGGCCGTTGGTGGTTGCTCGGCGATCGTGGCCAGCAGGCCGAACCAGGTGTAGGTGACCGGCACGTAGAGCGCCTGGTAGGGAACCTGCCAGAATTCGAGCAGGCCGGAGACGGTGACCGGATCGAATCGCGGGTTGTCGGCGACGTTCACGCGGTCGTCGAGATTGATGAACGCGAAGCTCGCCGCCCGGCCGTAGACGACACAGGTGACGGCGATGAGCAGGAGGCCGTGGAGGAGAGTGATGCGCCCAGCGGGTTGCGTGGCGTTGGTCTCGCTGGTGGTTGCCACTTCGCTCACACGCTGCGTGCCACGGCTGGCTGATCCAGCAGCGCTCAGAAGACTTTGCGGCTCGCAAGACTCATGGTCGCAGTTGTCTGAATCGCTCTAACGACATGGGACTCGCACACTAAGTTGGTCGCGCCACTGCTGGGCGAGCCAGCAGTGGCACCCGAGTGGCAACCCGGCCGAATCTGGGCACGATCGATACACACTGCACAGCGTCGGTACCTTATCGACTTCATGTCTGAGCCGGTGGCGTCAGCCACCGGATCGCGTGGCGTTTTCGGACGTTGTGAACCATCAGGGGGCTGACGCCCCCGGCTCAGGTTCTAAAGATTTACTATTGCTGTTTCAACGAGGCGAGGAACTCCACCACGTCGAGGAACTCGACGGGGGCCAGAGCGGCGGCGAGGCCCTCGGGCATGCTGCTTTGTTTGAGCGTCTCGCGCTCGTCGATGTCGATCTTGGCGATGGTGTGCGGGTCCTTGCCGTCGAAGATCACCAGCTCGTCGTCGTTTTCGCTGACGACCAAGCCGGTGATGGCGATGCCGTCGTTGGTGATGATGGCGGTCGAGACATACTTCTCGTCGACTTCGGCATTGGGGTCGATGATCGACTGGGCGAGCTGATACTTGGTGCGTTTGGGCGCGACTTCGGTGATATCGGGGCCGTACTCGCGTCCTTGATCGCCCAGCTTGTGGCAGGCCGTGCAACTGCGGAGAAAGATCTGGCGGCCGTTGCCGGCGTTACCCTTCATGTCGACCAGTGCCTGAATGGCCTTGTTGCGCTGTTCCTCAGTCGGCGAATCCTGGCCGAGCAATGTACGCAGGTAGGGAGCAGCGGCGCCGCCCAGCTTCGAGGCGGAGAGCAATTCGAGCAGCATCGCTTGTCCCGCTTCGTTATTGGCGGCCAACTGTCCCGAGAGGAACGCTTGACGCCAGACCGCTTCGTTGGCAGCCAGGGCGTGTTCGAGCGTGTACTCGGTCCAATAATCTTGGGGCAACGAGACGGTGGCCAACAGCGCTTCGGCGGCTTCGAGCGTGGGAGAGTAGCTCAAGCCGCGGATGGCCTCAGTGCGGACGCGGCTGTGCTCGTCCTGCGACATACGGACCAGCGTCTCGAAAGTGCCGGACAACAAGTGGCGCTCATCAGCCACCACGCGCGTCCCGGCCGCGCGGGCCTCATACGTTTCGGCGGAGAGGACGCGCTCGAGCAACTGCGGATCGACGGAGTGATGCGTCTGCTGGACCCAGAGCGCTTCAGAGAGCAGGCGATCGTGGACGGGATCCGAAGTGTCGAGACTGGCTAGAAACTCGGAGGTGGCCGCCAGGACTTCGTCGGTCGGACGCTGGGCCAGTTCGCGGCGGGCGCGCTGCCGCGTGCGCCATTCGGGGGCGCGGAATTGTTCGAACAGATCGCGCGTTGACTTGTCGTATTGCGTGACCGGCTCGATCAGCTCGCCGTCGCGGTGTACCAGGCGGTAGAGTCGACCACGCTGGTGATCGCGATTCGGATCTCGCTGCGAGTATTGCATGTGCCCGATGAGGGCATTCGACCAATCGCCGAACCACAGCGCGCCGTCGGGGCCGATTTGCGGATCGACGGGGCGGAAGTGCTTGTCGGTCGAGCGGAGCAAATCGGCGGGCTGGCCGTCTTGTTTGAGTCGATGGCCTGAGTAGCCGGCGCCGTCATCGCCGACATGGAATCGCGGCATGCCGTTCATATTGATGACACAGGCGTAAATGAAGTGGCCCTGCACGTCGTCGGGGAAGAGGCGCGTGATGAGGAATTCGCTGCCGATGCAGGGCCGCATCCCCTCGTTGTTGAACACCGGCTTGAGACCCTGGCGGCCGCCGAACTGCTTGCCGGAGAGCGGCGTTTCCCAGTGTTGGACGGCGCTGGTGCCGTCGCCCACGATGGCCTGACCCCACTCGTTGAACACGCAGCACCAGGGATTGCCGTAGCCGGGCGTGACGAAGTGCGAAAGCCGGAGGCTGTGCGGATCGAGCACGTAGCCGCCGGGCGTGGCGAAGTTGCGGAAGGGGCCCCACGGCGTTTCGACCGTGGTGCTCATCGCCAGCCCCTCCATCATGTAGAGCTTCCCGCCGTGGCTGGGCTCGAAAGCGCCGATGGTGTGGTGTGTGTCGTCGGTAGCAAAGCCATCGAGAAAATTGACGATCGTATCGGCGCGATCGTCGCCGTCGGTATCGCGAACCCATAGTAGGCGCGGCTGGCTGACGATCAGCACACCGTCGCCGTAGAACTCGAAGCCGGTGGGGCAGTGCAGCCCGTCGCAGAACACCTTGCAGTCGTCGGCGCGGCCGTCGCCGTCGGTGTCTTCGAAGATCAAGAGCTTGTCGTCGGGCTTGGGATCGCCGGGCCGCCACATGGGATAGGTGGGCATGGTGGAGACCCACAGCCGACCGCGTCCGTCGAAGGAAAGCTGGACCGGATTGGCCAGTTCGGGAAACTGCGTCTCATCGGCGAACAGCTCCAGTTCGAAGCCAGGCGGCATCGTGCAGGAGGCGATGAAGTCATCGGGGGTGAGGTAGCGTAGATCCTCGGCTTCCGAGTAATTCTGGCGCGGCGTACCGAAGCGGGTCTGGGGGACGAACAGCTCGCCGGTGTTGCCGTCGTCGGGAGCGGCCGAAACGGTTTCGCCCTGTGCGATGTCCCACACGTAACGATCGCGGACGGCCACCATGTTGCGGAGCTTGACGTACTCGCGGGGGAAGGTCTCGGTGTCCCAGGTGCGGCGTCCGCCGTAGACGTACCAGCCGTTGACCATGCGATAGTCCTGCTGGTGGTGCCAGGCCTTGTCGTTCACCGCAGCGCGCAGCCGCTCGAAGTCGGCCTCGGCCAAATCAACACGATTGCCGCTACCAAACAGCCGCCGATCGAGCGCGATGGCCAACTCGCGATCCCCGGCGGCGTTCTGATGGCAGCCGTTGATGGTGTGCTGCATGCCCGGTTCGGCAGTGAAGCGGGCCAGCGTGGGCGTGAAGACGTCGACGAAGGCCAGCTCGCGGCGCTGCGCCACTTCCCGCACTGCCTGGGTATACAATTCGAGGTTCGCGTTCTCCTCGCTGCCGTCAGGCAACAGCCGATCGCCGGTGGGCTCGAAGGCCATGGGTGAGACGAGCACGAAACGGGGCGGGGCGCCGGAATCGTCGCGAGGATAGCGCTTGGCGAAGTCGTCGAGGAACCGCTGGTAGTCGGCTTGGAACTTCTCGACGCCGTCGGAGCCGGCGAACGACTCGTTGAAGCCGAAGAAGCAGAGCATCGTGTCCGCGCCGAAAGCCCGCAGCGGATCGTCGAGCTTGGTGTAGTCGTTGGGACGCTGGCGTATGGCGACTTCGTCGGCCGGGCGTGCGAAGTTGCGAAATACCAGCTCTTTATTGGGGAAGCGGGCGTGCAGCAGCGTCTCGAAGTAGCCGAAGAGGTTCATCCGCTCGGCGGTCGATCCGCCCACCAGCGCGATCCGCTCGCCATCGATGAACTCCAGCGGCAGCGCGCTGGGCGGCAGGGCAGGGCGGGCCGGCCGCGGCTGGGGCTTGAGCAGGTCGTCGGCACTTTGGCTGGGAGCCGCCTCTGCGGCCACCAGCGCCTGCGACATTCCCAACAGACTCGAGAAGGCGATGAAGATGACCAGCCGGCAGCGAACGGATGCCGTGAGCAAGATGATTCTCCTTGTGAGACGTGCCGCGCGCGAATATTGAATATTACTGTTGAGGCGAGGCAAGTTCGATCACTTGTGACGTTTGGGCGTCTAGTGTAACCCAACGGTCGCCTGCGAGCAGCCAGGCGGCGATCCGCGAAGCAGCCGAATGACGGCCCGCACCGCATCCGAGGGGCGCCATCAGCCGGGCTGCCGACGCCCAATGCAGTGGTATGCTTGGGATGTCCTCGCGCGTTTCTTTCGAGGACTGCGTCGACAGATCAATCCGGAGGTTGGTGTCTCAGCGGCGGTATTGTGATGCGGATCGGCTCTCTGTTTCTGCTATTCGTCGTCGTGGCCGCGACCACAAGCCCGGCCGACGATGATGCCGCGGCAGCGGCTGCGCGGCAACGGGCGCGGGCAGAGCAGTTGGCAGGCGAGGGCGATGTGGACGCCGCGATCGAAGCGGCTGAGGCGGCCGCGCGGCTCTGCCGCGAAGCACATGGAGCGGAAGATCTACGCGTGGCTGCGGCGCTAGAGCTGTTGGCCAAACTACACCTGGCAGCCGATCATCTCGGCGCCGCCTGCGAAGTCCGGCGGCAGGCATTGCAGATTGTCGTGAGCCGGCTTGGCGCGGACCACTGGCGAGCCGTCGATGCACGGCTGGCATACGAGCATTGCCGGCAATTGAGCGAGATGCCGTCCGAAGAGCGCGAACAACTGGCATCGGTTCTCGCACTCGTCCATGCAGCCAGCAGGCAGGCAGACGAAGTCCCAACGGGAGACACGTTCCAGACTTTACGAGACGCGCTCGACGATCTCACAGCGCTGCTCGGCGACGCCCATCCGATTGTGGCGGAGGTACTCGATCAGTTGGCGGCACTGTACTACAACCGCAGCGAGTACGATCTCGCAGAGCCCCTGTATCAGCGGGCGTTGATGATTCGCCGCCGCTTGCTGGGATCCGCACACCCGCTGACCGCATCGACATGGAACGATCTCGGCCTGCTGTATCACTATGCGGGGAAACTAGACGAGGCGGTAGCACACCTGCGGGAGGCACTCGCCGTCCAGCGCCGCTCGGGCGAGGTGACCGGAGAAGGCTTCGCGCTGATTGCTGCGAATCTGGCAGGTACCCAGCGGGCGGTGCTTGACTTTGCCGCTGCCGAAGCTCTGTTGCGAGAGGCGCTGCAGGCGTTGGAAGCACCTGCCGACGACGCGACGGCCACTTACGCCGAAATCGTTTACCAGTACGGCGACCTGTGTTGGGACATGCGGAACTATCCTCGGGCCGAGGAACTCTATCGTCGGGCGCTCGTGATCTGGGAGCAAGTTGCTGACCCGAGTTCGCCCCTGACTGCGATGTACTGGAACAATCTCGGGCTGGCATTCGAGGAATTCGGTGACTACGCGCTGGCCGAATCGTTGTTCCGGAGAGCGTTGGGGATCTACGCGGCGGCGGGGGACGGTTACCGGCAAGCATACGCCAATGCGCTGGCCAGCCTGGCGGGATTGTATCGCACGATCGGCGACTATCAGGCGGCCCTGCCGCTGATGGAGCAAGCCGTCGAGACGCTAAGCAATGCGCTGGGTCCGGATGACGCCTTCTACGCCATGTCCTTGGCAAATCTTGGTCTGCTGCACTCCGAACTGGGCGACCAGGACGCGGCGGGGCAGACATTGGAAAGCGCATTGGCCGTGCAGCGCGAGCAGTTGGGGCTCGAAGATCCCGCGTGCGCGGTGACGCTGAACAATCTTGCTGTGGTGGCCTTTAACCGCGGTGAACTGGAGACAGCGGTCTCGCAGTTGAAGGAGACGATCGCGATCCGGCGCCATGTGCTGGGCGAGTCGCATCCACAACTGGCCATCTCGATCGGCAACCTGGGGACGCTGTATCGCCGCCTGGGACGCTTCGACGAGGCCGCGCGGCTGGCGGCGGAAGAACTCGAGCTGACTGAAGCGACGTTGGGACGCCGCCATCCGCACTACGCAATTGCCCTGACACACAGCGCGATGGTTGCAGAGGCCCTCGGCCACCCAGACGAAGCGATCGCCTATGCGGAACAGGCGATGCATGTCGAAGAGAAGTTGCTACACGAGGTGCTGGGGTTCACGGCCGAAACGACGATGCGCTCGCATTTGCGGATGATCAGCGGCTCGCTCGATTTGCTGTTGTCCCTGGTGTCCCGCCACGTCGACGAGCGTCCCGAGCTGGCCGAGTTGGCGCTGGAATGGTCGCTGCGCCGTAAGACCGTCGTGCTCGATGCATTGTGTCATTACCGGCAGCTCCGACGGCGCTTGGCAGAGGATGTCGGCGTGATGACGACCGTCGCCGAACTGCGCAGCGCGGAAGTCCGCGAGCGGGAACTGGCGCTGCGGCCGGCCGTCGATGGCGACGCCGGCAGCGCCGCGCGGGAACGAGAGAACCTCCGGGCGCGGATTCTTGAGCTGGAGGGCCAGCTTCACGCCCAATTGCCGCAACGGCTGGCCGATGTGGATTTGAAGAACGTTCGAGCCCGCCTGAGTGAGGATGCGGCGCTGATCGAGATTGCCCGGGTGCGGCCCTTCGACTTTGGCGCAGTCGGCAGTGATGCCGTCTGGCAGCCGGCGCGGTATCTGGCGCTGATTGCGCGAAGTGATGATCACTCCGTCAGACTGTTGGACCTTGGGCTCGCTGAAGAGATTGACGCCGAAGTGCGGGATGTGCGGCGGGCGTTGACCGACACCCCTCAGACCTTACAGCTGGCTGGCGAGGCAGCGGCGGTCGAATTGTTGCGCGAAGTGCAGGCGCCGCTCGACCGACGTTTCAGAGCAGTATGGGACGCAGCGGCGCCCGCCTCGTCACTATTCGTTGCGCCGGACGGCGAGCTCAATCGCCTGCCTTTGGCGATGCTGGACGATGGCGCCGGCGGTTACTTGATCCAGCGCTATCGCCTTCGCTACTTGTCGAGCCCGCGCGATCTCCTGAGAACGCCGCATGCCCCCGCGACCGGTACGACCGTCTTTGCGGCGCCGGATTTCGACCGAAAAACCGTCGACGATGCGATCGCCACGAGCGATTTGCAGGACCCTGGGAAAATCGTCTCGCGCAGCGCGCCGGCTGGTGATGCTTGGTACGCGATCGAGCAGCGCGGGCTCCAGTGGAGCGCGCTGCCAGGCACGATGGCAGAGGCTGCGGCGATCGAGGCGGTGTTGGCCGACGGCGCATTTGCGCCGGTTTCTATCTTCGTGCGCGACCAAGCGCTTGAATCGCGGCTGAAAGCGTTGCCTGCGCCGCGCGTGCTGCACCTTGCCACACACGGATTCTACCTACCGGCGACGGAGACCGAGGCTTACAGTGTGACGCCTTTCGATCGGGGTAGTGGGGCGGGGGAGCTCGCTGCCAGCGCGCTGTTGAGCCGGCTGCAGGAAATGCAGAATCCGCTCTTACGGAGCGGCTTGGTGCTGGCCGGAGCCAATACGGCGGCGGTCGCTCGCGGTACTGACGACGATGGCTGGTTGACCGCGGCAGAGATCGCCGATCTCGATCTCGGCGGCACACAGCTCGTTGTGCTGTCGGCCTGCGAAACCGGATTGGGCGATTTGGCGCTGGGCAGCGGCGTGTCGGGCCTGCGCAGAGCCCTCTCGTCGGCAGGCGCCGAGAACGTCGTAGCCAGTCTGTTTCGCGTGCCCGACAAAGAGACCGGCGAACTGATGCAAGCTTTCTATCGACAGCTGGCCGATGGCGAGTCGATTGCCGACGCGTTGCGCGGGGCACAGCTCGATGCGATTGTCAGACGACGGGCAGCTCACGGCGCCGCGCACCCGTTCTTCTGGGCCGGCTTCGGGGTGATCGGACCGGGGTGACCGGCGACACGTTGCGCGTTGTCCCTGATCGTCCGCGACCTCGATCACCCATTGCCGCCTGGGCACCGCTCTTTTTTGGACATTCTTCGGAACAGCGGTTAGTCTGTCGGGCCGAGCACGTTGGCAATCGCTGCTATCAGTCCGGGGGAAACGATCATGGCGCGCGTGACACGTCGACGGTTTCTGCAATCGGCCGCCGCAGCGGGCACGGCCTTGCCGCTGGTGACGGCGGGACGCACGAAGGCTTCTGCGCGCGTCCTGGGTGCCAACGACCGGATTCGTGTGGCGGTGGCGGGGATCAACGGTCGCGGAAAGTCGCACATCGACGCTTTCGGCGACATGCAGAACGTCGACGTGACGTACCTCGTCGACCCGGATTCGAGCCTCTTTGATCCGCGCAGCAGCCGAGTGCGCGATCGGGGCGGCAACGATCCGAAGTGCGAGCAGGACATTCGCCGCGTGCTCGATGATCCGGACGTCGACGTCGTCTCGGTGGCGACGTGCAACCACTGGCATTCGCTCATCACCATCTGGGCCTGTCAGGCCGGCAAGGACGTGTACGTCGAAAAGCCGCTCAGCCATAACGTCTTCGAAGGTCGCCAGGCGGTGGCTGCGGCCCGCAAGTACGATCGCATCGTGCAACACGGCACGCAGAATCGCAGCAGCCCCACGCGGGCACGCGAGATCGCCGCCGTGCAGTCGGGCAAGTACGGCCCCCTGCGGGTGTCGAAGGGTTATTGCTGCAAGCCACGATGGAGTATCGAGAGCAAGCCGATCAAGGAGCCGCCGGCTCATCTGGATTTCGATCTCTGGCTGGGGCCGGCGCCCGAGCAGCCGTTTCACGAAAACCTGGTGCACTACAACTGGCACTGGTTCTGGGACACCGGCAACGGCGACATCGGCAACCAGGGCGTGCACGAAATGGATCTGGCCCGCTGGGCCATAGCCGGTGGCACGATGCCCAACAAGGTTCACAGCCTGGGCGGCCGTTATGGATACGACGACCAGGGCCAGACGCCCAACACGCAGATGGCCGTGTTCGAATACGACGACGCGCTGTTGGTGTTCGAGGTCCGCGGTCTGGTGGAGCGCGAGACGAACATCCCGCGCAAGGTCGGCAACGAGTACTACACGGACGAAGGGATGATCACCGGCGGCAAGTTCTATCCCCGCGGCAGCAGCGAGGGCGAGCGGCTGGAGAGCTTCGACGTGAGCGTCAATCGCGGCGGTCCGTTCGGCAGCTTCATCAACGCCGTCCGTAGTCATTCGGTCGACGACCTCAATGCCGACGTGCTGGAAGGGCACTACTCCAGTGCCTTGTGCCACCTGGCGAACGTCTCGTACCGCTTGGGACAGGACGTGCCCTTCAATCAGGCCGCCTCGCAGATCGACGAGAGCGATCCCGTCGTTGCCGGCGCGCACGAAGCGCTGGCGCACAACCTCCGCGACGGGCTGGGGCTCGAACTGGCCGATCTCGACTGCCGCGTGGGACGTTCGCTGGACATCAATCCCGAGGCCGAACGCTTTGTGAACGACGCCGAGGCCGACGCCCACCTGACGCGGCCTTATCGCGAGCCGTATGTTGTGCCGGCTGAGGTGTAGTATCGGAACCGATTGACTTGGCTGTGGCCTAGTCCTGTGGACCTCGCAGTACGAGCTGCGCGGATCGCCATGAGCGTCGCTTTCTTGCAGCCGTGGTCCGGGTCGGCCCGCGCGGCCGTCGTGGGTTCCGAGCGATTGCTGCTGGCTTCGACAGTCGTTGTCGCTCTCGTGGCTTCAGCGCTTTCGGCCTCGCCTTGTCCTGCGCAAGACGCCATCCGCCCCTGGCAGGAAGATCCCCGCTTCTGGGAGCATCGTGGTCGGCCTGTGTTGCTGGTCGGCGGAAGCGGGGACGACAACCTGTTTCAGATGCCTGAGGTCGAGAAGCATCTGGATGCGATGGTTGCGGTCGGGGCCAACTATGTCCGCAATACGATGAGCGACCGGCCCGACAAGGGTTTCGAGGTCTATCCATTTCGGCAACTACCCAGCGGTAAGTACGACCTCGCGCAATGGAACGACGAGTACTGGGATCGATTCGATCGTTTCTTGCGCGCGACGGCCGAGCGCGGCATCATCGTGCAGATCGAACTTTGGGACCGCTTCGACTACGCCGACAGCCGTTCGACCAATTGGACGTTGCACCCGTACAACCCCAAGAACAACGTGAATTACACGGCGGCCGAATCGGGCTTGAAGCACACCTATCGGCAGCACCCCAACAACAACGAGAACCCGTTCTTTCGCGCGGTGCCGACGCTGGAGAACAACGAGGTCGTGTTGCCATACCAGCAGGCGCAGATCGACAAGCTGCTGTCGTACTCGCTGGCGCATTCTCACGTGTTGTATTGCATCGACAACGAGACCAGCGCCGCGCCCGAGTGGCCGGAGTATTGGGCCATGCGCATTCGGCAGCGTGCCGAAGAGGCCGGCGTCGAGGTCTACATCACCGAAATGTGGGATCAGTGGGATCCCAAGGGCGAGCACCACCGCCGCACGTTCGATCATCCCGAGCGGTATACGTTCGTCGACATCTCACAGAACAATCACAATCGCGGGCAGGCACATTGGGACAACCTGCAGTGGGTACGAGACTACCTCGCCCGGCATCCGCGTCCGCTGAACACCGTGAAGATCTACGGCGCCGACACCGGGCGTTTCGGCAACAGCCGCGACGGCGCGGAACGCTTCTGGCGGAATCTATTGGGTGGCGCGGCCGGTACGCGATTTCATCGGCCCGATGCCGGACTCGGATTGAGCGAACAGGCGCGGGCACACATCCGCAGCTTCCGCATGCTGGAAGCCGAGTTCGAATTCTTCGGTGCGGTGCCTGATGCGAGCAGCGAGCGGCTACACTCGCGCGAGCCGAACGAGGCGTATCTGAGCGTGCATCCGGACCATCGGTACGCCGTTTACTTTCCCAATGGCGGGCAGGTGGAGTTGGCACTCGCCCAACAAGATGCCGACTACCGCGTCCGCTGGCTGGACATCCTGCACAGTCGGTGGAGTGAGGCAAAGAGCGCGGCGGTTGAATCAGCGCTCGCGTTAGCGTGCCCCGGCGGCGGACACTGGGTGGCG
>CALKYM010000072.1 GCA_938003525.1 uncultured Planctomycetales bacterium | reverse complement strand
GCCCCAGCGGCCGCGGCGCGCAAACTTTTCGCTCGCGATTTTTCGAGGAGTGCAAAACTGTCTTGATGTACGCGCATTCCGCGCCAAGATCTTCAGACCAGGACACGTTCGTTGCGATAGTCGAACTCGGACCGGAGCCGGGAGTGTCGGTTCCCAGATGTGTCGGACCATTTGGCGACAACTTCCAATCCGGGGACTGACGTCGCCGGCTCATTGGATCGCTGAGGAGGAGCGATCGCTGTAGATCGTTGCATTCTGATAGTCGCGATGACAATTTGCAGCGCGCGGGGCGGCTACCTAGAATGCGCCGCCGCTTGCACGTGTAGCGCGACTCGTTCCCGAACGCGACGGTCACGATGGCCGGCAACTCGCAACAACGCCCGCCGTACGATCCGGTCTATCTCCATGCCCGCCGCGAAGGGCTGGTGATTCTGGCCGTGTGGTTCTCCTGTTTGTTGTGGGCGGTGATCGTCGCCTGGCTGTGGGGCTATCGCCGGCCGGTCGCTGAGATCGGCACGGTGTGGGGCATCCCCGATTGGGCCTTCTATGCCGTGGTGATGCCGTGGGCGGTGGTCGACGTGTTCACCCTCTGGTTCTGTTTCGCCTTCATGCGTGACGACGATTTGGGCGAAGCGCACGAAGGCTTGGACGTGGGCGAGCAATCCGCTGCCCAGGCCGGCCAGCCACGGGACCCATCGGATGCCTGAAGCCGCGCCCGCCGGCATCCCGGTTCTGTTGGCCCAGGGGGCCGACGCTTCCAATGCCGCGCTCGTCTCGTTCGCGCTCTACACGCTGGTGGTGTTCGCGCTGGCAGCGCTCGCCAACCGGCTGCTGCAAGGCAAGAGCTTCTTGAGCGAGTACTTTCTCGGCAGCCGCAGCCTGGGCGTATGGGCCTTTGCGCTCACGTTCGCCGCCACCAGCGCCTCGGGCGGCAGCTTCACGGGCTTCCCGTCGAAGATCTACACCCACGGCTGGACGTTGGCGCTATGGATCGCCAGTTACATGGTCGTGCCCATCTGCACAATGGGCCTGCTGGCCAAACGCATCAATCAGGTGGCCCGCAAGACCGGGGCCATCACCGTGCCCGATGTGTTGCGCGATCGCTACGAAAACTGGCAGTTCGGGCTGTTGGCCACGTTGCTGATCGTATTCTTCATGGCCTTCAATCTCGTCGCGCAGTTCAAAGCGGGCAGCTTGATCTTACGGACACTGCTGAACGACGTGCCGCTGTTTCAATCGGCGGCTACGGCCATCGCGCCGTGGACCGATGGCGTACCGCTGTTGGGCAGCCAGGGCCCCGGCTACCTGATTTGTCTGCTGACCTTTGCCGCGGCCGTCATCATCTACACCACCTGGGGCGGCTTTCACGCGGTCGTCTGGACCGACGTCTTGCAGGGCGTGGTGATGGTGATCGGCGTGATGATTCTCCTGCCGCTCGCGCTCTCTCAGGTCGGCGGACTGGAGAAAGCCACCGCTGAGCTGCGCGAGATGACTCCGCCCAGATTGGGCACCGCCACACTCGCGCTGGCGGCGCCAGAGCCGGGGACTTATGAGATCCCCTCTGGCACATTACTTGAACTGCCAGCCGCACCCGATGACCTCGAGGGGCTGCCGCGGATCGTGCGTACCTCGAAGCTGGTCGCCATCCCCGCCGGCGAGACGCTGGTGCGCGAGGTGCCGATACTCGAATTCACCACGCCGGCTGAAATCGAGCGGATGCGGGCTGCGATGATCCTGCAGACGCCTGGCAACGTCTTCTCGCCACTCTCCGTGCAATCGGCCGAGCTGAAAGACTACGCGAGCGGCGCCGACCAACCGGGCACCTACATTGCGCCGCCCGGGCCGGCGTTCAGCGCTGCGGGCGGTTTTCTGCCGCTCAGCCTGGCGGTTTCGTTCTTCGTGATGTGGGCCATCTCGGGTGCCGGGCAGCCGAGCAACATGGTGCGGCTGATGGCCTTCAATAGCTCGCGCACGCTCCGCCGGGCGATCTTCACCGTGGCCATCTACTACTCGCTGATCTACGTGCCGCTGGTGTTGATCTTCTGCTGCGCGCGGATCTTCCTGCCGGGCATGGAACAGGAATCCGACCGCATCATGCCGCAGGCGGCCGTCACGCTCACCGCGGCGGCGGGCTTCGCGTGGCTGGGTGGGTTGTTGGTCGCTGCGCCATTCGCGGCGGTAATGTCCACGGTGGACAGCTTCCTGCTCATGATCTCCTCGGCCCTGGTCCGCGACGTCTATCAGCGAAACATCAATCCGCAAGTCTCCGAGCGGAACATCAAGCGGATGAGCTACACGGTGACGTTCGTCGTCGGCGTTGCGGCGACACTCGGCGCGCTCAACCCTCCACAATTCCTGCAAGACATCATTGTCTACACGGGAAGTGGATTGGCCGCCTCGTTCCTGATTCCGGTGGCGGTCTCGCTCTATTGGCCGCGGGCGAACGTGGCGGGCGCCGCAGGAGGGATGCTCTGCGGGTTTGCCGCACACCTGGGGCTCTATCTGGCCGGCTGGGCGATGCACCGTTCGTTCCAACCGCTGGCCCCGTTGAACATCGACCCTATTGTCTGGGGACTGCTGGCGTCGTTGGTGGGCGCCATCGTCATCACGCTCGCCACGCCGCGCCCGCCGGAACATCTCGTGCGACGCTACTTCTATCGCGACGCTTAGTCCGACGCCGCCACGTTGAGCGGCAGATTTCTCGCCTCGCCAGGTGCACGACGCCCGGCCGCTGGTTACGATTTAAGACAACCTGACCTGTCGAAAGCCGCGCACGGCAACGGGCGGTGCGCCTCATGCCCCCAACGAGTCTCGGAGAGCATCGATGAACCAACGCATGATCTTGATCACCGGATTTCTCACGGCCGCCACGGTTTGTGGTCTGCTCTACGCTCAGCAGGGCGAACGGAGACGGCCCAACATCCAGTCGGCCGTCTGCGTCCTCGTGCCCGTCGGCGACAGTGGTGTATCGGGCGTGGTTCACTTCCACCGTGCCGGTCGCGGCCAAGTCAAAGTCACCGGCGAAGTGAGCGGACTGGCGCCTGGCAAGCACGGCTTCCATGTGCATGAGTTCGGCGACATCAGCAATCCGGGCGACGGCAAATGTGCCGGCGGGCATTTCAATCCCGAGAAGACGATGCACGGCGCGCCGGATGCCGACGAGCGCCATGTCGGCGACCTGGGCAACATCGAAGCCAACGCCGACGGTGTGGCCACCATCGACATGACCGACAGCGTGATTCGCCTCATCGGTCCGCACGGCATCGTCGGCCGCTCGATCGTCATTCACGCCGACCCCGATGACTTCGGTCAACCCACCGGCAACGCCGGCGCGCGCGTCGCCTTCGGCGTGATCGGCATCGGTATGCCGATGGAAGAGTAGACGACCGACAGTCCGGCTCGAAGTAATCAGTCACGATCAACGCGGAGTGCGGCCGCTTTCAAACGGCCCGCACTCCGTGTTCTTTTGTGGCACTGCTCAATCGCCTTCAGGCCGGCCTCACGAACCAGGCGCTGCGCGCCCGTGAAGCGTTTCGGCTGAAAGTTGTGCAACGGGGCTAACCCGGACACAATCTGCCAGCAACCGCAGCCTGCTAACGATTCCTTGGGAGACGATATGACGTCGTCGAACGACCCACCGGCTGAAACGACATCCAGCGCGAGCGAGAAAGATGCCGGCCAGTCGCAACAGCGCCAGCGTCGTCCGCTGCATGTGCGGATCCTGATCGGGCTGTTGATCGGCGCCACGGTGGGCCTGGTTTGCAACTACGCCTACCGCTTGCCGGAGGACACGGCCGCCCGCGAGGAGCTGGACGCCGACACGAATGGTGTCGACGACCGCTTGGACTGGTTCATCAACAACATCGCCAACCCGCTGGGCAACGTCTTTCTGCGGCTGGTGCTGATGGTTGTGCTGCCGTTGGTCTTCGCCGCCCTGGTGTTGGGAGTGTTGGGCTTTGGCGACGTGACGCGACTCGGAAAAGTGGGCCTCGTCTCGCTGGTCATGACAGCGCTGTTGTCGGCGATCTCCGTCGCCATCGGCCTGACCATGGTCAACGTCATCCGCCCCGGCGACGGGCTCTCACCCGAGCAGCAAGCGGCGCTGACCGAAACCCAGCGCAGCGGAGCAGAAGGCGCCAAAGCGGCCGCCGAAGAAGCCAAGCCGCTGGCGCGGATTCTGCTCGACATGATTCCCGAGAATCCCGTCCAAGAGGCGGTCGGGGCTCTGGATGGCAGCTCGAAGGGCAACGGCATGTTGGCCGTGATGTTCTTCGCGCTGATCTTCGGCGTCGCGCTGTCGATGGTGCCCGAGGAGCGGAGCCGGGGTCTGATCCACGCCATCGAAGGTCTGTTCGAGACCACGATGATCATCATTGGCATGGCCATGCGGCTGGCGCCGTACGGAGTGGCGTTTCTGATCTTTTCCATCACCGCGCGATTGGGCGGCGATATCCTGATCAACCTGATGTGGTTCGTGATCGCCGTTTTGGGCGGGCTGGGGCTGCAGATGTTCGTGGTCTACAGCCTGGCGCTGTGGTTCGTCGCCCGTCGCCGTCCCGATCACTTCTTTCGCGACATCTCCGAGGCGATTTTCACGGCGTTCGGCACGTCGTCCTCCAACGCGACCTTGCCGACCGCGCTGCGCGTGGCGCAAGATGAGCTCAAAATCCCGGGGCCAATCTCGCGGTTCGTGCTCACGGTCGGCGCTACGGCCAACCAGAACGGCACCGCGCTGTATGAAGGCGTGGTGGTGCTGTTTCTGGCCCAGGTGTTCGGCGTCGAGCTGGCGATTCACCAGCAGTTGACCGTGATTCTGATGTCGGTGTTGGCCGGCGTCGGCACGGCGGGTGTCCCCGGCGGTTCGATCCCGCTGATCGTGATCGTGCTGCAATCCATCGGCGTTCCGGCCGACGGGATCGCCATCATCCTGGGCATCGACCGGCTGCTGGACATGTGCCGCACCACGCTCAACGTCACGGGCGATCTGGTGCTGGCAGCCTGCGTAGCCCGGTGGGAAGCGTCGACCTTGCCGGATGCGGCAAGTTGAACCACCCCCCGCCGGTAGTACGTTTTCGGCTGTGCTGCGCAAACCTTGCCGGCCATCGCGATAGTGCCTGCTGGTACCGATGCGCGGCGTTTGAGGCCGGGGCAATCGCGCCGGCGCCGCAGGCGGCAAGTCGAGTCGTTCTGCCGCGACAGCCGAACTAACTAAGGCGGTCGCTTCCGCGCCGCCCGTCGGCTGCTGCTTTCGGCGGACCAACCCCTGTTACGGAGAATCGGGGTACGCACCTTAGGCGACTGCGGCGCAAGGCGGCATCCTGCTGCTGCGCCGCGGATGCCCGGGTTCCAGCGCGCCTCCATGCTCCGTGCGACTCTCGCCGGCCGAGACGCCCCCACGCTGATGAAACTCCTCTGGCGCGCCTACTCGAGTCTCCTCACTCGTCGCAGCTTCTGGATTCTGTTCGCGTTCTATGCCGTGGTGCCGCCCATCATCGGCGGCGCCGTTCGGGCCGTGAACAAGAACACGAACGACGTCCAGGACTGGCTGCCCGATTCGTATCAGGAAACGACCGATCTTCGCTGGTACGTTTCGCACTTCGATAGCGGCAGCGACCGCGCCGTGGTGGTGAGTTGGACCGGCTGCCGGCTGGACGATCCGCGGCTGGCCATGTTCGCCGCCAAGCTCCGCGACGACAGCCGCGAACCGCCGCTCGTCGACACGGTGCTCACCGGCCCCGAAGCCATCGAGCAACTGACGGCCACACCCGTCGATCTTCATCCCGGAGAAGCCATCGCGCGGTTGGAAGGATCGTTGATCGGCACGATCTATCTGCAGGGCCTCAAGCTCAAGGCCGATCTACAGGGACGCCCTCGCGTACACCGGATCGCGCCCGAGTCGTTCGCCGCCGACAGTGGGATTCCCGCCGGCGCCGTCATCACGCACATCGGCGACGTCGAAACACCCCAGCTTGTCGACGCGCTGCGGCAGCTCATTACGGCGTACCGCGACGGCCCCGACAAAATCGTCGTCCGCACCGCCGCCGGAACAGACGCCTGGAGTTGGGATGCGGAGCCGAAACGAGTCGCGCCGCAAACCTGCGCAATGATCACGCTCTCCGATTACGGCAGCCACGACCGCCGGATGGCGGACACGCTGGACTACCTGCGCAGCGTGGCCGTCGACGATTGTGCCGTACCCGCCGCAGAGCTGCGCATGGGCGGTCCGCCGGTCGACAACGTCGCCATCGACTACGAGGGTGAGCGAACGCTGGCCCGACTGGCCGCACTGTCGTACTCCATCGGCCTGGTGATGTGTTGGTTCTGCTTCCGCGATATCCGCCTAGTCACTTACGTGTTCATCACGGGCATGCTCAGCCAGGCGACCAGTCTGGCACTGGTGCATTACTCGGGCGGCAAGGTCGACGCAATCATGATGAGTATGCCCACGCTCATCTATATGCTCACCGTGGCCGCATCTGTTCACATTGTGAACTACTGGCGCGACTCGCTGCATCTGGGCGACAACGCCGCCGCCGTTGCTGCGGCCGTAATGAAGGGCCTGGCGCCTTGCACGATGGCGGCTCTCACGACGGCCGTCGGGCTGGCTTCGCTGGAGATCAGCGATCTGGTGCCGATTCGCAACTTTGGCATCTATTCGGCCGCAGCGGTCATGGCCTCGCTGCTCTGGATCTTTCTCTTTCTGCCGGCCTGGCTCGTGTTCTGGCCGCCCAAGGTCAAAGGCACGGATCCTGCGCAGGCCGCCGCGCCGTCGTCGCTGCATACCCGCTGGGCAACGATCGGCGAGTTCGTGCTCAAGCGCCGGCTGAGCTTTTTCACCCTGGGCATGCTGCTCACCGTCGTGCTCGGCTACGGAGCGCTCTACAAGATGCGCACCACGGTGCGATTGATGAAGCTCTTCGCCGGCGACGCGCAGATCATCCGCGACTATCGCTGGCTGGAGACGAATCTCGGCTCGCTGGTGCCCATGGAAGTGATCGTCCACACCAGCGATGAGGTCGTGCTCTCTTTCGACGGCCAGCCCACCGCCGGCACTTTCAGCCTGACGTGGACGACGGAAGACGAACAGGCGATGTCCACCGGTCGCCTGAGTTACAAAGCGGATCCCAAGAAGGTGCAAGCCGCGCTGCGCGCAGCGGGCCTCAAATACGCCATCGTCACTGAGCGGCGAGAAGAGGGCGTACGCCAATTGCGGCTGGCCAGCGACGACGGGCGGTCGCTGCCGGTTCTGTCCGTCGAAAGCCAACTGGAAGGCGCGACGCTCGCCATCCGCCACCCGCTCACGGACTTCGACGGATTGCATCTGGTCGATAGCGTGCGGCTGGCGATCGAGGCGCTCGACGATGTCGACGCCACGCTCTCGCCCGTGACGTTTGCCCCCTCGCTCCGCAAGCCGCGCGGCACGCCGCAGATGGTCTGGCGGGCGTCGTTCAATACGCTGCTCGAGCGCCATCAGGCGGAACTGCACGACGTCGGTTTCATCGGCGCGGACTACAAGACGCACGAGAAGCTATGGCGCGTGAGCCTGCGAATGAGCGCCTTCGATGACACCGACTACAGCGAGTTCGTCAACAACGTCCGGCAGGCGGTCGATCCGGTGGTGGCCGATCTCAGCCAGCACGACGTGCGCGTGACGTACACGGGTCTCGTGCCGCTGGTGTACAAGGCTCAAAACGAACTCCTGCGCGGCCTGTTCAACAGCTACGCGGTGGCGTTCGGACTGATTGCGATGCTGATGATGGCCCTCGCCTGGCGGATCGTGGGTCCGCTCAAGTGTATTCCGGCGGGATTGCTGCTGATGATTCCCAACCTGTTCCCCACCGCGATCGTCTTCGGCACGATCTCCTGGTTGGGCATCCTGGTCGACGCCGGCACGATGATGGCAGCCAGCGTGGGCCTGGGTGTGGCGGTCGACGATACGGTGCACTTCATCACCTGGTTCCGCCGCGGTATGGAACGTGGTCTCGATCGCCGAGACGCGGTCCGCGACGCGTATCGGCACTGCGCGGTGGCCATGACCCAGACCACGCTCATCGCCGGCGTGGGCATGTTCGTCTTTGCCGCCAGCACGTTCACGCCGACGCAACGTTTCGGTGTGCTGATGGTGCCGCTGATGTGCGGCGCGCTGTTGGGCGATCTCGTCCTGCTGCCGGCGCTGTTGGTGAGCCCGCTGGGACGCGTGTTCCAATCCCGCAAACACGCCGCCAAGCGCGTTGAACTCGAAACAGCAGTCGAAGAGGCAACGCCCGACGAAGAGCCGTCGGTCGAAGTCGCTGTCCCGCTGATGCGACCGCCGCTCAGCGAACCGGTCGAAGGCCAGCACGGCTACCGCGTCGTCGGGCTGCGCTAAAGCGCCGCGACTGCAAACGCCGCATGGGTGCTCGAGCACGCGAGCAGTCTGCCAAACCGCGCAAATCTGAGCCGGGGCGTGAGCACCCGGATTTGTCGGCCCCACCGCAAACGCCATGATACTCGGGGACTCACGTCCCCGGCTCGCTACCGAGGCGCATCAGGGGTCCGATCATGATCAGGTGATCGCCGACCAAGAATCGGTCGGCTTAGAAACCGAAGCGGCCCTCCGCCGGCCAGGGGCAGGACCGACGGAGGGCCGAATGCCAGTGCGCAGCCGAAGCTTGGCCGACCACAGACGGTGTATCGGCCGGTCGCCCATCGCGAATGTGGCTATTCCCGCGCCCCAGGGCGACTATCCTCGGGGGGATTGGCGACGCCGCTACGCGGACTGGCGCAATCGCTACAACCTGCACCTTCGCGGGCGGGCGGCCATACTCTGGTCGTAAAGAGCGCGGCCATCCACGCCTTGGTGGCGGCTGATTTGTGATGCCGCCGGCGCGTGGCTAGATTGGGTGCCCAAGTGTTGAGAATCACCGGAGACGCACATCATGCGCTGGTCTTTGCTGCTGCTGCTGGCCTCGTTCATCCTAGCAGCGCCCTGTCGCGGCGAGGTCGTCGTCGAGACCGTTGCGTACACGCATGACGACGTCGAGCTGACTGGCACGCTGGCCTGGGATGATGCCAAAAAGGGGCGACGACCGGGCGTGTTGGTCGTACACGAATGGTGGGGCCTGGACGACTACGCCCGAGGCCGCGCGCGGCAGTTGGCCGAATTGGGCTACGTGGCCTTCGCGCTGGACATGTACGGCACGGGCAGACTGACCGAGCATCCCAGCGAAGCCGCCCAGTGGTCCAGTGCCATTCGGCAGAACGTCGACAACTGGCGGGCACGCGCGGAGGCAGGACTCGCCATCCTGCGCGCCAACGACCAGGTTGATACGGATCGTCTGGCTGCCATCGGCTATTGCTTCGGTGGTGCCACGGTGTTGCAACTCGCTTACGCCGGCAGCGGTCTGAACGGAGTGGTCAGTTTTCACGGCGCGTTGCCGGCGGCCGATCCTGCGCAGGCCGGGCAGATCGACGCCAAGATTCTCATCTGTCACGGCGCCGACGATGGATTCGTGCCGGAGGCGCAAATCGACGCGTTCCGCGAGCCGCTCGACGAGGTGGACGCCGACTACCAGATCATCTACTACGCAGGCGCCACGCACAGCTTCACCAATCCCGGCGCCGACGATCGCGGCATCGATGCTCTCCGGTACAACCCGTCGGCCGACCGGCGATCGTGGCAGCACATGCAAATGTTCTTCGACGAGATATTCACCAGCGCCCCTTAGCACCACTTCGCGCTCAGCATAGCGCGCTCGATGACGACGCAGCCCACCGTATCGATGAGGAGACCGATGATGCATAGCGTGATCAAAGCGGCCGGCCTGATGATGCTCGTTGCCGTCGCGACCAGCAGCTTGTGTCCGGCAGAAGAACTCGAGCGGCGGCGGTTCGTGTTCACGTATTCGTGCTCTCTCGAAGCTGTTCCCGAGGGGGCGACGACGATCGATTTGTGGATGCCGGTGCCGGTCGATACGCAGGGACAGCAGGTCCATCGGGTCGAAATCGTTCATCCGACAGATGGCCAGATCGATGTGGAGCCGCGCTACGGCAACCGCATCTTTCACAAGCGGTTCACCGCGCCGTTCGACGGCGACGCGCCGATCAGCGCCGAGCTGCAGTTCGATGTCGAGCGCGAAGAGATCGTCGTGCCCGCAGCCAAGTCGCTGGCTTCCGTCCCAGCGGGCCAACCGAGTGCCGAGCTTGACCCGTACCTCGAGCCGAATCGGCTGATTCCCATCGACGGCAAGGTGGCCGAGATCACCGCCGCATTGAAGCTGCCCGCCGCGGCCCCGCTCACCGCTGCGCGCCAGGTGTACGACCATTTGATCGCCACGATGCAGTACAACTGGCGGGCCGAGGGGGCAGGGCGGGGCGACGTGCTGTGGGCCTGCGACAGCCGCACCGGAGATTGCACCGACTATCACTCGACGTTCCTGGCCATCTGTCGCGCGCACGGCACGCCGGCCGATCACGAGTTCGGCTTCCCGCTGCCGAAAGACCGCAGCGAAGGGCCGCTGCCCTACTATCACTGCTGGGCCCGTTTCTGGGTGCCGGAAGCGGGTTGGATTCCGGTCGACATTTCTGAGGCCGACAAGCATCCCGAGCTGCTCGAATACAACTTCGGCTCGCTCACGCCCCACCTGCTCAAGCTCTCGCACGGCCGCGACGTAACGCTCGTTCCACCGCAACAGGGCGAACCGCTGAACATCTTCGTGCACCCCTACGTCGAGATCGACGGCCAGCCGCACAAAGAACACTTGAAGTGGAAGGCTTCGTTCGTCGATGTCGAACGATCGTAGTTGCCCGCATCACTCAGCACGTCAGTTGGCAGAAGCGCGGCTCTCGCGGCGCCGCTTCCTACGCCGCTCGGCGGTGTTGGGGGCGGGGGTGGGCGGACTTCACTGGGCCTTTGATGCGCCCGGCGTTTCTGCCGCTGAACCGGCCGGGGACAAGCAGCGCACGCTGCGCTTCGCGCACATCACCGATGTTCACGTGCAGCCTGAGCGCGGTGCGCCCGCAGGCATGGCGGCGGCACTGGCGCACTTGCAGGGACTCGACGATCCGCCGGAAATGGTGCTCACCGGTGGAGACGCGATTATGGATGCGCTGGCCGCCGACGCGGCGCGAACCGATCTGCAATGGAAACTGTGGCAGCAGGTGCTGGCCGCCGACTGTTCGCTGCCACTGGAGCATTGCCTGGGCAATCACGACGTCTGGGGCTGGGACCAAACAGCCAGCCACACCAGCGGGCAAGAAGCCGCCTGGGGCAAACAGCGCGCGCTCGACGCGCTGGGACTCGAGCGCACCTATCGCAGCTTCGATCGCGGCGGCTGGCACTGGATCGTGCTCGACAGCATCTTTCCCGATCCGGCCACCGTCTACATCGCCCGGCTCGACGACGACCAGTTCGACTGGCTGGCCGAAGATCTGGCGCGCACGCCACTAGAGACGCCCGTCATCGTCATCTCGCACATCCCGATTCTCTCGGTCGCGCAAATCGAGTTCGCCGAGTTGATCGCCGAAGATCCGCGTCGCGCGCGGATGGGTGCCCACGTCGATGCCCGCCGCATCATCGAGCTGTTCAAGAATCACCCCAACGTCCGGCTCTGCCTCAGCGGGCATCTGCATCTGCTGGAGCGCATCGAGTACGCGGGCGTCACGTACCTCTGCAGCGGCGCCGTGAGCGGCTACTGGTGGAAGGGCGATCATGCCACCACCGACGAAGGCTACTCCCTCGTCGATCTCTACAACGACGGCACCTTCGCCCACCACTACGTACCTTACGGTTGGCAAGTGCAGGGGTGACGCGCACGTGGGGACTGGCTCGTTTTGCGAGTCTACGAAGCAAAAGGTGCCTGTCCCCCTCCCGCCCACCGTTTCGCGCACAATGACTCAAGGAGCTCCCGCATGTTGCGAGCGGTACTGCTCACACTCGCTTTGACCAGTTCGCTCGCGCCCGGCATCAGCCAAGCCGCGGCGCCGAACATCGTGTGGATCTTCGTCGAGGACATGAACGGCTGGATGGGTTGCTATGGCGACCAAACCGTACCTACGCCGTACATCGATGCGCTGGCCAGCCGCGGCGTGCGTTTCGATCGGGCGTACATGCCGGCCGGGGTTTGTTCGGCCACGCGCTCGGCGCTGGCGCTCGGCGCGATGCAAACAAGCTTTGGAGTTCACAACCATCGCAGCTCGCGCGACCGCGTCGCCGACGAGGTGATTCATCTGCCCGCCGGGGTGAAGACCGTCTACCAGCTGCTACGCGAGGCGGGCTACTACGTCTACAATGGCGGCGGCAAGAACGATTTCAACTTCAAGTGGAGCGTCGACGATCTCTATGACTTCGATGGCGGCCGCATCGGTTTTCATGGACCGATGTGGCGACAGCGCGCCGCCGGGCAACCCTTCTTCGCCCAGATTCAACTACGCGGTGGCAAGAACACGGGCCGCTTCGAGGGCAGCAATCTGACCGACAGCAACGACACCGATACGAATCTCGGCAGCTTCGACGTGCCGCCATACTATCCCGATCACCCGGTGATCCGCCGCGAAATCGCGCACCACTACGATTGCATCCGGCAAACCGACGATGAGGTCGGGCAGATCGTTGCCGCGCTCCGCGCCGACGACTTGCTCGACGACACGATCATTTTCTTCTTCACCGACCACGGCATGCGCCTGCACCGCCACAAGCAGTGGCTTTACGAAGGCGGTATTCGGGTGCCGCTGGTCGTCGCCGGCCCCGGCATCGACACGGGCACGTCGCGCGACGACTTGATTTCGGGAATCGACATCACCGCCACGTCGCTGGCTCTGGCCGGTGTCGAGCCGCCGGGCTACATGGAAGGCCGCGACTTCTTTGCCGCGAACTGTACACCACGCGAGTATACAATCTCGGCTCGCGATCGTTGCGACTACACCATCGACCGCGTCCGCGCGGTGACCACACGACGCTGGAAGTATTTGCGCAACTTCCTAACGGATCGGCCCTTCATGCAGCCGCAATACCGCGACGGCCGCGACTACGTCGAAGCCTGCCGCCAACTCCACGCCGAGGGTCAGCTCAACGCGATTCAAGACTTCATGTGGTCCGAGCAGCGCGTGCCCGAGGAACTGTACGACCTGGAAGAAGACCCGCACGAAATCAACAACCTGGCCGACGACCCCAACTACGCCGAACAACTGGCCCGCCACCGCCGGATCCTCGAATCGTGGATCAACGCCACCGACGACCAGGGACAATACCCAGAATCCGACGCCGCGCTACGCGGAGTGCTGACGCGCTGGAATGAGCAGGCCGTAAATCCCGAGTACGACCGCGTGCGTGCGGAGTAGATCGCGGAAGACGTCTTTCGACGAGTGTGGCTAATTCGGGTCGTTGGGCACGAAGACCGGCATACCACTACAATTGGCCCAGGTGCCTAGCTACAACGGATTTGCCCACTGGGCATTGCAACCGCGCCTCGCGACGGAGTAGACCTCATGGTGATCCGATACCTAGCGACACTCGCTGCCGTTGTCTTCCTGTCTCCGATTTCGATTGCCCTGAGTGCCGATATTGGAAGCGAGCGACTCCAGGGCATCTGGTTCGGTGATGGCCCGCATCCCCTCAGTCGCAACGTCTTGGTGGTGCGCGACGACAGTCTGGTCGTGATCACGCCGCTGGGAGCGTTTCGTTCGACGTTCACGGTGAACGACAAGCCGGCGCTCGCCGAGATCGACATCGAACGGTACGACGGTCGCCCGCAACTGGGCGTCTACGAGATGGACGAGACGCAGTTGAGAATGGAGTTGGGCCGGCCCCATCAACCGCGCCCCACCGTCAACGACGTCCGCTTCCCCAGTGACAAGCCACACTGGCACACAACATTCAGTCGCCGGCCAACGCCCGAAGGTCTCGCCGTGCTGCAAAAACACCTGCCGCTACTGTCCCTGCCAGATCAGGGCGGGGAACAATCTTCCGCCCTGCAACAAGAGTTTGAGCCGCGTGCGGAATGACCGTGATCACCTTCGTCGCAGCGATGCCGAACGTCGCCCGTCAGAAGTTGCTGCGAGCGCAACTGCCCAACGGTGACAAGCGACGGAACGATTCCCGCCGAATCGCGCGCCGTCGGTGCGACCCGTGGGCCTTCAGGACGGGCGCCGAAGCACGCGACATCGGTCTTACCAGTTCGCGCCGAGGAAAAGCCTCATTGCGGATCGACAATGACACGGCAAACTGGTGAGGTCAGCGTGCGATCGCTTGCCAGCTTTTTGTGCCCTATCGACGCGCGACCAGCGCTTCTCTTTTCGTTGCAGCCTTTGCGAGGCGGTGTTAGGGTGCAGCCGGCTCGGTTCGTTCAAGTTGCGCCTTCATGGGGTAGAGCTAATGAATCGCATCCTGCTGGCCGCGGCTGTCCTGTTCTTCACCACCGATGTCCGGGCAGGCATCATCAATGGCGACTTCGAAACGCAAGATTTGACGGGCTGGACGAGCTTCGCCGAACCGGGCAGCGACGTCAGCGCCGCCGAACTCACCGTCGGTAGTCCGTTCTTTTTCTCCACGTACGTCGGTTTTCTGCGCGCGCAGCCAACCGGGGACCAGACGACTTCTGGTTGGCTCGAACAGTCCTTCAACGCATCGGATGGTGACGTACTGCAATTCGACGCTGATTGGAATATCAATCAGCCACCTTTTGGCAGCCCAACAACGACCGTGTTGCTGGAGGTGACTGGCCCTGGTGCGAATTATGCCTTAGCTCCAACTGAAGACGGACCGGGGATCTGGTCTAGCATCAGCGTTCCGTTGGCAGCGGATGGCAGTTACGTGTTGAGGCTGACTGTGTCAGCGACCAGCACGGTGTTGCCAATTATTGGCGAAAGCCGGGGCTTTGCCACTGCCAGAGTCGACAATGTGCGTCTTGTTCCCGAGCCATCCTCACTAGTGATGGCCACCCTTGCTGTGGTTGGCGTGGCGACGTACGCGGGGCGACGTCGCCGGCGAACGCCCTAAGGGCTCACGTACCGCCAAAGCACCTGCATTCACTGTCCACGCCAGACCAGGGCGGCGAACAATCTTCCGCCCTGCAACAAGAGTTTGAGCCGCGTGCGGATTCGGCCGGTACCGG
>CALKYM010000071.1 GCA_938003525.1 uncultured Planctomycetales bacterium | reverse complement strand
CTTCCTCTACCTCGCCTCGCTGCTAACCACCATCTGAATGTCAACACGACCTAGTCGCCGCCGGTCTGAGCAAGCGACTCTGGAGTCACCACGCCATGCGTTGCCACTTCGAACGTACACCCAGAGCAGCCATCGAGACGGCATCCCAGCAGCTTGACCTCCGCGCCGACCACAGTGCTCATCATGGCCTGTTCGACGCTGCATACGCTGCGCGAGTCGTCGACCATGTCGACATAGGGACATGTGCGCTCTAGCAGCGTCCAGCGCCCTTCGCGTTCGTCGACTTCGACCAACACGCCCTCGCGGCCGAGCTGTGCGGCCAGTTGTTGGAATCGCTCCCCGGGTTCTTGGGCGTCGATGTAGCGCCGATAATGTTCCGCGAGGTGCTCGCTGGCGCGCTGCAACACGCGGCGTTTGAGATCTTCGCCGCCCAGCTCGGCGACGGCTTCGAGCAGGGCCGGTGCGATGAGCCGTTGATTGTTCGTGAACAGCGTTCGCAGCGCGCTATCGGTTGCCGAGTAGAGGTGCCGCGGGCGACCGCGGCCGGTGCGCTCGATGGTGCGTTTGACGAATCCCGAAGCGACCAATTCGTTGAGCTGTTCGGTCACCGCCGTCCGCGTGACGCCGGTCGCCTCGATCAATTCGACCATGCTTCGCGGCGGCCTGCCGACCAACAGCGAGACGATCCGCATACCAGCAGGCGTTACAACTGCACCGGCCATCGTTCGATTCGATCGCTCTCGACGACGTGCTGAAAATCCCTCAGGACAGCGACTGTAGCTGGTGATTCACCACGCCGCCGCCACCGCCTTCGATGGTAGCCCTGCGGCGCAGATGTGGCAAACGGGCGGGCAACCGTCGAAGGGAGATCTGCGCCGTGCGGGATGGACGTGGAAGAGCATTTGGTTCTGCGGCGGCCGCTATAATCGAGCTGTGGTGAACGCGTCCATCAACTTCGTCGAACAGTCCGCCGTTGTCATGAGGCCGCTCTATGTCCTGATAATGGCCGCCGTGCTTTATTGCGGTTGTCAGCCGGCTGTCGACACGTCGCACAGCGAGCCGAAGGGCGCGACTGCACATGCAGAAGAGACTAGTTACTCTCCTCGCGCCGCAGGGACGCTGACGTACCATCGGGACATCGCGCCGATCGTGCTGGATAGCTGTTCGCGCTGTCATCGCCCGGGCGAAATCGCTCCGTTCCCGCTCTTGACCTACGAGGACGTCGCGCAGCGCGCGGAGCAAATCGTCGAGGTGACTTCGAGTCGCTACATGCCGCCCTGGTTACCCGATCCGGGCTATGGACATTTCGCCGATGAAAGGCGGTTGACCGACGAACAGATCGGGATGCTCGCGCAATGGACCGCAGAGGGAGCGGCTGAAGGCGACAGCGCGGACGCGCCGCCGCAGCCCGACTGGCCTGACGGCTGGCAACTCGGCCAACCTGATTTGATCGTCGCCATGCCCGAGCCCTACGAGCTCGTCGCCGAGGGGCCCGACCAGTTTCGCAACTTCGTGTTGCCCGTCGACATCCCCGCGACGCGGTATGTCGAGGCCGTCGAGTTTCGGGCGGGTGATACGGCGGCCGTGCATCACGCCACGATTCGCATCGACAACACGCCGTCCGCGCGGCAACTCGATGAGCGCGATCCCCTGCCGGGCTTCGGCGGTATGAGCACGGGCAACGCCCATCACCCAGTGGGACAGTTCCTGGGATGGACCGCGGGCAAGATTCCTTATCGATCTCCTAAGGGATTGGCCTGGTCGCTCGAAGTCGGAACCGATTTCGTGCTCGAACTGCACCTGCAGCCAACCGGCAAGCCCGAGGACATCCAATGTACGCTGGGGTTGTTTTTCACCGAGTATCCGCCGACGCGGCACGCTTTCACGATGGTGTTGGAGTCGCAGACGATGGATATTGCTGCCGGCGAGTCGAACTACGTGGTGTACGACGAGTACACGTCGCCCGTCCCCCTCGAGGTGTACGGCGTCTACCCGCACGCGCACTTTCTCGGCAAGACGGTCGAGGGCTACGCGGACTTGCCCGACGGTCGCCGCGAGTGGCTGATTCGCATCTCCGACTGGGACTTCAATTGGCAGGACGACTACCGCTACGCGGAGCCGGTGTTCTTGCCGGCGGGCACGACGATTGCCATGCGGTGGACGTACGACAACTCGGTGGAAAACGTGCGCAATCCCAGCAGCCCGCCACGTCGTGTGCGGTTCGGTCCCAATTCGTACGACGAGATGGCCGATCTCGCGCTGCGCGTGGTCGCACGAAGTGCGGAGGAGTGGCAAGTCATCAATCAGCAGTTCGGCGTGAAGGGCAAGAAAGTGCAGATCGCCGGCGCCGATGCGGCCATCGCGGCTGATCCCGATGACGCGGAGGCACACTATCGCCGCGGTACGGCATTAGCCCAGTTGGGCGACGAAGCCGAAGCGCTGGTCAGCTTTCGCCGCGCGTACGAACTGGCGCCCGAAGACGATCGCGTACTCAACAATCTCGGCGTACTCCTGCACAGTCAGGGGCAAATCGAACAAGCCCGCGAGTACCTGGAAACCGGCTTGGGATTCAATCCCGACAACGAGGAAATCCTGCAGAACCTCGGCGCGCTGTGTGAAGCGGCTGGCGAGTTCGAGCAGGCGATCGACTACTACCGCCGGGCGCTGGAGCTGAACTCCAACGCCCTCAACGTCGCCAACAACCTGGCCTGGCTCTTGGCCACCAGCGACGATCCGCGTTGGAACGACGGCATGGAAGCAGTGCGGTGGGCCGAAGCCTGCGCGGTGGCCACATCCCACAACGATCCGCTGGTGCTGGACACGCTGGCTGCCGCCTACGCGCAGGCCGAGCGATTCGCCGACGCCATCAAGTGGCAATCGCAAGCCATTGCCCTGGCGCCGGCTGGCCTGCGGGCCGAGTATCGCCGCCGCCTGGAACTCTACCGTTCCGGTCGGCCTTTTCGCGCCGGCTGAGTGCGAATTTGCCTAGACGCGCGTTATATGCTGCGGCCGGGCGAGCCTGGAGCAATAGAAGCGCCCGTCGCGCATGTGGCGCGGGCGCTGCATGAATCAATGTCCGCGCAGCAGGCACCTGCGCGGCCGTCTCTGCATTGGGAGCCAACGCCATGCGAATCTTGACCGCCTGTCTGACCTTGGCCGGTATATGCAGTTTGTTCGCCGGCTGTATCCCGGAATCCGAACAGCCTTTGTCTGACATCTCCGAGGCGCAGCAGGACGCGGCGCTACACGGCGTTTGGACGCTGACCGACGAGCGGGGCAACGTGCAGTACCTGCACATCGGCGCGGAGGCCGAAATGCCACTGGGCTCGACGGCTGCGGAGCCCGAAGCCGGCCTGATGCGGTTCTGGCTGGTGACGCTGGAGGCCAACACAGGCCGGGTCGCCAAGCCGTTCGGGATGCGATTCTTCGCCACACAGATTGGTGATGACAGCTACGCCAACGCCGTGATGCCGTTTGAGAACCAGCCGCAGACGGCGGACACGACCTACTGGTTCATCAAGTACGAAGTCGACGGCGATGACCTGAAGCTGTGGGGCATCAACCAGGACGCCGTGGCTGGGGCGATCGACGTGGGCCAACTACAAGGAACCGTCGAGCGCGAAGATGGCCGCGTGCAGAAGGTACTGCTCACCGATTCGAGCGAGCGGATCGCTGCCTATCTCCGCGACGGCGGCGACGCCGCGTTGTTCCCCGACCGGCCCGGCGTTTACCACCGCGTTCGTTAGTGGAGCGTCTGCCCGATTCAGTCGGGCGACGCGAAACGTTCGCCAAAGACGCAAGTGCTTTGGCGCAGACAACAAGGTAGTGCTCCTCCGGACAGCACGCAGCCGACAATCACGTGCTGACGGAGAACTAGTCGCCGCGGCTCGACATCCACTCGGCAGAGCGATAATCTGGGACCTCACATCGGCGCCGCTTACTCGCTTGTGAGCGGCGCCGATCGCGTCTTTGCTCCGCACCCTCGGAGGTTCAGATCATGTGGCGCTCGCTCGCCTTCGTGCTGGTTGTCAGTCATTGCTGCGTTGCGCTGGCCGAAACGCACGTCTTGACGGATACGAAAGCGAACTACAACCCGGCCGAAGTGACCTTGGAGGGCGAAGCCGACGTCGACGGCCAGCGCGTTGCCTGGAGCGTCCGCAAAGAGCGGCTCTTTGGCGGCAAGCAGCAAGGCGTCGACGTGGTGACCATCGACAACGGCGTGCTGGAAATCGTCGTCGTGCCCACGCGCGGGATGGGCATCTGGTCGGTGAGTCTCCGCGGCGAGCGGATCTGCGGCTGGGATTCGCCCGTCGGCGAGATCGTGCATCCGGCCTTCGTCAATCTGACCAGCCGCGGCGGGCTCGGCTGGCTCGACGGCTTCGGCGAATGGCTCTGCCGCTGCGGGCTGGAGAGCAACGGCCAGGCGGGCCAGGACGTGATCATCGACAACACGGGGGCGCGCAAGACAATCGATCTCACGCTGCACGGCCGACAGGCCAATCTACCGGCGCAGAAGGTAGAGTTGATCGAACAGGCTGAAGGACCCTATGACCTCTGCCTGCGGGGCATCGTGCATGAACGCATGATGCACGGGCCGAAGCTGGAACTAGTGAGTGAGCTGTACATCGCGGTAGGTGCTTCAAGTTTTCGTCTGGCCGACGAGGTGATGAACAACAGCAGTCAGCCGACGGAGTTTCAGCTTCTCTATCATTTTAATTTCGGCGCGCCGCTGCTGGGCTCCGGCGCCCGGATGCACGCGGCACTCTCGGAAGTTTGGCCGATGAACGATCGTGCCGCCGAGGCGCTCGACGACGATCCGGCTTCGATCTTTACGTTCGGCCCGCCATCACCGGGATTCGTGGAGCAGGTGTACATGCTGTGGCCACGTTCTGCCGGCGATGCGACGCGCGTGCTGCTGGAAAACGCCAAGGGCAATCGTGGTGTTTCACTCGCGTACAGTACGGCTGATAACGCACTGCCTTACTTGACGCTGTGGACGAATACGGCCGCGGCCGAAGATGGCTACGTGATTGGAATCGAGCCGGGCACCAACTTTCCCAACACCCGGCGTCACGAGCGCGCCAAAGGTCGCGTGCCGAAGCTGGCCGGCGGTGAGCAGCGACGCTTCTCGATCGACGTTGCGATTCACGATGGCAGCGACGAAGTCGCTGCGGTGCGGAGAGGCATCGCTGAGATGACCGGGGGCGAGCCACCTGAGTTTCACTTGCAGCCCGAGCCGGCGGAAGATTGACTCTTCCGCACGGCCGGGCGAGCGGCTGAGTTATTGCCTCAGATCGACCACCGGTTGGGCGAAGCCGTCGATCGTGTTGTCGGCCAACTGAATGGCGCTGGTCTCCGCCCCGATACGCACCCCGATTCGTTCGCCCGGCGATCGCTTTTCGCGCAGCTCGTTCCGGGCAACCTCGATCGCTTCGGTCTGACCCTGGATATCGACCGCGACGCCATCCATCGGACCGCTATCGACGATGCGGTTTCGGAGCAGTCGGTTGCGATGCGGCGCGAAGTCGCGGCCGCGCTCGGCGCGAAACAGCACGCCCACTTCGCGACTGCCTTCCACGGTGTTGTCGGCAATGAGATTGTCCGTATCGCGATGGCCGATGGAGACCCCCACGCGGTTTGCGCGAATCGAATTGCGCTCGGCCAGGCCGTACTTCACTCCCCAACAAAAGAACAGGCCGATGTCGTTACGTTCCAGCTTGTTGTCGCGGATGACGGGACGTTGCGAGCCGCTGCCAGGGTGCAGGCCAAGTCCCGTGTTGTCGTGACTGTGGCAGTTGTCAACTGCCACGTCATGGCAGATCTGCCAACTGATGCCATCGCCGTGGTAGTTGCGGGCCGTAACGCCACGGATGGCGATGTTGTGACAATCCTGCAGGAAGATACAGCCGGCGTAGTTGCCGTCGAGCAGTTCGTTGTGTTCCTTGTTGCCGTCCAGGGTGATGTTCTCGATCGCCAGGTCGCCAATCTCTTCGCCCGTGACGAGCGGAAACAACGTCGAAACGGTTGCGTCGCCCATCAGCCAGAAGTTGGCCCGCAGTGGTCGGTCGAGCTTGAAACGGTTGCCACTCTGCGCGACGAGCGTTCGCTTGAGAACCTCTCGCCCGCCGTGATGCGGATTGGTGGCTTGCAGGCAGATGCCGTCTCCCAATCGCAGTCCGCGGGCGTCTTCGACGGTGATCTCTTGATCGTACCAATCGGAATCGGCGGCGAGCTTGGTGGTGATCGAAGGTTCTTTGATGAGTCGTGTATCGGCGCCCGCACCGACGAGTCGCACGCCGCTGCGCAGATGCACGGCGTTGCGCAAGCGATACTCGCCGGGCAGCACCTGCACGGTACCGCCTCCCAGTCGACTGACGTAGTCGACGGCCGCCTGCAGCGCGCGATGATTGGTGCCGACTAAGTCGGCCTTCGCAGGGCCGACCGTGACGGTCAGCCTCTGCTGCCAATCGGGCTCCAAGGGATCGCCTGAGGTGGCCCGTGGATGGGTGGCTGCCGGCGGGTCCTCGGCCCATGCCGTGCGAAGCGCACTCGCGCCGGCGGTCGCCGCGGCGACCTGGAGAAAGTTCCGCCGGGTGGTATTTCGGAATCGCAGGCCCTGCATGGGAAACTCCCGCCGTGGGAACGATATGAAGATGCCGCGGCGGCAAAGCCGGCAGCGTCTGACGAGCAGCGTAGGCCCGCTGGAGGTAGCTGTAAACTGCGTAAGAGTGAGCCCCCGTTGCCGCCAGGTTGTGGCGATCGTAGGGCCGCTGCGGCCAGAGGAACGAAGCTCGGGCGCGCTCGCGCGCGGCGCGGCTGACTACAATGGAGGTACCGCGTGCGCTGTGCAGCAAGGCGACCGGAGGCCCCTGAGGCAGACACAGATGGCGAAGAAAGAGAAGAAGAAGCGGCGTTGGGGTCGCAAAAAGGCCGAGCTCGAAGCGCCCGCCGAAGTCGGCAATTCTGGCGAGGGCGACGCGGTCGCTGACCTCGAAGCCCCTGGGGATCTGGAAGCGCCCGCCGACCTGGAAGCGGCGGTCGAGTTCGATTCGGCGTCTTCGCTGGAAGACTTCGATTCGGCGGCCGACGCCGTCAATGAGCCGGTTGGCGATCTCGAACCCGAAGGCGAAGAAGGGGCGGTCGCCACCGCCGAGGAAGAAGAGACCAAACCGAAACGCGAGCGTGGCCCCAGCCCATGGAACATCTACACCGCGCTGATGGCGCTTTCGGCGGTGTTCGTGGCGATCGGCATCACCTTCATGGTGCTGCAGCTTTATTCGTACGCCCTCAACATCGGCGGCCCCACGCAATAGTGCGCGGAGCTTGAGTCGGCCGACGCGTGGTCAGGATGTCAGTGCTTCTCGCGAATCTTTCGCAGGCGTCTCCGGTTGTTCGGCGGTTGGTGCAGGAGCACTGATGGGTTGCCCATCGACGACGGCGGCCGCGTCGACTTCGGCTGGCGCTTCGATGGCCGCCTTGCGCCGCTTGCCGCTGCGATCGAACATCCGGCCGAACGGCCCGGCCAGCATGGCGGGCAGCATCACCAGATCGCCGATCAGCGCCGCCGCCAGGAGCGTGACCATCATCACGCCGAAGCGCTGCGTGGGCATGAACGAACTGAGCGCGAAAGCCGCCAGCCCCAGCCCCCCGATGATCGAGGTCTGGATCATCGCCGTCGAGCAGCGATCGTAGGCCACCAGAATCGCCTTGCGGCGGTCACCCGTTCGGTCCAGGCCGCGGCGGAACCAGGTGAGGTAGTGCACCGTATCGTCGACACCGACACCCAACGCCACGCTGGCGCACATCATCGAACCGATGTCCACTTCAACGCCCAGCCAGCACATCATCCCGAATACGAACACGGCCGGGAACAGATTGGGCAGCATGGCCAGCAAGCCGGCGATCGGATTGCGGAGGATGATCATCATCACCACCGCAATCAAAGCGAACGCCGTGCCGAAACTCTCGAACAGGTTGTCCAGCAGCGTCCGCTGGCTCTTGTACACCAGCGGCACGATGCCGGTGTAGGTGACTTCGATTCCCTCGATTCCCTCGGCGCGACGCTTCTCGATCAGCGGATCGATCGTCTGGCGAATGGTGGCCACAAACTGGCCGTAATCCAGGTCGGTGAGCGCGCCGACACGCGCACTGATTCGCCACAGCTCTTCGCCTTCGCCCTCGCTGAGGAAGTCACCTGCGAGGAACTCGTCGCGATAGCCCAACAGCCGCTTGTTACGAACGTTGCGTTCGATGCGTTCTCGGTTGCCCCGCAATCCCAGGGCGGCTCCCAAAGCACCGGTGAGTCTGCCGGCGCGCGGTTGAGGCGTTTCGGTTGCTGCGTCGAGATCCGGCGCGAATGTGGGAGTCGCCAGCGTGCTGGCCACCTCGGGGATTGACTCCAACTCGGACTGAATCTCGGTGGTCAGATCGAAGCGGTCGAGGAAGTTGAGCTGGCAGCGCGCGGGATCAACGCGCAACACGACTTCCATCGGCACCAGTTCGCCCAGGTGTTCTTCCAGCCAGCGGTAGTCGTGGATGATGCGGTGATCGGCATCGAAAAGCTTCATCAACTTGACGGTGGTCTGCATCTTGGTGAGGCCGTACGCCGCGCCTGTGAGCACCAGCACGCAGGTCACGGTGACCCAACCGTGCCGAGCGATGATGCTTTGCCACAGCCCCTCCGATACTCGCGCCCAGCGCGAACCGGCGTGTGCGGGATCGATCGTCGACGGTCGCCGCAGATCGACGGGACTGAGCTGCAACAGCGCCGGCAGGACGAGCAAGATCAAAAACAGACTCGCGACGACGCCGATCGCGGAATACATGCCGAACGTGTTGATGGGCGTGATGTCGCTGAGGCAGAGTGAAGCCAGGCCAATCGAGGTGGTCGCGGCGGCAATCGTACACGGCATCCAGCCAGCGCGAATCGCGCGGCCCGGCGCCGTGTCTGCATCGCCGTGTTCCAGTGCATCGCGGTAATAGTTGACGATGTGGATCGCGCCCGAGAGGGCCAGCACGTACACCAGGCTGGGCATCGTGAGCACAACGGCGTTAACCGGTACGCCGGTGAACTTCATCATGGCCAGGCTCAGCGCGCCGCTGTAAAGAGCGACGAAAAAGACCATGAACGTCAGCGACCAACTACGCAGGCACCACCACGCCAGTCCAAGCCCCACAATGGAAGCGAGAAAGCCCAGGCGAATGATCATCCGCTCGCCTTCGACGTCGATGTGGTTGTTGTCTACAGGCGGACCGCCCATGTGAAGTTCGGAATCGGGAATCTGACACACCTCGATTGCAGCATGCTCGACGGCGGCAATCGATCCGGCGATATCGGCGATGCCCTCGGGGCTGAGCGTGACGATCGCGCAAGTGTGCTGTCCGTCGGGGCCTATGAGCGTGCCCCGCAGGCGGTTGATGGCCTCTTCGCGCGGCAGCTCGATCGGTTCGCTGACCAGCGTATCGACCAATCGCGGACCGCTCAGGGCACGATCGAACAGTCTTTGATCGCCTTGCGGCTCGACGTCACCTTCGGCCACCAGAGTGGAGAGCAACTGTTCGATGCGTGGATCGTCGAGCGTGCATCCCTCCCAACTCAGTAGGATGAACTCCTCGCCGGGGAAGTGCTCTTTGAACCACCGCAGGTCGATCGTTTCTTGAAAGCTGGAGGGCAACCACTCGGTGATATCGTTGCGGTTGCTCAGCAGCGCGCGGCGTGCCCCGCCGAACGCCACCGGCGCCAACAGCAGAGCCACAAACACGACCGCTTTGGCGCGGCGCGCGAAAAAAGTCTCGAACATGGAATCGCTTGCCCTGTGCCCTGGAGGATGGGGAATGCTGTCGTGGCCTTCGTGGCACGACGGTCGGACGACCCTCGGGGTTCTGGTGGTCGCCTCCTCCCTCAGCGCAGTGGAAGGTGCGTTGTAACAGCCGGCGGAGCGCCAAATGCGGGCTCCCGTAACTCTTGGCTACCGACCGCGACGCAGGCTCGTGTTGCGCAAGATGTACGCCTCAGAGTCTACTCCGTCGCTGGCGGATCGGATAGTCGATCGGCACCTGGAAGAGCCCGGATCTCCCCGAAATAAACCTCACGAGCAGAAGGGTTTAGGCAGCTTCGCCAGTTCCACAGGCGGCCGGGCGGGGTGCCGTTGTGCAGCTCTTGGTATGGGACGCCCCGACTGCGGCCTCAGGTTCAATTCCGATTTGTTCCGTGTTAATTCGCGGGCAACCGTTCGCAGTCCCGGCGCTCCAACGAAGTGGGTGGCCTGAGGTTACAGGTAGGCGGAGGCCGCACTGCTGAACGGGGGACCCGCCGATTCTCCATCCTGGTGGTGGCAGAGCGGCGATCGCCGCGATAGCTTTTTCACCTTTCAGGCGCCGCACGGCGGCAAACTCAGCGCATCTTCTTCAATCTCACAGCAACGGAACTGCGTACCGCTCGGAACAACTCGGACCGCACCGCTCATCCAGCGACGGGCGGTGATTGCCGGCTAGGGCTTGTGGCTCTCAAGCGGCGGTCATTCTTCGCATCCGGGCACGCAACTTTTGGAGGCGTTCACCCATGGGACTTCCAGCGATCGTTTTGATGTCTTTCGCCCTGGCCGACGGCGCGCCGGCGCCCGATGCCGACTCGGCACCCGCGGCCCCGGCAGCTGCTCAAGTGGAATCGACCGCCGAACACCGAGCCGAGGCTGGCGCACCGGCGAAGCTCGCGGCGGCGACAACCAAGGTCGCGCGACCGGATGCCGAGGAGCAGGCAGAACAACCGACCGAACCGTTCGCGCGCCTCATGTCACGCGAGCGAGAAGAGCTGTTGCGGGGCAGTCTACCGAAAGTCGATGATCCCGATGTCCAGGCGATGCTCAACGATCCGACTTTGATTCTCTACACCGACGTAGAGATGCCGGGCGCGTACCAGTTTTGGGACGGCGCGCTGCAGGGCGTGCATCGGGTGGACTACAACATCTCGGCCGACAACAGCGAGCCGTTCGGAAACGGCAATCGCGAGTTTCCCTGGGCCACGCCGGCCGGAACCCATCGCACTAACAACGTCCGCACGGTTCGTTTTCTCTGGCTGCCGCGAGACGATGCAGGCAAGCCGTGGCCGGTGGTTTGGTATCGCCGTCACTTGAGCGGCGATGGCACGCTGGGCTACGCCTGGACGTTTCCCATCGGCACAGTGTTCGGCGAAGTGCTGATGATGCGGGCTCCCGATGGTTATGACTACACCTTCGAAATGCGGCTTCGCCGGCGCGAAGGAAAGGAGTGGAGCGTCGACGTGTTTCGACCCTTTCCGACGGCAGAGGATCTGGCTCAACGAATCCGCGAGTTGCGCCCCGACTGGGACGAGCAGCCGAATCTGACGGCGTTCGTGGCCCATCTGGAAGAGCCCAATGAGCTGCCGGTGCTCAAGTTGGCCGATCGCCAGCCCGCTCGACGCACGTTCGACCAAGCGATGGGCGTCGACGTGCTGCCGCCGTTGGAAGATGAGGCGCTCGTCTGCGATCTCTTGCGGACCACGACGTTTCGCTCGGCGCTGGGCGCCACTTGGCGGTGGGGCAGCAACGGCGCGCGGACTTGCGCGCCGACCACCGACGCCCCGTTTCACATCGTGCCAGCCCGCTATGACGCCGGCTTCGTCGACGTAGACCGAGCGTCCTGCATCCGCTGCCATGAGACGGTCAATGCCGACGTCGATCGCTTCGATTTCAGCCGTGATTGGTATGGGCGGATTCGTGGCTCCGACGGGATTTTCTCCTTTCATCCGTTCGATCCGCACACGGTCAGCGGCAACGGCTTCGGGCAGGCGGTTCGCATGCGGCCGGAGCTGACGGAAGCGGGCGTGCTGGAACGCTTCGACTCGGATCGTCACCCCGGCGAGGTCTACACCCGCATCGTCGAGCTACGCGAGTAGCAACTCTCCCGCGCAGCGGCAGACTCGCGACGGTTGACGCCGCTGTGCGCCGCAGCGACGATCGAACCGCGCGCCGATCTGCAGTGTCGTCTTCGCCCGCGTCGGTAGCGCATCACCTGCGCATGCCGCGAGGGTTCGATGTCGGCCGACCGACCACTGCTGGAAGCGATTGACCTGGGCCGCCAGTCGGAGAACTCGCACTGGTTGCTGCGCAACGCGAGCCTGCGCGTCCGCGCCGCTGAGCGGCTGGCACTGATGGGGCCTACCGGTGCCGGCAAGACGTTGTTGCTGCGCGCCTTGGCACAGCTCGACCCGAGCGACGCGGGGTGTGTGCTGTGGCGGGGCGAAGAAATCGCCGCACAGGACATTCCGCGCTTTCGTGCCAGTGTCGTCTACGTGCAACAGCGGCCGGCGCTGTTGCCGGGCACGAGCCGCGAAAACCTGCAAGCCCCTTTCCGCCTGCACGCGCACGCGCAGCGCGAGTACGACGAAGGACGCGTCATCGAATTGCTCGCGCGCTGTGGCCAACCGTCCACTTTGCTCGACCGCACGACCATGCAGCACTCCGGCGGGCAGTCTCAATCGGTCGCGCTGGTGCGCGCTGTTCAGCTTGATCCGCACGTGCTACTGCTCGACGAGCCCACGTCTTCCCTCGACTCGCAAGCGACACGCTCGGTCGAAGAGCTCCTGCGCGACTGGGTTGAGCTGGAACCGGCGTCGCGGGCCATCGTGATGGTCACGCACGACGCCCGGCAAGCGCAGCGATTTGGCACGACTGTTTTGCGGCTTGAAAACGGCCAGCTCACCAGGGAAGCCTGATCATGCCCGACACGTACATCCAACTCGCTGGATGGCAAGTCGCGGCTGCGGCTGCTTTGATCGTTCTCAACGCGGCCATCTCGATTGCGCTGCGGCTGGAACTCGAACGGCGTTTGTTGATCGCCTCGGTCCGAGCCATCGTGCAACTGCTGCTGATCGGCCTCGTGCTCGGCTGGGTATTCGAACTTCGTAGCGCACCGGTCGTAGCGGGCTTGTTGGGCGTGATGACCGTTATCGCGGGAGTCGCCGCCGTGGGGCGCAGCAGTTATCGCTATCGCGGCGACTGGTTGAACAGCATCGTCTCGGTGTGGGTCAGCTCCTGGGTTGTCACCGCTTTGGCTCTCGGCGCGCTCTTGGCCGGAGAGCGACCGTGGTACGAGCCGCAATACGCCATCCCGTTGTTGGGCATGATTCTCGGCAACACGTTGACGGGTGTGTCGTTGGGACTCGATCGTCTCGGCAGCGAGCTCTCCGAACGACGCGATCAGGTCGAGGCACTGCTCACGCTCGGAGCGACCCGATGGGAAGCCGCGCTGCCGGCCATTCGCGCGGCGGTCCGTACGGGAATGATCCCGCTGGTGAATTCGATGATGGTCGTCGGCATCGTCAGCCTGCCCGGCATGATGACCGGGCAATTGCTAGCCGGCGTGCACCCATGGGAAGCTGTGAAGTACCAACTCGTCATCCTGTTCCTCATCGCCGCCGCCACGGCGTTGGGAACTCTGGGTGTCGTGCTCCTCAGCTACCGGCAGCTCTTCAACCGCCGGCACCAGTTTCTGCACGAACGCATTCACCACAACGAGTAGCGAGTCGTACTACAGCCGAAGGGTCTCACCCGCTCATGCTTGACGCGAGCAGCCAGTGACACCCGATGCATATGCAATATCCAGTGGCGGCGGATTGCCGGAAGGCTCTCTGCTCACGCCGCGGCGCGCCGCCGCGATGACCAGGCACTTCGCAGCCAGTGGGCGAGGGCGTTCGGCTGGGGTTGCGCCGGAGTGGAGCCGGTGCCGGAGACGAGATGCCGGGCGAAAGAGGCGCGGATGTCGGTGTCGAACGACGCTGCGGTCCGTCGCAGCAGGGCCAGTGCACCGACACAACATGCCAACTGCGCGGCGCCAATCATCAGCCAGCCTGCGGCCTCAAGGGGCACGCCCCAAGCCAGTCGCTGGTCGGGCAACAATGTCACCCAATAGATGGCTCCCAGCGGCGATCCGAGGGCCAGCGGCCAGACCTTCAGTTGGACGAGCAGCACGGTAACCAGCGGCACCGCG
>CALKYM010000070.1 GCA_938003525.1 uncultured Planctomycetales bacterium | reverse complement strand
GAGGTAGTGCTGCCGTGATCATCGTTCTCAAACCCGGGGTGAGCGACGAGCAAGTCGACCATGTCGTCGAGCGGATCGAGTCGCTGGGACTGAAGGCCCATCTGAGTCGCGGCACATTCCGCACCATCATCGGGGTGATTGGCGACGAGTCGCAGATCCAAGCCGCTCCGCTGCAGGCCATTGCCGGCGTGGCGGAAGTCGTGCCCATTCTGCCGCCCTACAAGTTGGCCAGCATCGAGGCGCACCCGGAACCCAGCGTCGTCGACGTGGCCGGCGTCAAGATCGGCGGAGGCAATCTTGGCCTGATCGCCGGACCCTGCGCCGTTGAGAACGCCGAGCGGCTGGATGCCATCGCGGCCGCAACCCGGGAAGCGGGCGCCAATATCCTCCGCGGCGGTGCGTTCAAGCCGCGCACCAGTCCTTACTCTTACCAGGGAATGGGCGAAGAGGGGCTGCGAATCCTTCGCGACGTGGGCGACAAGCACGGCATGCCGGTGGTGACCGAAGTCATGGACCCCCGCCGCGTGGAGTTGGTGGCCCAGTACGCAGACATGCTGCAGATCGGCGCCCGCAACATGCAGAACTTCGTGTTGCTGACCGAAGTGGGCCGCGTGCAGAAGCCCGTGCTGCTGAAGCGCGGCATGAGCGCCACGACCGAAGACCTGTTGATGAGCGCCGAGTACGTGCTCTCGCAGGGCAACCCGCACGTCGTGCTCTGCGAGCGCGGCGTGAAGGGCTTCGACTCGGCGGCGAGAAACCTGTTCGACGTGGCAGCCGTCCCGATTTGCAAAGGCCGTTCGCATCTGCCGATCATCGTCGACCCCAGTCATGCGACCGGCAAGCCGGCACTGATCCCCCCGTGCGCGTTGGCAGGTGTCGCAGCAGGCGCCGACGGCGTGCACATCGAAGTCCACAACTGCCCGGAAGAAGCGCTCAGTGACGGACCGCAGGCCTTGCTGCCTGAAGAGTTCGCGGAAGTCGCTGAGCAAATCCGCAAGCTGGCCGAAGTGCTGGGTAAGCAAATCAGCGTGCCGGAAGGAGCCACCGCATGCGACGCCCGTTAGTAGCCGGCAACTGGAAGATGAATCTCGATCGGGCGGGAGCGGTGGCGTTGGCCCGCGAAATTGTGGCGGGCGCCGAAGGCAGTTCGTCCGTCGATTTCCTCGTCTGTCCTCCGACGGTGTATCTGGAGGCCGTCGGCGAGATCGTGCGCAATACGCCCGTCGCGCTGGGCGGGCAGAACGTGTATTTCGAGGAGAAAGGGGCGTTCACCGGCGAGATCAGCACAGCCATGCTGAAAGACCTTGGCTGCCGGTATGTCATCCTGGGACATAGCGAGCGGCGGCACGTCTTGGGCGAGTCGGACACCGACGTGAATCGCAAAGTGCACGCGGCGCTGGCGGCCGATTTGGTGCCGGTCGTCTGCCTCGGCGAGCTGCTCGAACAACGCGAAGCGGGTCAGACGGGCGAAGTCATTCGCGCCCAGGTGGCCGGCTCCCTGGCCGATCTTTCGCCCGAGCAGATGCGGCGGTGCGTGCTGGCATACGAACCGGTGTGGGCCATCGGGACCGGTCACGTGGCCACGCCCGCTCAGGCAGCCGAGGTGCATGCCGATCTTCGCAGTTTGTTGGCCGAGCGGTACAATGCCGGGGTCGCCCAGGATGTGCGTATCCTGTACGGCGGTAGCGTCAAGCCCGACAACGCGGCCGATCTGCTCGGCGAAGACGACATCGACGGTGCGCTGGTCGGCGGAGCGAGCTTGAAGGCTGCCGACTTCCTCGCCATCGCCGCCGCTGCCAGTCCATAACGAACCATCCATCGGCTGCCGCGACGCTCAACCCGGCGCGCCGCGAAGAGCCCGATCCTGTTCCGCATGACCGGTCGCCCGGGCGGAACGCTGCAGGAGACCGAACGTGTCCTACTTATTGATGACGCTGCTTTTCCTGGTGGCTCTGTTCTTGATCTTGATCATCCTGCTGCAGCGCGGGCGCGGCGGTGGGCTGGTCGGGGCCTTTGGCGGCATGGGGGGCCAAAGCGCGTTCGGCACCAAGGCCGGCGATTTGTTCACCCGAATCACGGCAATCACGGCGATCATCTGGATGTTGCTCTGCATCGCCACCGTGAAGTTTCTCAGTGCCGGCAGCGGACCGATCAACCCCACCCTGGGCAGCGAAGCCCCGCCAGCCCGCACCGAGATTGGCGCTGATGCACCCGCGCCGGGAGACGCGCCCGGCGACTTGGGTGGCGCGGCGCCCGCAGATACCGGTACGGCACCCGCCGCGCCGGCGGCTCCCGCGGGGGACGAAGCGAACCAGTAGGATTCGATTCATTCGGGGCCCGCGCTGAGCGGCCAAGTCACGTGCGGCGGAGGGAACCGCGACAACTGGTTTGCGTGGGCCATCGACGGTTGACCCGGTACGACAGTGGCAATTGCCCTCCATCGGCCTGCCCTAAAGATTGCTTCAAGGATTGCCGCAAATGCTGTTGAGCATGACGGGCTTCGGCGAGGCGCACCTCCGCGAGGAAGCGGTGGCGGTGACGGTTGAAGTTCGCTCGATCAACAGCCGCTACTTCAAACTCTCGGTCCGCGCCAACGAAGGCTACGGCGTGCTGGAGCCGGAGATCGAGCATGCCGTGCGGAAACGCATTCGCCGCGGCACGATTCAGGTGATGCTGTGGGTCGACCGGCATCGTCCGGAAGATTTCCACATCAACGTCGACGTGCTGGAGGGTTATCGCCGGCAACTCGAATCGGTGCACAAACGGTGGCACGTCGCCGAGACAGTCAATATCGAACAATTGCTCACGCTGCCGGGCGTGATTGACGACGCCCGCCGCAACGCGGCCGACGTGCAGGAAGACTGGCCGTTGGTAGCCCGCGTGTTAAACGGCGCGCTCGACAAGCTCGAAAAGATGCGGCAGAGCGAAGGCAGCGCGATGGCGGCCGACTTGAGCAGCAACATCGACGCGATCGAAAGCCAGATCGAATCGATTGCCGAGCGGGCGCCCGTGGTTGTCGAGGCCTACCGCGAGCGATTGCGCGACCGCGTGTCCAAGGCCCTCGAACAATTCGACGTCAAGGTCGACGCGTCGGACATGATTCGCGAGGTGAGCCTGTTTGCCGACCGTAGCGACATCTCCGAAGAACTGGTGCGGTTGCGCAGCCATCTCGATCAGTTTCGCGCGACGCTCGAGCTCGACGAAAGCTCGGGCCGCAAGCTCGAGTTCTTGACCCAAGAGATGTTTCGCGAGACGAATACCGTCGGCTCGAAGGCCAACGACGTGGAGATCGCGCGGCACGTCATCGAGATCAAGGCGGCCATCGAGAAGATCCGCGAAATGATTCAGAACGTCGAATAGCGGCGGGCCACTTGCCGAGGAGTCTGACTGTGCCCGGCAAGCTGATTGTCGTTTCTGGCCCGTCCGGAGCCGGGAAGAGTTCGCTGCTGGCAAAGACGTTCGAGCGTGCGCGGGCCCCGCTGGCATTCTCCGTCTCGGCGACGACCCGTCCGCCTCGGCAGGGCGAAGTCAACGGCCGCGATTACCACTTCCTGTCGCCCGCGGAATTCGCCCGGCGGCGCGAGCGGGGGGAGTTTTTGGAGTGTTTCGAGTTGTTCGGCAAGCCGGATGAGCCCGGGCGTTGGTATGGCACGCTCCGCAGCGAGGTCGACGAGCGGCTTGAGGCCGGCCAGTGGGTCGTGTTAGAAATTGATGTACAGGGCACCATGGCCGTGCTGGAGCAGTTTCCCGACGCCGCCACCATTTTCGTCCGACCGGCCAGTTTCGAGGAGCTCGAGCGGCGCCTGCGTGCGCGGGGCACTGAGACCGAAGCGGCCCTCAGGCGCCGGCTGGAAACCGCCCGGAGTGAACTGGAGAGCGCGGATCGCTACCGCCACGTGATCGTCAACGACGATCTGGATCGCGCCGTCGAGCGGATGTGCTCGATCCTGGATCAGTTGGGAGAGGGGAAGTCATGATCGAGGAACTACTCGAAGAAGAGATCGTCAAGAAGGTCGGTGGGCGTTTCAAGCTATCGACATTGATTCAGAAGCGGCTGGTCGCGCTGCAGAAGGGTGCCCGACCGCTGGTGACTATGGAAGGCGCCGACAAGGTCAAGATCGTGATCGCCGAGGTGATGCAGGACAAGATCTACCTCGACGCGTCGAACGAAGTGCGCGTGACCGGCGAGCCGACCGAAGAAGCCGGCGGTCCGCCCGAGTTGGACCTCAGCAATCTGTAATGCCGATCGCAGGCGAGACCGGATTTGCTGCCGCCGGCGTGAAGCGGCCTGCGTAGGCACCCTGGGTGCGGTGCATGACCGACCGTGAACTGTTGATCGGCGTCACCGGCGGCATCGCCGCTTACAAGACGGCGGCTCTCGTCAGTCAACTGGTGCAAGACGGCGCGAAGGTAACGGTCGTGATGACGGCCGCCGCCGAACGCTTCATTGGCCGCGCGACGTTTGCCGCGCTAACTGGCCGGCCGGTGGCCACCCAAATCTTCGATGAGTCGGCCCATCCACTGGGCGCGCACATCACGCTGGCTGAACGCGGCGAGTTGCTCTGCGTCGCTCCGGCGACAGCCGACTTCCTCGCCAAAGCGGCGCACGGTCAGGCCGACGACCTGCTCACGACCCTGGTGCTCTCCTTCACCGGTCCTACGCTCTTAGCGCCGGCCATGAACTGCGAGATGTGGGAGAAACCGACCGTCGCGCGCAACGTCGCGCAATTGCGGCGGGACGGTGTGACGATCGTCGATCCGGAGGAAGGCTGGTTAAGCTGCCGCCGGCGCGGCGTGGGTCGCATGGCCGCTCCCGAGCGAATTCGGGCGGCCATCGAAACGGCGCTCGGCGAGTCGTCGGGTTGATGCGTCCTGGGTTTGTCGCGCTGACAAGTTGCGCGGTCGATTGAGAGGACTCGCTGGAGATTCAATTGGCCCAGATTCTCATCACCTCTGGACCGACGCGGCAGTACATCGATCCGGTGCGCTACCTGACCAATGCCTCCAGCGGTCGCATGGGCACGGCGCTGGCACGCGCTGCACTGGATGAAGGTCACAATGTGGTGATCGTCAGCGGACCCGTCGACGTGTCGTATCCGAAAGAAGCGGAGATCATCCCGGTCGTTTCGACCGAAGAGATGCTCGAAGTCTGCCGCGGCGAGTTTACCAAGTGCGACGGGCTGATCGGCGTCGCCGCGCCCTGCGACTATCGGCCGGTGAAAGTGGCGACCGGCAAGATCGCCAAGACCGGCGATCCGCTCGAGCTACGGCTCATTGAAACACCCGACGTGGTCGCCACGCTGGGCATGGAAAAAGAGCATCAGTGGCTCGTCGGGTTCGCCCTGGAAACCGAGGATCATCGCTTGCGGGCACTCACCAAGCTGGAAAAGAAGAGCTGCGACCTGATGGTGCTCAACGGGCCCGAAGCGATGCACGCGCTGGAGAACAACGTCGAGATCATCGACCCCCAGGGTCAGGTGCTCCGGCAGATTTCCGGCCCGAAAGAAGAAGTCGCCCGCCAGATCTTCAGCATCATCCAAGAGCGGCTGATCGGGCCGCGCTCGCGAGCCGCACGCGCTTAGTGCATCGCGCGCGTGTCGCGATCTCATTGGGTTCTGGCCGCAACTGCACCGCTAAATCGTCGAACAGTGCTCATCACGCGACTCACACTGCTGGGCAAGCCAGCAGTGGCACCCAGGAAAAATTGCGGTACTGGGGGGAGAGCGAGCTACTCGGGGCGACCGGTGGGTAGCGGCACGTCTTTGAAGACGATCTCTAGGGCCCGTTGCGATCGAACCCGGGGATAGGCCAACCTGAGCATGGCGGGCTTGCTGTCGGCGGCCGGTGCGCCGAATGCCACGCGCATCTTGGCCCCCTCGTCGCCAAGGCTGTTCGTCTGTCCGTACTTGCGGAACGAACGGCCCTGCTCGTCGAACAGTTCCACGGAGTTCTCTTCGAAGAGCACATCTTGTGGCTCCGGGACCACCAGATCGCGGAGCACCGTCACAGTGGCTTCATACCGCGAACCCTGCTTGGCCACGACATCGTGCACGCGCAACACGACGTCGTCCTGTCGATGCTCGCTGGGTTCGGCGAGGTCGGTGACGTCGATAGCCGCCATCTCGCCCACGGCGATGAGTTCCCACTCGAGCCGCATCGTGTCGAGCGACTGGACGGCGGTCGAAGGGGGATGCAGCCGCAGATCGAGCGCCACCCGCCGGTTGCCGCTGCCGATCACGTTCCACGAACTGCCGGCCGATTGCGTGGCGGCGACGGGCTCACCACCATCGGTCACGATCTCGACGACCCGCGGCGGCGAGCGATAGGCCACCAGCCGGAAGCGGTCTTCCCACATCACCTGCATGTTGAACTGAAAGCTGTGCGACGTCTCCGACTTGAGGTTCTCGTAGTCCAGGTCTTCGGTAAACACACGTCGGGCACTGGTGATCTGCGCGCGGAGCGGTCCGGCATAGGCGATTGGATACTGACCGGGTGAACCGGCGACGACGACGAGTCCCCCCTGGCTGGCATCGTAGCGCGGCCGGACGTGGTTGCCGGTTTGCCGACACAGGTCGTCCAACACCTTCCAGAACAGCGCGTCCTGGCAGTCGAGCGTGAGTTCGGTATCGTTGAACGTGCCGTACTGGTCGCCCAGCAAGAGCCGGTTGCCCGTTGCGCCTCCGATCTGTTCGAGCAGCTCGGAAGCTTCGGCGCCGGGCGCAAGACTCTCGATCCGCGATCCCAGCCACAATTCTTCCTCGGCCAGTTGCCGCAACAGTTGAATTGCCTGCAAGCGCACTTCCAGATCGGCCGAAGCAGCGGCCCGCTGGAGTTCGCGGCGTGTTTCCAATCCCAGGTTTTCGAGTTCTTCCCGCGCAGCCAGGCGGTCCTCGTAGGCCGGCGCCCCCAGTCGCTCGACCAGTCGTGCCACGCGAATCTGTTGCTCGCCATCGGCACCTGTGGCCGGCTGCGCGTAGGCGGGCACCGCGACGACCAGGACCGCACCGCAAGCAAGCGCCAACAGAAGACGCGCTCGGCCGCGCAATGAACAAGGTGATTGGCTCATCCGATTGGCTCCAGTGAGGATGGCTGGCTCGGATCGTGACGCGCGTTGAAAATGTCTCAGGCTGGATTTCACCGAAGTGGCTTGTTACAAACCGGCAAGTCGCCGCGCGCCATCGGCGTCTGGGCAACCGTCCGAGATTTGGGACGGCGGAAACTACGCAAGTCGCGTTGGGGGGTCAATGCCGACGCCGTCTGAAACCACATCGATCCCGGCGTTACGAGTAAGTCGATGGACTGTCTGAGTGCCGGCATCCTGGTGGCCGATCATCTCTGCGAGCCCATCCCGCGGTTGCCCGCCGCCGGCGAGTTGGTGCTGGCCGACGCCTTGCCGCTTTGTCTGGGTGGCTGTGCTGCCAATGCTGCCATCGATCTCCGCAGGCTGGGCGTCGACGTGGGCGTGGTGGGCTGTGTGGGTCAGGACGCGTTTGGCGACTTCGTCGTCGACACACTCAAAGCGCACGGTGTCGACACGGCCGCAGTGCGCCGCAGCGCTGAGCACGGCACCTCCGGCACGCTCATCATCAACGTCGAAAGGGAAGACCGGCGATTCATCCATACCCCCGGCGCCAACGGCGCGCTACGCGCCGCCGACATTCCTTTGGAGCTCGTGCGTTCCGCGCGCGTGCTCTACCTGGGCGGCTACCTGATGATGCCCAGCATGCGACATGAGCAAGTTGCCGAACTGTTGGCGGCCGCCCGCGCAGCGGGCGTGGCCACCGTGCTCGACGTCGTGCTGCCCCGCAGCAGCGAAGACCTGACGGGCTTCGACGAGGTATTGGCCCAAACCGACGTCTTTCTCCCCAACCGCGACGAAGCCAAAGCGATGACCGGGCTCGACGATCCGCTGGAGCAGGCCGACAAGTTTCGCGCCGCGGGCGCGCGAACCGTGGTGATTACCTGTGGCGACGAGGGCGCCGTGCTCGTCGGGGAGAACGAGCGTCTCTGGTCGGGCATCTACCCGACCGACTTCGTGGGTGGTACCGGCGCCGGCGATGCCTTCGACGCGGGCTACATTGCCGGCATGTTGGCCGGCGCTTCGCCACGCGAGTGTCTGCAGTGGGGCAGCGCGCTGGGGGCAAGCTGCGTCCGCGCGATCGGCGCCACCGACGGCGTCTTCACCCGCGACGAAGCCGAAGCGTTTCTGCGTCAACACGAACTGCCCCTGCGTTCGCTCTAGCGCATCGCGCTGCGATGGCCGGGCGAACCCTCGTGCATCGGCGCGTGTCGGTGATCCCAGCGTCGAGTGACGGGGCAAAACGCCATGCCGCCCGCCACTTGGCGACGGCAAAGTGGCGCGAGTATAAACAGGCTGTGCGGTTCGCCAGCGGTGCGGCACAGAGTGCCAGAGTCTTCCATGACACGCATTGCCATTGTCGGTGCCACAGGCTACACGGCGCTGGATTCCATCCGAATCCTGCTCCGCCATCCGGATGCGCAAATCGTGGCGCTCGCCAGCCGGCAGCAAGACCAACCGCATATCGCCGAAGTGCATCCTTCGCTCGCCGGACGGATTGACCTGCGCTGCGAAAACATCACGCCCCGACAAGCGGCCGAGCGGGCCGATTGCGTCTTCAGTTGCCTGCCGCACGGCGTGACCAGCCGCTCGATTCCGGAGATGCTCGACGCCGGCGCGCGAGTCGTCGATTTCAGCGCCGACTACCGACTCAACGACTCCGCCAGCTTCGAACAGTGGTACAAGGAAGAACATGCCGATGCCGCGCGGCTCGGCAAAACGCCCTATGGGCTGCCGGAGTTGTTTCGCGAGGCCATTCGCGCAGCCCCGCTCGTCGCCAACCCGGGGTGTTATCCGACCTCGGCGATTCTGCCGCTGGCGCCGTTGTTGCGAGCTGGATTGATCGAACCGGCGGGCATCATCGTCGATTCCAAGAGCGGCCTCTCGGGGGCCGGCCGCACGCCCAGCCTTAAGACACATTTCGTCGAGCGCAACGAGGATCTGGCACCCTACAACGTCGGTCAGCATCGTCACATGCCGGAGATCGATCAGATTCTCACCCGCGCCATCGGCGCGGACGTGAAGGTGATCTTCACGCCTCATTTGGTGCCCATGGACCGCGGCATTCTGAGCACGATCTATGCCGAGCCGGCGGCAGGAGTCACCCAGGAATCGTTGCACGACGCCCTTTGTACGGCCTACGGCGAAGAGCCGTTTGTCCGCGTCGTCGACCACCTGCCGACGACCAAGTACACACTCGGCACCAACTTCTGCGACATCACGGTGCGACTGGTCCGCGGCCGGGTGGTATTGATCAGTGCGTTGGACAACATGATCAAGGGCGCATCGGGAGCCGCCGTGCAGAACTTCAATCTCATGTTCGGTCACCCGGAAACCGCGGCCCTGCTCTGAGTGACGCGGTCCCGGCGCAGCTCCAAGTCGCCTACCTGCGTGCACATCCAGGAACAGAACACGATGAGTCGGCCGCCTTCTCCATCTCCAGAAGCAGCGCCGCTGCCACCCGTGCCGGCGGGCTTCACCCTGGCTGGCGTGCATTGCGGCATCAAGCGCAATCCGACGAAGCCCGATCTGACGCTGATCGTCGCCGCCGCTCCCGCCATCGCTGCCGGCGTGTACACACAGAACCGGGTCTGCGCGGCGCCGGTCGTTTACGATCGCCAGCGCACGCCCAGCGATGCTTTTCGCGTACTGGTCGTCAACTCTGGCAATGCGAACGCCTGCACGGGCGAGCGCGGCGATAAGGACGCTGCCACGATGGCGGCCGCAGCGGCCGAAGCGGTGGCGGCCCCGACCGATTCTGCGCTGGTTTTTTCGACGGGCGTCATCGGCGAATACCTGCCGATGGACAAGATCGCCGCCGGCATTCGCGACGCTGCCGCGCTGTTGGGTGATACCGAAGCGGCGCTCTTGGCCGCCGCGCGCGGGATGCTGACGACCGATACGGTGCACAAAGTCGCCGGACGTGCGGCGAAGACCTCAGCGGGTTCCGTGCAGATTACCGGGCTGGCCAAAGGCGCAGCCATGATCGGTCCGAACATGGCCACGATGCTGGCGGCCATCATGACCGACGCGCGTTTGCAGCGCGATGACGCGCAGCGGTTGCTGGCCGAAGCCGTCGACGAGACGTTCAACTGCATCAGCGTCGAAGGTCATACCAGCACCAACGACAGCGTGGTTCTGTTGGCCAGCGGACGCGCGGGAGGGCAGCCACTCGCCGGGGACGATCTGGCGGCAGTCGCTGTCGGCCTCCGCGAAGTCTGCACCGAGTTGGCGAAAGCCATTCCCGCCGACGGTGAAGGGGCCACGCACCTGTTGACCATCGACGTTCGCGGCGCTGCCACTCGCGAAGAGGCCCGCATCGTCGCGCGGACGGTGGGCGACAGCCCGCTGGTGAAGACGGCCATTGCCGGGGCCGACCCCAACTGGGGCCGCATCGTTTCGGCCGTGGGCTACGCCAACGCGACGATCGAGTCGCAGCGCGTGACGCTCGCCATCAACGGGCATCCGCTTTACGCGCAGGGCACGCCGCTACCATTCGACGAGGCGGCGGTCAGCCAATCGATTCGCGCCGCGCGCGACACGCACATCGAGATCGACCTGGGTGCCGGCGACGCGAGCGTCCGCTTCTGGACCAGCGATCTCACCACCGAGTACGTCCGCCTGAACGCCGACTACCGCACGTAGGCCGCCGCGCCAGCACCTTCGCTGCTGGCATCGAGTGATCTGGCGCGGTCGGTGATCGGACAAGGTTGCTCAGTATTTCCCTTTGACGTTCCCCTCGGGTGCCACTGCTGGCTGGTCCAGCAGTGCCGTCGACAGCACGGTTGGACAAGCCAACCATGGCACCCTGGCGCTCAACCTTGGGGACTAGAGACTATCCGCTTGTCGCGCGCGTGAACCGGCGCCGAAGTGCCTGGTCGGCGCGAACCGCCCTTTGTCGCATTCACCGCTCGGGATACACTCCGGCCGCTTGTCCCCATCGAAGAACTTGCGGCGCCGCGGTGCGAGGCAAAATGCCGGCCACCCGTTCGCCGCGCCAGCGTGCCAGGGAGGGCCCGCTCATGTCCGCATCTTCGCAGTCCACCAATGGTCCGACCGGCGGTCGCTTGGCGATCGCGCTGGTCGTCCGCGACGAAGAATCGACACTGCCGGCCACATTGGCCAGCGTACAGCCCATCGCTGATCAGCTTGTGGTCGTCGACACCGGCTCGCGCGACCGCTCCCGCGAGATCGCCGGCGACTTCGGCGCGCAGGTCATCGAGCACACCTGGGCAGACAGCTTCGCCGCCGCGCGCAACGCGGCCTGGGAGGCGATTCAAGCCGACTGGGTCTTGTGGGTCGACGCAGGAGAGACGCTCCCCGCCGCTGACGCCCAGTCACTACGAGCGTTTGCGCTGGAAGAGGCCGATCCCGACACGATCTACAGCCTGTGGATCGAGTTGCCGCCTGCCGCACCGGGTGCTTATGTCGAGCGCGCGGCGCGACTGCGGCTGATGACTCCGCATCCCGAATTGCGTTACACCGGCCGTGTCAGCGAATCGGTCGCGGAAGCTGCCGCCGCCATCGGCCGCACAACGGCGCTGGGACGCTTTCGCCTGCTGCGAAGCGGGCGCGAACACGAAACACCGTTCAAATCTGCGCGGGCTCAGCGCAATCGAGAACTGGTCGACAAGGCCCTGGCCGAAGAAGGCCGCCAGCCACGATTGCTGATCGCCGCCGCCGAGGCACTTTCCACGTTGGGCGATCACGCCGCAGCGTCGACGCATTACGGCGACGTCATCAAGCACGAGTCACCCGATGAGACATCGCTGCTCGAAGCGTACTATGGCCTGTTGACAACGCTCAGCGCATTGGGCGACCAGGGACAGACGTATCTCAACACCTGCATGACCGCGCTGGAAAAGTTCCCGCTCGACGCCCAGTTACTCTGCGCGCTGGGTGGCGCGATGCAAACGGCTGGTCGACTCGACATGGCAGCCCGCGCGTTCGACCTGGCGCTCAAGCACGGTGACGTGAATCCGCAGACGTGGCACGTCCGCGACGTGTCGGAGATGGCCGCCATCTGTCTGGCCGCCGTGCAACAATTGCAAGATCAACCCGAACAAGCTGCCCAGTCGCTGGCCGCCGCCGTCGAAGCTGCGCCGACCTCCGAACGGCTTCGCCGCGCGCTGATCGACGTTTACATCCGGCTCGATAAGCAGCACGACGCGCTGGCGCAGATCGACGGGCTGCCGCGCGACCTGCCGCATCGCGATGCGCTGCGCAACGTGGTGCGCGGCGCCTGTCAGGTGGGCCGGCAGAATTGGATTCCGGCTTTGGCCTACTTGCAGTCGGCCTATTCATCCGGCTGCCGCGATTCACTCTGTCTCCGTTGGCTGGCTACGGCGCTGGTGTCGACCGGCTGCCGCGAGGCCTCCCAACCCGTGCTGGAAGAGTGGCTGGCCATCGAACCCCACAACGCCGAAGCCCGCGGCTTCGCCGCGGCGCTACAAGAGCCGGCCGAAGATGCCGCCGGCGCTGTCGTAGCCGCCGGGAGTGAAACGCAGGCGGTTGCTCCATCATCCGACATAACGCGATCCATCGAGAGTGGGCCGACGCGCAACCCGGCGCACGATGACCGGCAGCGGCGATTGCGGATCGATACTTCGACCGGCGGTTCGTCGTCATCGCAACCTGCGCCGGCGAACGCGACAGCGGATGCCGACGACACGGACGAGGCGGCGCTGCGTGAATCCCACCGTCAGAACCCCGGCGATCCCCGAGTCGCCGCCGCGCTGAGCGAGCTGCTGATCAACACCCGCCGCGTGCAGGAAGGGCTGGAACTGGCCCTCCCGCTGGTCAGCTCAGGCAAAGTCGATCCCGGCTATCGTGAGTTCACGGCCGGATTGAGCGACTTTCGCGGCGAGCGATTCGAAGAGGCGCTCGCCCATTTCGTGGCCGCCCGTGAGGCGGGCTACGACCGACCGCTGCTGGTCGAGTACGCCGCCGGCTGCTACACGCAGTTGGCCCGCTACGACGAAGCCGAGCCGCTGTGGCGGGAACTGCTGCTCCGCGATCCCGGCAACACGGCCGCCTATCACGGGCTCGCCCGGGTGTTGGCCGCCACCGGCCGACAGCAAGAGGCCGACGTCGTGCTCAGCCGACAGGAGCACACCGCCGCACCCATCTCTCCGCCCAACGTCCAGCCGGGCAGCCAGCATACCGTCTGACCCTTCGTCGCGAAGTCGATCTTCGTGCCGGGACTTGCGGCGGCAACGTACCGTAGCCCTTGTGAGATCGCGCCGGCCGCTAGATGCTGGAGACGCGCGGCGGCTGCGCGTTGGCCTCTCTTTCCCGGCGGGTAGTCCTCCATGTCTCGGCGGCTGATTGCGATCGAAACGACGAACCGCGCGGCCAGCATCGCGGCAGCCGACGACGAGGGGCTGCGCCGCGAGGTCAAACTCGACCCGGCCGAGCGGAGCGGCAAGACGCTCGCGCCGGCGCTGCGGGCGCTGTTCGACGAGTTGGGCTGGCCGCCGAAGAGCATCGCCATCGTGGCCGTCGATGTGGGCCCCGGCTCGTTCACCGGCTGCCGCGTGGGCGTGACGACCGCGAAGACGCTGGCCTACGCCGTCGGCGCCGACTGCATCGCGCTGGACTGTCCCACGATCATCGCCGCGCAAGCTCCCCGAAATGTCGACGAACTCAGCGTCGCCATCCCCGCCGAACGCGGCGAGCTGTTCGTCACCGACTTCACCCACGACGCACAGCGAAAACTCGTGCCGCAGGCCGCCACGTCGATCGAAGCGGCCGATGCCTGGCTGAAGCGACTTACGCCCGGCACTGCCGTCGCCGGCAGCGGACTGGAAAAACTGCTCGATCGCCTCTCTGCTGAAACATGCCTGCTCGATGAGGCTTGCTGGACTCCCCGCGCTCGAACGCTCGCCGAACTGGCCCTGGCCCGCCACGCTGCCGGGCAACGCGA
>CALKYM010000069.1 GCA_938003525.1 uncultured Planctomycetales bacterium | reverse complement strand
CCGGTGTCGTCGAAGGTGAAGATGCTAATGCGGTCGATCAGATTCTGGCCGACGAGCAGGTCACCACGCTCAGCAGTGCGGGCGACGTCTACTGGCCGCTCACCGACAACCAGGGCACGGTCCGGCAGCTGGCCTTCTACGACGCGGGCAGCGGCGACACGACGATCCAAAGGTACTGGGAGTACGACTCGTTCGGCAACGTGACCAGCGAGACGGCCGCGGCGGTCGATCATCTGTTCGGCTACACCGGCCGGGCCTTCGACGACGAGACCGGTCTGCAGAACAATCTCCACCGCTGGTACGACCCCGTCGTGGGCCGCTGGGCCAGCGAAGACCCGATTGGCTTCGCCGCCGGTGATGCGAACTTGTATCGGTACGTGGGCAACGGACCCACGAACGGCGTCGATCCGACGGGGCTGGAGGAGCCGACCGGCGATCCCATAGCGTTCCTTGATGGTGGGACGCCGCTCCTCACGGGTTTGTCCAGCTACGATTCCGCCCCGAAGGGTCCCCTGAACACCGACGTCTTGGAGCTCTTGCCGCTCGTGGAACATGCGGTCGATCCGAGTGGGTTGGAGCCGCCCGCTCGGATTTCGGTTGCATTTCCATCTCGCGATTGGTTCGCCCAAAACGATCCGAAATACCAGCACCGCTGGTTTCGACGCCATTTCGATGATTGGCACTTCGGGGTCAGTGGTGGTGAGGAAATCTGCGAAATCCTAGGCCTCGATCCTGACACGGTCACCGCAAGCACGCAGCTCGTTACGGTCTACGGCGACTACATGCCATACCTGCACGTAAAGGGTCAAGACAATGCGGGCAATGAGCGGGAATGGTATGGCATGTATGAAGGAGTCTACAACGGCCGGCCCCTCCGCGGCTATTCGTTCTACCGAGATCAACAAACGCTGCAGTACAACCTTACCGGAATGAACAAACTCGCGGCACTTGAGTTGCTCACTCAGTACTATGGGCTCGGTAGCGGAGCCTCGTTCGTCAAGCTGGCGGGACGGCCCGTTAGCATATCACGATTCCGAGTGGGACGGTGTGCGAGCGCTACGTCTTGCTCAAACCACCTGGGCGCTATGGGTGAACTGCTAGGTGGCGTTTCGAAGGCCAAGACCAGGATAACTGTTGACGGTCGGCTTCGGATTCCTGATATGCTAACTCGCGAGATTCTTCGGGAGGTCAAGAATACGCAAAGGCTATCCTACACGCGTCAGCTGCGAGATTACTGCAGCTTTGCTCGCAATAACGGATTAGAATTTCAATTGTACGTCCGCAGATCAACGTACCTGACCAAGCCTTTGAGGGCCGCAATTGATGCTGGCGACATCAATCTCTTCTATCTCCCGGGAAGGTAGCTATGAATCGTGAATGGCAAACGGCCGAGGACTTCATGAACGAACTTCGCGCCGATCCGGACTATCAACGGAGGCGAGCCGAGAAGGATCGCAAGCGACGGGAGTTATCGGCACTGCTTACTGAAGACGAAAAGACGCTCGTTGCCGACCTAGCGGCGGTTGGCGTCCAGGTCGCTTCGGTTTGGGACCTCGTCAACACCTCGGACCGATATCCGGCGGCGATTCCGGTACTACTGCAGCATCTCAAGATGGATCACCACCGACGCACGCGTGAGGGGATCACACGCGCGCTGATCACGCCCGATGCCCGTGGCGTGGCAACCCGTCAGCTCGTCCGCTTGTTCCAAGAGCTGGACGACGCGGAGGTGGATTACAAGTGGGTGCTGGCGATGGCAATCGCAGAAACGACGACGAAAGATGCGATTGAAGAGGTTGTCACCTTAATCGGGGAGCGACGACACGGATGGGCGCGGGGGCCCCTCTTGGACGTCCTCAAGAAGGTCGACAAGGATCACGCACGACCGCTCCTAACGTCATTGCGGAATGATCCTGATCTGAAAAAGGACGCCAACGCCGTTCTACGGGCGATCGGTTCCACATGCAGGAGAAGCTGAACATTGCCTGGGATGGCACTGGCAACATCACGGACATTAGCGCAATGCTGATTCATAAGGGGTGGGGCAGCAAATCGAAATGTTCTACCGTGAGGGCGAATGTACGCGGGAATGTTCCAAAGGGGCCCATCGAGAAGCTTCTCGTCGGCGCAACTCTCGGCGAGGTGGGAAAGAGTATACAATTTTCAAGGCCCGATAGTGCGAACAAGGCATTTGACGATGCCGTCGGAAATGCTCCGATTAAAGATCACGGTGGAGGAATACGATCGTCAACACTACCAGATGGTTCGTCAATTAGTGTCCGACCTGATAGCACTCAAGGTCCACCGACGATTCAGGTTAACCCGCCGTCTGGAAAACCGATCAAGATTAGATTCGGAAAAAATTGAAGAAACTGAGATGCACGACTTGAAGAACAAGATTTCGAGTATTGTCGATTCAAACTTTCGGCTTGATGCTGATTACATTCAGTCGCAGCAGTGGTCGGCGGTACCTGTGGAGTCGGGGTCGCACTTCGACGATGCGGATATGAATAGGCTTGCATCGGCAATAGGTAAATCTGGCGCTCAGAGATTGAACGCGTTCTTGCTCGAAAACATTCGTGATGTGCCTGAGCACCTCGTGTTGGAAGCGAGCGTCGATGGACTTCAGGAGTTCAATCGAACTTGCGCACATTTCAACTTTGCCATTTGTCCCGACGATCTATCATTCCTAGTCATTTGTACGACATACGACTACTTCGTTATTGCTGGCAGCAGAGACTTCGTCGAGTCTGCTTTGGGAACGGCGATTTCAACTGCAAGAGACCGATTCGATGATTTTGCCAGCGACGAAGGCGATGAAGAACCAACATCCGTGCTTCACCAAATTGCGTCTCGATACAAGGAGGCAAGTCTAAGCTGATCGTTGTCACGGCGATGCCCCAAGTGTGCATCTAGAACAATCAGCAGGATTGGTGATCGATTCAAAGCCGGGGGGCGGGCTCTGAAACACCTTGACGAACTAGAAGTACATGTGTTGAGCCGATTGTTAACCGAGCATCCTATAGACACACTTGCCACTGCAGACGTGTCGGTCAATCCATACGATCCGCCGCCTGGTCCTGACAATCGTACTCTCCAGTTGCCGCAGCGCGACGTGGCTAGGGCCTCGACCGCCGTTCGGCAAAGTCGTGTCTGGATGATTGTGCTTGCGATTTTCTTTGCGATATTGTCCATAGTCTCGCTGCTGCAGTTCTACCTGATTCGGCGTTACCTGAACTGGGTTTGGGAAGACTCGGCTGGCATGGCCGAAATTCCCATAAGCTATTACGCGGCGAAGGTCATTCCTTATCCTCTGTTTGCGATCGGATATGCCATTGCGGCATATCTTGCATGGATGTTCTCCAGGTCACTCAAACGCTTGACAGATTCAGGCGATCCAAGTCTGCATTTGGTACTCCGCGCGCAAAATCGAGTATGCGTGGCTGTGGTGATTATCCTGTCGATCTTGGTGATTCAACGTCTAATCGACGTCATCTACGTTCCATGATGGCGGTCGTAGAGAGCCGTCTTGCTGGATTGAAGTGGCGGAGCGGCAATCATAAGGTGACCACGCTCAGCAGTGCGGGCGACGTCTACTGGCCGCTCACCGACAATCAGGGCACGGTCCGGCAGCTGGCCTTCTACGACGCGGGCAGCGGCGACACCACGATCCAAAGGTACTGGGAGTACGACTCGTTTGGTAACGTGACCAGCGAGACGGCCGCGGCGGTCGACCATCTGTTCGGCTACACGGGCCGGGCCTTCGACGACGAGACCGGTCTGCAGAACAATCTCCACCGCTGGTACGACCCGGTCACCGGCCGCTGGGCCAGCGAAGACCCCATCGGCTTCGCCGCCGGCGATGCGAATCTGTATCCTGTACAAAAACGATTCCAATCGAAAACAAGAGCGAGTGAAGGCCAGAATCAGCGTTGCATCGAGCCCACCTTGCCAATTCCGAAAGCGCAAGTCCTACGGTTTCGATGCGAAGAGAGCAGCTCAAAGGTTAAGAAACGAATACGGCGCACACCTTCCGCGCCGTCCGATCTTTGACAACCGAATAAGAGCGAAGCAGTCCGCAGCTACGCCGCCGCGCGGTAGTAGTGCTTCAAGACGCCGCCGAGGCGGTGCTGGCATCTGATGTCGGCTAACGTGAACGCCTCAGCCGTTTCCGAATCGTCGGTACCGCCATCGGCCAGCTTGTCCCGCGCCTTGGGCAACAGCACGTTGCCCACGCCCTGGTGCGGGCGGCAGTCGTGATAGTACGACACATACTCCGACACGATGTGATCAAAGTGCTCTCGCCCGAAGACGATGAAATGATTGAGGGCCTCGTACTTGAGCGACTGAATCCAACGCTCGATGTAAGCGTTCAGGTTCGGCGCCCGCGGGCCGACCGGTTTGACCTGAATGCCGCGATCCTTGAAGACCTGATCGAACGGCCGCGAGAACTTGCCGTCCAGATCCCGGATGAGAATCTCGCACGCTTGGCCTTCTCGGTGGACATGATCAAGAAACGCCTGTGCCTGGCAGTTCATCCAAGCGGCATCCGGTCTCGCCGTGCACTCCGTCACGAACACCCGCCGTGTGGCGACGTGCAGAAACGCCATCGCGAAAACCTGGCGTGGCCCCTGCAGGGTCCAGATCCGCTTGCTGAAGAAGTCGCACTGCCAGAGCGTTTCGGAGTGGGCGGCCAGAAACTCTTTCCAACTTCCCTTCCCACGACGAGGTCCCGGCTCGAGCCCGTTTTCGATCAGGATGTTCTTGACCGTCTGCCGCGAGATGCGGCCGACGCAGAGCTTGCGCAGCTCGCCGAGGATGCGGCTGTACCCCCAGCCCGTCTCGCGGGCGAGCTGCACGACAATTTCACGAATGACGTGGCTGATCCGTGGGCGGCCTATCGAATTGGACGTCTTGTCACCCCGCGCCCGTCGAACCCAGCGGCGAAAGGTGGAGTAATCGACGATCGTGATGATGTGGCGGATGCCGGGCCCCAGTGCCAGGCCGGCGTGAGCAGCCGTGCCCGTTCGTCGTCTTTGAGAAAGATGCGTTGTTTCGGCACCCGCTTGCGGAGCATTTCGTTTTCGCACTTGAGGAACTCGACCTGATGGCGGAGCGTTTCTTCGCTGGAGCGGGCGAGCAGGAACAGCAGCGGCTGGAAAATCCGATTCACGGCGGTTACAAAGGGTCAAAGTGCTGTAGAAACAGGAGTTGGCAATCTATTTGTACGGCTTGGCGAGGACGGCGAGCGGCCATTTTAGGGCTTGGTGCGCGGCCGACCCAGGACCGCCGCAGTGCTAACTTGCCACGCTGCCGGCGAGAAAGAGGGCGCGGCGATTCGCGCGTCTGTTAACCGGGCCTTCGAGAGTTCGTAGCGCGTCGGATTCGCTGCGCGGGCGACCAAAACGGACGCGAACTCGTCAACCTCGTGCTCCTCAGTCACTTACGCGATTGGCAAAAGAGAGAATCGTTACGAAGACGGTTCTGTACGGGGAGCGCCTTTGCTGTGGGCGCCGCACAGCCACCGGCCATCCGCTGACTGGCCTCGGGAAGTCGCCCCGCACGGCTCACCCTTGCGGGCACCGCTGGCAAGCGGGGCCTGACACCGCGTGTCGCGCACGTCCAGACAGACGTAGCGCTCGGGCTCCAGCGCGCGGAGGTGCAGGAGAGACCCCAGCCGCATGGCTGGCGTGGGCCCGGGTGGTGACATCGTTCTCGTGACGAAGCGGTCGCGATATCGCTGCCGCGACTGCCGGAACACAGACAGCATCGAGTTGCTCACTGCCGAATAGTCGGCGTGATACTCCGCTGCGGATTGCTGCTGGGGGTCAGTTCGTGTGATCATCGCTGTCTCCCTCGCCGGGCACCTCGCTACGCCAAATCGCGACGTCCTGCGGTGCCTCGATGCCTAACTGCACGCGACCCGCTCCAATCCGCGTGACCGTCACCGTGATCCCGCCGTCGATTTCCACCGTCTCTCCGAGCTTCCGTGACAAGACGAGCATGGTTCCCTCCGTGAATGAGACAGGTGCGCCGCACGCTGGCCGTGTGGCCGTTGCGTCCCCACGCGCAGCGCACCCGTGTAGAAAAAACGTGCGCGACGTGAGTCGTGGTCCCTGCGGCGAGAAATGCTCGCCTGGCCACCGGGGCGCCGCGTCGCTGTCTTCCTGATAAAAACCGGCGGCAGCCAATTTGTTGCGGCGGGTGCGATCGCCGACTGCCAGGGCTCGCTAATCAACGGACCGCTGCTCCCGTCCCAACCTATACCGTGCTCAGTTGGGCCGTGCCTCCCTTGTCGCCGTAGCAGGCACAGCGCGCTAGCCAACGCTACGGTCTCACCGGCGGCACATGATGCGATTACGAAAGCGCTTCCATGATCGGTAGTGTCGCCACCGCCTCGGAGAGGATTTGCAGGTCGTAGTAGTGCCGAATCGTGACGTCGATCGATCCATGGCCCGCCGCCTTTTGAGCGGCCGCCGGCCCGCCGCGATTTACGAAAGAGCCGGCAGCCTGGCCCGAAGGCCAGGCCACCGGTCAGCAGCCCCCGCACGGGGCCGCGGCAGCAATTCTGCCGAAGCGCTTCGAGTTGTTGAGTGCTAGAGAGCATGGTTGCTGCCGCTGCTCGGGGCTATCCGTGGTTCCGTCGCCTCTGTTCGCGCGTGTATTGCCAGGGCTGCGGGATCGAGTCGACGACCTCCCGCAGCTCCTCGATAGGGTTGATGTAAGATTGGCCGGCCACGTCGGTCTGAGCGTGATCCAGCATGTAGCGAATCGCCCAGACAGAGACGTTCATGCGGGCCAACGTGGTCCCGCAGGTCGCCTTCAGGTTGTGGAAGGTGCAATTGAGATTGGCGGCCTTGACGATGGCGCGAAACTGCTCGTACCATGCATGCTTGCCATGCCTCCAGCAGAACACGCGGGCCTCGCCCGTGCGAATCTTCAGCAGATGCTCGCGCACCGTGCCGTTGAAGGGCTTCTCGCGCTCTTGCCGCTTTTTGTCGAAGCTCTCGTCGCACCGCATCGTCATGGCGCGGAGATTCGTGTCGTCCCACGCGATGGACAGGAGCGCCTTTCGGCGGTAGCCGAGGTTGTAGGCGGCGACGATCTTCGCGCGCCAATAGTCGGCGGGGCTCACGCCATCGAGGTGCGGCTTCACCGCCACCTCGGTCGCGTCGTACAGCTCGCGCAGCTCGTCTTGGCTCAGCGGCCGCGGCAATCGCTTCGAGGTCACAAGCGGTTTGGCCCAGGGAACGCGCTTGATGAGATGCAGCGCGTCGCGATTGTGGCGCGCCGGCGGCCCGATCTTTTCGAGCAAATGATTTAGGTGGCGGCAGTGCTTACTGACAGTGGCCGGCCTGAGGCTCTCGGCCAGCTTAGCGCGAAAGAGAGAAACCTGCGCCTGGTCGATCTGCGCCAGGGGGAGGTTGTCGGTGTGCCGCTCCCAGTGCTTAAGCGTACCTTCGTACGCCTCGTGGGTGCGTTCGCGCACGTCGCCATGAAACAGCCGCGCGAACCACTTGTCGTGGAACTCGCGCAGCGTGATGGAATGGGGGTCCATCGGATTGCTGCCGTGTGTTGGTATTTGTTGATCACCCGACACTGTAGGCGAACGGCGTGGCGGTGTCAAGGAAAAACTGACGACATTTTTTTGATTCGGCGGAACTCGCCAGCGCGCCAAGAGATAGCGCACGTGCGCAAAGGGGATATTGCAACACGACTCATCGCATGGCGGGCGCGGACTCAGTCAGCGCGCCACATCGCGCGCCTGCGACGATGTCAGCCGAATGGAGTCGCCGCCGCAGTGCGCAAAAAAACGTGGAGAATTTTCGACGCGCGTTCTTGACAGCAGACATCAATCGTGTACAAACGTGTACTCATCGTGCGTCGCGCTGACACGCGCGTCACAAGGACAACTGAGTGTCCTGTGCTCGCACGAAATTTCTACTGCGACCGAAGCGAAGGGAGCGTGACGGCTTACGGGAGGACAGGGCAGGACCACAACTGGACGTTCCTACTGCGTCGCGAGAATTGCCGACGCAGGGGGAGACCCGTTTCTTGTGCTCGGGCAGGGTTGCAGCATGGCTGGTGCAATCACGAGCGTTGACACGTGAACCAAACGGCTACCGGTCTGCGCGCAGGCAGGGTTGTTATTTCACAACCCCCTTGTCAGCGAAGAGGCTGGCTGCTGGGATGGCTGCGCCACAAAGGGTGGGTCAAGGCTGATCGTGGTCTACCAACACTGGGGAAGAATCCCCGGAGAACCACCTTGCGTGGTCACCCATCGCAAGGACCTTGGCCCACCCTAGCGCAGCCAAATCGCACGCGATTTGAGAGCTTCCTCGTGGCAACCTAGAGAAGACGGGAAGCGAAATATAGTCCGGTACTCGCGTGCGACGTAACTCGTTTCTACGCCTAGACAAGCGAGGCCGACGGGACTCGAACCCGCAACCACCGGATCGACAGTCCGGTACTC
>CALKYM010000068.1 GCA_938003525.1 uncultured Planctomycetales bacterium | reverse complement strand
CTCACCGCGTCGGGTTCTCGTACCAGAAGACGCCGAGGTTGGCGCGTTCTTCGCAGGTGATGATGTCGGCGTCGCCGTCGTTGTCGAGATCGAGGGGGGCGACGAGGTCGAACTTCACGCCAGCGGGTCCGCTGATGTCGTGCGCATCCCACTGCCTTTCGAAGACCGAGTTGCGGTAGCTCATCCAGGTCACGGCCGGAGGGCGATCGGCGTCCGATTTGTACTCCTGCGTATTGGTCGCGTGAATCAGGTCGAGGCGATCGTCGAGATCGACGTCGACGACGGCCACCGACTTGCCGTAAGCGACGCCGAGCGGATTGTCGATCGTGAACGACTCCCATTGCGGCTCGCTGCCGCTATTGGTGCGACGCAGAAAGCGCAGCAGGCCGTTGCGCGTGCTGGCAACGACGTCGGTCAGCCCGTCGCTGTCGAGATCGGCCAGCGCGAGGAACATCACTTCATCGCCGGCAGCGCCCATCACGTGCCGCTGCCATTGCGCGCCCTCGGCATTCGCCGAGCTGCCGGGATTCTCCAGCCAGATCACCGCGCGATCGGGCCCGCGGCGATCGGAGGCCACCACGTCCAGATCTCCGTCTGCATCGACGTCGTGCCCGACCAACGACATGATCCAGCCAGCCGGGCAGAGTTCGTGCAGTTTCCACGAGGCCACATCGCGCGGGTTCGCGGGAGACTCCAGCCAGCCGATCATCCCGCCAGGGTTCTTGGAACCGACGATCAGATCGATTCCATGCCGCCCATCCACGTCAAGCGGCAGCGCGAACATCCACATCGTCCGCCCATGCGCGGCGGGAAGTTCGCTGGTCCGCCAACCGTCGGCCGCCAGATAGTCGGCGCCCGGCGGCGGTGCCCAATGGAAACCGATCGTGCGCGCGCGGCCTTCGCACGCGCTGACCACGTCGAGCGCGCCGTCGCCGTCGAGATCGACCAGCACCGCATCTTCCGGCGACGCGATCTGCCCGACGGTGACCGCAGGCCAGCGCTCGCGCACCTGCGCCGCCGCGGGCTGCAAGTAGACGCGTATCTGGCCGCCCTCTTCCCAGCCGGTAGCGATGTCGAGCCGGCCGTCGCCGTTCGCATCGGCCAGCCGCACACCATCCGCACCCCGCGAGCTGTCGTCGATCGTGTGTCGCCGCCAGGGCTCGTCAGCTACTGAAGCCATCGCCGGCATGAATACCATCGACACCGCCAGCGCGGCACAATACAAGCGGCCCTGCATCGAACTTCACCCCTTCCCAACGACGACCGCCGAGCTATCAAATCGCGGCGCAACCGATACTCTTCAGTCACTGCTCATTGATCGCCTTGCGCCAGCGCCGCAGCTCGTGCGTCGAGCCGGGTTACGGCGGCGACCGCCTGGTTCGTTAGCCGGGCTGCCGGATCGCCCCCGGCCAGCTCTCCCAGCAGCTCGCGCGCGGCGGGTGAAGCGATCAACTCCAGCACGCGTACTGCGCGGACCGGATACAGCGCGTTCCCGTCGGGCTCCAAACCCGATACCTCCAACTCGCGCAGCAACCGTTCGATGCGGCTGCGGACTTCCAGCGAGATGGGCTCGCGCAGCAGATGCTCCAGTCGCTGGCGAACGGCTGGCCCAATGGTCGTCAACGCGCGCGACGCGCGCTCGCGGACCGCGAAGTCGTCGGCGTCCAAATCATCGATCCACCGTGCGAGTTGCTCGGCATCCAGCGCGGGAGCGGCGGCCGGCTGCAAGCGGTTGCGCGCCTCCGCCAACGTTTGCTCTTCATGCGTGACCAGCGCCCAAATGGCGCGATGGGCTGACGCCGCATCATCCGAAGCCAGAGCTTCCCAGCAGTGCCCACAGTCGAACCCGTCCACATTTTGGTCGAGCTGTGCTGTATCAAGTCCCAGCGAGTCGAGATTCCAGACGAGCGTGGTGCCATCCCACGCCCCGCTGGCCAGCAGACGCCCGCCGGCGTGAAACTTGATGCAGGTGAGATACGTCTCGTGCCCGGTGAGCACGGCGACCTCTGCGCCGCTGGCGACTTCGTACAGCACGACTTCCTCCGCGCGACAGGTGGCCAACAGCTTTCCATCCGGCGCGAAATCGATCGGCCGATAGCGACTGCCCGAGACCGGCAACTCGTGCAGGAACGAGCCGCTGGCGACGTCCCACACCAGCACGCCCTGCTGCCCGACTGCCGCGACGAAATCGTCCGATGGCGAAAACTCGACGTAGTCGGCACCGTAAACGGCATTGTTGGGCGGCGCGGGCGCGTGAAGCTGTTTGATCTCTTGCCCCGCCTCGACGTCGTAGAGAATGACCACCGGTTCGCCGCGACGACCTCCGGCGCGCGAGGCGGTAGCCGCCGTGCGCCCGTCAGCGGCCAAAGCGACGGCATCGATTCTTCGCCGCTGCTCGGGCTCGGTCGCGTGACGAACGCCGCTCTCCACGTCGACCAGTTGCAGGCCGCGCCCCATACCGCCGACGAGCAACTTGCGGCCATCGGCCGAGAGTGCTACGGCATCGCCGTGCAGCGGTAGCGTCGTCGTGCGCGTCAGTTCGCCAGTCGCCGGATCGAGATAGACCAAGTCGCGATTGTGCCGCACGCCCAACACGACCTCGCTGCCGTCGGGCGTGAATTGTAGCGCGGTGCTTGCCGGCATGTCGGTGCGGGCTTCGACCTCGCCGACGGGTTTGCCGGTTTGCGCTTCCCAGAACCGCAGGCGGTTTTCCATGCCGCCCGTGACGATCGTCTGGCCATCGGGCGAGAACGCGATGGCTTTGACCCAGCGATCGTGCGTGGGCAGGGTCTGCGACAGCAGCGCCTCTTCAGCAACATCCCAGATCTGAATCACGCCGGTGTCGCCGGCGGTGGCGATGACCTCTCCATCGGCCGAGAAGGCCGCCGCAGAGACGGGTACATCGGTGGGTACGATTTGTCGCGCCTGTTCAACGCGCCCCGCGTCGCGCACGGTGAGCCCGTTTTGACCGCGTGCGACCTGTCGACCATCGGCCGCCAGCGCCAACAGGCGCGTCGGCAATCCACTGATTTCGTGCGTCAGTTCATCAGCGGCCACGTCGTAAAACCGCACCGTGCCATCGAGCGTACCGATGGCCAGACTCTCTCCCGCTCGATCGAGCGCCAACAGGCAGCCGGCACCGGTGCGCGGATCAGTCTCCGAACTACGATTCAGAGAGTTGAGCTTGAACTCGAATTCGCGGCGACGTTTTCCAGTCGCCAAATCCAACAGCGCCACCCGAAACGGCGCCGGCATTTTGCGTTCGTACACGGTCGCCGCCGCGAGCGTCTGACCGTCATTGAGAAACACCAGCGAGCGCGCGGCCAACGAACCCAGCGAAAGCGTGGTGTGCGTCTCGCCCGTCGCCCGATCCCAGACGTCGATCTCACCGTCGCGTCGGGCAGTAGCCAGCAGGTTGCCGTCGGGCGAAACTGCGACACACAGGCTTCCCGCCTGGGGCAGCGCGATGCGCTGCTCCATCTGTCCTGTTTCGGCATTCCAAATCCGCAGCGACTGTTCGTCGTTGGTACCGTTGTTCCAACTGGTCGAAGCCAACCGCAGTCCCTCGTCCAAGAAGGCCAGATCGCGAACTTCGCCACGGTGGCCTGGCAGGCGGTGCATTTGCCGGCCGGTCTCGCTGTCCCAGATGCGGACCATGAAGTCGCGGCCGCCGGTGGCTAACCAACGCCCGTCGGGAGAGAACGCGACGGTGTGTACGTACTCGCCACCGTGGCGAAAACGAATCGTCCCCAAACGAGCCACGGCGCCGGCCGGCAGAGGATCGCCGTAGAAGTCGAGCCCCGCAGCAGACTGACTCTGTGCGGGTGTCGGAGAGATCAAGGCGCTCAGGAGAACGAACGCGATGGCCAGCGGCAGTAGCGAACCGCGTGGCAGTCGTACCACGTCACAATCCTTTCCAACAGTTCGGCTTAGGCGGGAGCACGCCTCTCTTAGCTGATGATCGGTCGTTGCGCCGGCGGTGGCAAGTTTCGCGGCCTCCCCCCGGAGGTCGAGGCCGGGCGCCGCGCGCTGGCGCAAGTAGTGCGATTTGTGCCGGTTGCGCCACCGCGTACTGGTGCGCGGCGCCCTGTGTCGCGCTGCATCGCGGGCGGCATTGCGCCAGGAAGTGTATCGAGCCGGTCACGTTGCCAGACCCTCGCACCGCACAAGTGCCGGCCCCATCGAGTCCGCGGCTCCTCACGATTGGACTCTGCAAACTGCTTCCGAGGAGGGACACCATGCTCGTCATCACCACCAGCCACGCGCACGACAACCAACCCACCGTCAGCTTCATCGTTCCCGCCGATTGGCCGCGCGAACGTCTCTGTCATGCCTGTCTGGCCATCGAAGAGCGGCTCGGCGATCAGCCGTACGTGTATGAGATCGTCGCTGTGGATGCCAACGATGCTGGGCCGTCGGGCACCATCTGGGAACGTTCCCGACGCGATGCGCTGACCTACCGCGTCGTGCGCTGTGCGGGCACGACCGACCGACAACGGGCGCTGCTGGGCGGACTGGTACACGTACGCGGACGAGTTGTTGTTCTGCTCGACGAACTGCCGCACGATTTTCTCAGCCGGCTCGACGCGTTGGCCCGATCGCTCGACACGCACTCAGGCGCCAGCGCGATGGTCACGGCTGCGTGATCAGCATCCCGCCGTCGACCACCAGCGTCTGTCCGGTGACCAGGTCCGATCCGCAGATGAAACTGATCACGGCTGCCGCCACGTCTTCGGGATCGCAGACCTTGCCGAGCGGGACCTTTCGTTCGATGCCCTTCTTCGTGGGCTCATAGCCCTGCCCGAGGCCCTTCTCTAGCCAGCGCCCGGTGATGAAACCTGGTGCCACGCCATTCACGCGGACTTTCGGTCCCAACACCCGGGCTAACATCACCGTGAGCACGTTGAGCCCCGCCTTGGAGCAGGCGTAAGGAATCGAGCTGCCCAGCCCTGCGACTCCGGCCACGCTCGACACGTTGACGATCACACCGCCGTCGCCCGACTCCAACGCCTCGCGCGCCGCGCGGATGCACTGAAAGGGCCCTTTGAGATTGGTGCCGAGAATCTGGTCCCACACCTCACCGGTCACGCCGTCCAGGTCGTCGTGGAGTATGAACGAAGTCGTGCCGGCGTTGTTCACCAGCACGTCCAAACGCCCGAGCTCGTCGACCGCCCTATCGACCAGCGCGCGGCAGGCGGCATCGTCGCGGACATCGGCCTGCATGGCCAGCGCGCGGACACCCAACTTTTCGATCTCGGCCGCCGTCTGCTCGGCTTCCTGTTGCGAGCTGCGGTAGTTGATCGCCACGGCACATCCCCGCCGGGCCAGCTCCAGGGCGGTCGCCCGACCGACGCCCGTCCCGCCCCCCGTGACGATGGCAACTTTGTCACGAACGTCCATGCTGCTCCCTTCTTCGGCTAAGATGCAGGCGACTTGCGATCCGAATCACGGTCGGCAGCCGCCTCGCGCGACGGCCTGGCTCAACGACGTCCACCAAGATCGTGTGACCCGCGCGGTAAATCAAGCCGCCCTTCGGCGTGAGCGAAAGACATCCATGACATCGACGATCGGCGCTCGACTGCGGAAACAGTTGCTAAGCTTCCGGCAATGGCGGGTGGCTTCGCTGTTGTTAGCCACGGCCATGTGGGGCGTGCTGTGTTTACTCATTACGCTCAGTCCGCTGAGCCGCCTGGCCGTCGGCAGCCTCGGCTTTACGTTGGTCGGCGCCGTGGCGCTCATTGCGGATGAGCGCGGTTGGGCCTGGATGGGCACACTGGCCGCCGGGGCGACGGTCGGATGCGTGCTGTTGCTCGGCGGCCCTTGATCGATTCATGCTGCTGGGTTGGGGCTGCCATCGCCGCTGGTGAACCGAGAAACGACGGCGATCGTGATCCAACTGCTGAGCATGGCGAAGGTGCGGACCGGAAACGCGCTCGTACCATCTTCGCCCGTCATGGGCAGGGTGATCCACGCCTGCCAACCTAAATCTGGTGAGCCCCCTGCCACTCGCACGATGAGGCCCACCAACGCTCCTGCCAGCGAGCCCGCAGCCGTCGCACGGCGGGCGAACAACACCATCACCAGTTGCGGGAACAGGATCACGTAGACCAATTCCGAGCAAAGAAACCACAACGCGTAAACGCTCCCCACCGACAGCGCGAGCGTCGTCGCCAGCGCGCCAACAACCAACACCGCACCCCGTACGACCCACCGCAACTCGCGATCGCCCGCACTCGGCCGCACCAGCGGTCGGTAGACGTTCCAGGTGAACATCGACGAGGCCGAGAGGATCGACGAGTCGATCGACGACATGACGGCCGCCGCCACCGCGCCGAGACCTACGACGGCAACCAGGGGCGGCGTGAAGTAGCGCAACACGCTGGGGAGGACGTCCACGGCCTGGGGCGCGTCCTGGCCGACGCTGCCCCAGTCGGCCGTCGCGCCGATGGCGCCGAGCATTCCGGCCGGCACGGCCAGCAGCATGCAACCCCCGGCGGCGATGAGCGACAGTCCCACGGCCGATCGCTCATCCTTGCAGGCCAACACCCGCTGGAAGTAAACGCCCCACGGAATGCCACCCAGCATCAACAGCAGCGCGTAGTCGAGCCAAACCCAGCCGGACATCGACCACGTGCCGCCGCGACTGAACGCTTCGGCCGGCGGCAGCAACGAGGCCGCCTCGCCGAAATGTTCTTGATAGCGGGCCCACACATCGCCCCAACCGCCCATGTCCGCCAGTGCGAACGGCAACGCTACGACGAGTCCTACGAAAATGCACAACAACTGGGCCACGTCGGTGTAGGCCACCGACCACAACCCGCCTACGACGGTGTACGCAATGGCGACGCCGGCCGAAACCAGGATGGCCGTCCGCGTATCGAGATCGCAGATGATGGCGAACGTCGTCCCCAGGGCAATGAGGATCGCCGCGCTCCAAAACACTTCGCCGACCAACGCCGGCACGAACAATACTGCGGCCGTGCGCCGTCCGTAACGCTGGTGGAAGGGATCGAGCAACGTCGTATGGCCGGCGCGCCGCATCCGTCCGGCAAAGAACATCCCGCCGAGCACGAGACTGATCGCGTAGCCCCAGGGGGCTTGTGTCCATACCAGTCCCCGCGCGTCGTCATAAACGGCCTCGGCGGTCCCGTTGATGTACGCGCCGCCCACCCAGGTGGCCGTCATCGTGAACGCGCCGATCCACAGTGGCAGTCCGCGCCCAGCGACGAGCAACCCTTCGGCTTGTCGACTCTCCTGTCGCCGCGCGGCCCACAAGCCGAGCAGGAAGATGACCGCATAGAAGATGGCCACGCTCAACAGGCCGGCCAGCCGGATATCGATGACGCGCTCCTCTTCGGCCGGCAGTGGCCCGCCGTGCAGACGAATGACATCTAGCCTCTTGCGAACGCCGAGGATTGTAGTCGCTGCGGTGCTGCCTGCCCAAGACGGGAAGCCGTCGAGTCAACATGTCGGGCCCTAAACCGAAACGTCGCCACGGGAATTCCAGTTGGAACGGTCGGGTAGCCACTCGCTGCGGGCATACCGCGTCACCCGGTGCGCGAACCTCGCTTCTGCCAGAGTTGCTCTCGGGGTAGGATGATGGTTTCGTACAATGCGGCGCTCGGTCGACAGCCGCAACTCGTGCACGCGAGAGATTGAGGCCGGGCGCAGATTCAGGCGCCTATGTCGGATCAACAGCCAGCAACGACCTACTCGCTGCGCCGCAAAACGGCCGCCTGGAGCGTGCATCTCTTCACGGCGACCGGCGCCATCTGCGGGCTGATGTCGATCAAGGCCATCTACTACGAAGAGTGGCGCGTGGCGTTCCTGTGGATGGCCGCCGCCGTGCTGGTAGACGGGCTCGATGGTGCGCTGGCGCGGCTGGTCCGCGTCAAAGACGTGTTGCCCACGTTTGACGGCACGCTGCTCGACAACGTCATCGACTACTTGAATTACGTGATCGTGCCGGCGCTGTTGATCTACTGGATGGGGCTAGTGCCGACCGACTTGCCGCTGATCCCTCAGCTCGATCTGGCCATGATCGTGGCAGCCGCCATGGCGCTCTCCAGCGCCTATCAATTCTGTCAGGGCGATGCCAAGACCCATGATCATTACTTCAAGGGGTTTCCTTCGTACTGGAACATCGTCGTTTTCTACCTGGCCGTGTTGGGGCTGGGAGCATGGGGCAACCTGGCGCTGATCGTCGTGCTGGTCGTGCTCGTCTTCGTGCCGCTCAAGTACATCTATCCCACGCGGACGTTTCGCTGGCAGCGGACCACACTCATTCTCACCACGCTCTGGGGCATCGCGATCTTCGCCATCTTGTGGCAATACCCCGCGCCCGACGCGTGGCTCATCTGGGCATCGCTGGCTTACGTCGTCTACTACTTCGCCGCCAGCGCAGCCATCAATCTACGGCAATGGCTGATTCATCGCGAGCAGCGCGCAGCGGCCTGATCGCCAAACAG
>CALKYM010000067.1 GCA_938003525.1 uncultured Planctomycetales bacterium | reverse complement strand
GAAGGTCCGTAGCTCGCTGTGGCTGGGCGAGCTGTCGCTGGCGGGCACGTAGTAGCCGACGAGTTGCTTGTCCACGGCGCACGAGCCGGTTTGGCGGGCGACGACGACCGCCTGATGAACCGCGTCGTGATCGGTCAGTACGGCTTCGATCTCGCTGAGCTCGATGCGGTGCCCTTGCACTTTGACCTGGAAGTCCGCGCGGCCCAGGTATTCAAGACGCCCGTCAGCGCGAAACCGCGCGACGTCACCGGTCTTGTAAAGCCGCACCGGTTCGCCATCGTCGAACGAGCGGAGAATGAAACGTTCGGCGTTGAGTTCGGGGCGATTGAGATAGCCGCGGGCAAGCCCGTCGCCGCCGATGTAGAGGTCGCCGGGCACGCCGGGGGGCAGCGGGTTCAGGCTGCCGTCCAAGATCACGATCTGCGTATTGGCAATCGGCCGACCCAGCGACACCGGGCCGTGGCCTAATTCGACACGATCGACGGCCGACCAGATGGTGGTCTCCGTCGGCCCGTACATGTTCCACAGACTGCCGCAACGGGCGACCAATTCGTTGGCCAGGTCGCGCGGGAGTTCTTCGCCACCGCAAAGCACCTTGAGGTTCGCGTCGCCCTCCCAGCCTGCGCGAATCAGCAGTCGCCACGTGGCGGGTGTGGCCTGCATGATGGTGGTGCCCGACTCGGCGAGCAGTTGCACCAGCGCCGTCCCGTCGGCGCTGGTGGTGCGGTCGACCAGCACGATCTTCGCGCCGACGGCGAGCGGCAGGAAGAGCTCGAGCACGGAGATATCGAACGAAAAGGTGGTGACGGCCAGCAGCGTGTCGTCGGCCGAGATGCCGGGCTCGCGCTGCATCGACTTGAGGAAGTTGACCACGGCGCGGTGCTCGATCTGCACGCCCTTGGGTTTCCCGGTGGAGCCCGACGTGAAAATGACGTAGGCAAGATCCGTCGCGGTGGCGCGATTTTCCGGCCCGCCGTGGCCGGCCGATCGAATCGCCTCCCACTCTTCGTCGATACAGATGACTTCGGCATCGGTACCACCAACGGCTTCGGCCAGTTGCCGGTCCGTGAGGACGAGCGGCGCGCGGCTTTCGGCCAACATGTAGGCGAGGCGTTGCGGCGGGGCCGCGGGATCGAGCGGGACGTAGGCGCCGCCGGCTTTCAGCACGCCCAACATACTGACGAGCATGTCGGGCGAGCGGTCAAGGTGAACGCCGACCAACACGTCGGGGCCGACGCCGCGGTGTTGCAAATACGCAGCAAGTTGATTGGCGCGCTCGTCAAGCTGGCAGTACGTGAGCGCCTCGTCGCCGTGCACGATGGCGGGGGCGTCGGGCGTTTCGGTGGCTTGCTGCTCAAACAGTTGGTGCAGACACGCATCGCGCGGATAGTCGGCCGCCGTATCGTTCCAGGTGCTCAGCAGCAGCTTTTCTTTCGGCGTCAACAGCGACAGTTCGCAGCAGCGCTGCCCGGGATCGGTCGCGACTTCTTGCAAAATCAATTGCAAGTGTTCGGCCATGCGCCGCGCGGAGGCCTCGTCGAAGAGATCGGTGTTGTATTGCAGCACGCCGCTGAGCGCATCGCCGAGATGCAACATCATCAGCGTGAGGTCGAAGGCCGCACCGCGCTGTGCGAGCGCAAAGGGCTCCAGGCCGAGTCCGGCAGCCGCTGTGCCATTGGATTCGGCACGCCCGGCCCACTTGCGGGGGCGATCCCAACTGAACGACGCCTGGAACACCGGCGAACGACTGGCGTCACGCGGCAGCCGCAGCTTCTCGACGAGCAGAGCGAAGGGGTAGTCCTGGTGGGCCACACCCTCGGCGACTTTCGTGCGGACATGTTTGAGCAGGTCGGCGAAGGTGCTGTCGGGAGGGAGCTGTGAGCGGACGACCATCGGGTTGAGGAAGTAGCCGATCAGGCCTTCGAGTTCCGGACGTCCGCGACCGGCGGCCGGCGTACCGACCAGGATGTCGTCCTGTCCGCTGTAGCGCGCCAGCAACAGTTGAAACGCTGCCAACAACACTACGTTCGGCGTGACGCCCTGATCTTTGGCCAGCCGCAACACGTCGCGCGAGAGCGTGCTGGAGAGCCGAAACTGAAACGACTGGCCATCGAACGACTGCACCGCCGGACGTGGTCGATCCGCGGGGACTTCGAGCGTGGGTAGTTCGCCGGCGAGCTCTTGCTGCCAGTATTGCAAATGGCTTTCGCCGTCGGGGCTGGCAAGCATCTCGTGCTGCCACCGCGCGAAGTCCGAATACTCAATCGGCAGTTCCGCCAGCCGGGCCGGCGTGCCGGAAGTTTCCTGTCGGTAACAGGCGTCCAGCTCTTCCAGCAGGATGTCGACCGACCAGAAATCGAGCGCGATGTGATGCGCCGTGACGAGCAGCACCTGCGGCTGGTTGCCGCGGCGAAACAACTGCAGGCGGATGACCGGCCCCAACTCCAAATCGAAGGGGTCGTCGGCCGAGCGGAGCATTTCCTGCTCGAACTCTTCGTCGTCGAGCGCTGCAGCGTCGACGACGTCCAACTCACAGTCCATCTGCGCGTGGACGATTTGCACCGGCGCGCCGTCGTGGTTGGCGTAGGTGGTGCGCAGCGCCGGGTGCCGGGCGAGGACGGTCTCGAACGCGCGGCGGAGTGCCTCGACGTCGACGTCCGAGCGGACGTGGGCGGCGCACATCACGTTGTAAGCGGTGCTGCCGGGGTCGAGGTGATACAAAAACCACAGCGCACGTTGATTGTAGGAAAGCGGGTGCGACTGGGGTTCGCGGCCCTGTTTGGCGGCCAGCAACTTGGCCAGCAGCTCGCGCTTTTGTTGTGGTGTGAGATCGGTGGTGGCGTCGCTCATGCGGTACCCTCGTTGTCCTTCAGCAGTTGACTCAGCATGGCGTCGACCTCGCTCTCGCTCAGGTTTTCCAGATCGGCGGGCTCGTTGGGCTTGGCCCGCTGGATGGGAGCGCTGGTCATTGTCGACGCGGTGGGGATTTCGTCTCCAGTGTCGCCGCCGGGCCCTACCTGCGCGGCGACCATCTCCGCAAGCTCCGCAATCGTCGGAGCCTGCATGAGTCGTTCAATCGGAAGTACGATCTGCAAATCTTCTTGCACCTGGTTGCGGACGCCGATGGCCATCAGCGAATCGATGCCCAGGTCGTTGAGTGGCGTGCGTACATCGATCTCTTCGCGTGGCAGTCGCAGTGCCTCGGCCAGTTGTTCGCTCAAGTAGTCGCTGAGCAATTCGTTTCGACCCTCGGGCAAAGCCGCCAGTACAGCCGCGCGATCGATGCGCGGGCCCGCACTCGCCCGCTCGCCGGCCGGCGCGGCAGTCTCGCTTCCGGCCAGCGCCGCGAAGAAGGGGGCCTGGCTGGCCCGCGGGTGAGCGGCACACCACGCTGACCAGTCGGTGGGCATCACGGCCGTTTGCACGGCGCCCTCTTCGATGAGCTGTTGCATGCCGCGGATGCCCTGCTCGGGCGAAAACGATTGCATGCCTTGTGGTGCGAAGCCGCGGCCAGTTTCGGTCTGCGTCCGCGCGATCATGCCGACATCCTGCCACCAGCCCCAGTTGATGCTCAGGGCGGGTACACGGCGTTGCGCGCGGTAGTGCGCGAACGCGTCGAGGAACGCATTGGCGGCCGCGTAACCTCCCAGCATCGGCGATCCGATCAGCGAAGCCCCCGACGAGAAGCTCACGAAGAAGTCGAGCCGCTCGTCACCGAACAACTGCTGCAGGTTCCACGTGCCCGACACCTTGGCTCGCAGCATGCGCTCCAGTTGCTCGGGCGACAACTCCCCCAACCCGGCGGGTTCGGCCACGCCCGCGCAATGTACAACACCCCGCACGGGCGGCCAGCCGAGCTGTTCGAGTTCGCGGAAACAGACATCGAGCGCTGCCTCGTCCGCGATATCAACGGCCGCGGCATGGACGACAACACCGGCACTTTCGAGTTCGCGGATGACATCGACGCGGGCTCGCACTTGTTGCTCGCTGGCGGGAATCTCATCCCAGTTCGCGCGGGGCAGCAGCGGTGTCCGCGCCAACAGCACAAGCCGGCGGGCTCCCTGATCGGCCAACCAGCGCGCGACCTCCAAGCCAAGACCTCCCAAACCGCCGGTCACGACGTAAGTCGCATCGATACGGCAGCGCAACGATTGGTGCTTGGTAGCGGCCTCGCGCCGTGTGAGCCGGGCGGCAAAGCGCTGATCGCGGCGATAGGCGAGCTGATCTTCTTCGCGGGAGGTGTCGGTCAGTTCGTCGCTCAGAAGCGACGCAGCCAGCGCGGGATCCATGTCGGGATCGAGGTCGACGAGTCCGCCCCACAACGATGGGTATTCTTCGCCCAACACGCGTCCCATGCCCCACAGAGGCGACTGGGCCAATCCGGGGACGGCGGGTTCTTCGCCGGCCGCTTGCGCGCCCCGCGTGGCGATCCAGAACTTCGCGCCCGCCGCGCCCGGCGTATCGACGAGCAGCCGCACCGCATGAGCCAGAGTGCCACAGCCGGCTCGTTGCGCTTCTTCCAAGGTATCAGAGGTCAGGTCGTCGCTGAGCGGTGCATCAAGACTCCAGAGGTGGACGACGCCGCGCAGCGGGTGCTCGTCGCTGGCAACGCAACGTTCAAGCACCTTACTAAGGTCGTCCGTCTGCACTGGCCGCAACGTGTAGCGGTGCTCATCGATCTGTGCGAACGACGGGCCAGCGGCCACGAGAACGCACTTTCCGCCACGCTCGCCCAACTTCCGAGCAAGCGCATCGCCGACGCCCTGCTGATCGGCAAAGATCAGCCATGTTCCACTGCCGCTCGATGAAGAGGTTCCGTCACCGCCTGTAGCGAGCCGCGTTGCGGCAGCGCGATCTGCGTGCGGCGCGATCGCTGTCCGGGCCGTGATCACGCTCTGTGGTACATCAGCGCCGCTGGTGCTCGCAGGCAAGGAAACGGCGTCGCTGAAGCCCGTATCGCGCAGCACTTGGCACCAGCTGGCCGACGACAGGAGCGGATGATCTGGGCGGCGGTCTGTATCGGTATATCGCCACCAGCCTTCGGTCATGCCGAAGATCAGGTCGAGCCATCGCTGGCGGCGGGTGCCTTCCAGCAGCACCAGCAATCCGCCGGGGGCCATGAGTTGCCGTACGTTGGCGAGTGTCTGAGCGAGATCGCGAGTAGCGTGCAAGACGTTGGCCGCCAACACGATGTCGAACTGTGCGGGCGCAAAGCCTTGCGCGGCAGGATCGTCCTCGATGTCGAGCACGGCCGTGTGCAGGAACGAATAACTGCGAAACTTGGACTGCGCGGCGCGGGTGAAGATCTCTGACACATCGGTGAAGAGATACTCGGTTTGCGCTACCGGCAGACGTGGTAGTAGTCGCGCCGTGGTGCCGCCCGTGCCGCCACCGATCTCGAGTATGCGAACGGGCCGCCGCGATGGCCGTTGTTCGAGGGACTGAACAATCGCCTCTTCGACCAGGGCGTTCAGCGAGCGGGCGAAGGGTGAATCGCGGTACAGCCGCTGGAGCATCTCCATCGAACCGCCGGGGAAGAGCACCTGCAACGGGTCGGCCTGACCGGAGAGAACTTCGGCGAGATACGAGCCGCAGCGCTGGACGAGCGTCAACTCCGCAACGCACTCCGGGAACTCCTGCTGCAGGCGCGCCACACGCGATGGCAAGTCATGCGCTTGCGGCGATCCATTCTGTCCGGCGTGACCGTTGGTGCCGGACTGGCGTGCCGGCGAGCGGGCCATGGCGAGCAGGCAGTGCAGGAATCGGCCGTGCTGCGGCGCGACGCCAAGCTCCTGAGCCACCTCGTCGAAAGAACGATTCGAATCGGTCGGGCTGTACCCCAGGCTAGCGAGCGCCTGTTGCACGTAGGCCACGGTGAGCTGGTCGAGCTCAACTTCGAGCGTTTGATAGCGCGGCAGGCCCACCAGCTTCTCGACACGGCTCGCTTCCGGAGCGACCTTTTCCGCCAGCTCGCTCACCGGCGGGATGTAGTCGGCTGCGCGGCGAGGCAGCGACTGCGATGGCCGCGAGCGGGGATGCCACTGCACTTCATAGAACCAATCGTCGAAACGATTCTTGGCAGCGGCGGTCGACTGCGTTGGCCGACTGGGCGCGGGCGATGTCTGGCTTGCGGAATCCGGCGACTCGTCGAACCAGTAGCGTCGACGCTGAAATGGATAGGTGGGCAGCGTGACCTTGCGGCGGGGGAACTCATCTTCGAATCCGCGCCAATCGACCTCGACGCCCGCAGCGTACAACTGGGCGAGACCCTCGAGCATGGTGGTCCAGTCTTCGCGACCGCGACGCAGGCTGGGCAACCACAACGTGTCCGTTTCGGAACCGGTCAGGCATTGGCGGGCCAGCGCCACGAGTGTCGTCTGGGGGCCGACTTCGAGATAGGCGTCCGCGCCGAGGCGATCGATTTCGCGCACGCAATCCGCAAAGCGAACCGGGCGTCGTATCTGGTCGAGCCAGTAATCGGCCGCTGCCATCTCCTGCGACACGACGCGGCCGTGCACGTTCGAGACGATCATCATGCTCGGAGACGAGAACGACACCGTGCGGCAGGCCACTTCGAACTCGGCCAGCATCGGCTCCATGAGCGGCGAGTGAAACGCGTGCGAGACTTTCAGCGGCTGCGTCTTGATGCTTTGCGCTGCGAACTGCTTGACGAGTGGCTCGACGGCCGACGTGTGGCCCGATACGACCACCTGCTTCGGACCGTTGACGGCGGCTATGGCGACCTCGCCGCCGCTGGACTTGATGGCCTCCGTCACAGTTCGTTCGTCGGCGGTGACGGCGGTCATCATTCCGCCCGCGGGCAGGGCTTGCATCAGTCGCCCGCGGGTGGCGACGAGTCGCAGTCCATTTTCCAGGCTGAAGACACCCGCGACGCAGGCTGCAGCATATTCCCCCAGGCTGTGTCCCACGACGAGTGTAGGTTCGATGCCCCACGAGCGCCAGAGTTGGTAGGTGGCGTACTCGACGGCAAACAGCGCCAGCTGCGTGTCGGCCGTCGAATCGAGCGAGCTTGCAGCGCCCTGTTCGGCGTACAGCTTCGATCGCAGTGAGACGCCGAGTTGGTCGTTGGCAATCTCGTCGCACTGGTCGATGGTGCGGCGGAAAACGGGATGCGCCTCGTAAAGCCCGCGCCCCATATCGGCGAACTGCGCGCCTTGGCCGGGGAATAGCATGGCCAACTTCGGCGCTGCGCGCTCATCGACCTCTCCGCTGGTGACGCCGGCCGCGCGCCGATCAGCGGCGAAATCGGCCAAGCGCTCGCGAGCCTCCTGAGCGTCTGCGGCGACGATCGCGAGGCGGTGGCGGAGATGTGCCCTGCCGGTGTTCGCCGTGTAGCAAATGTCGGCTAGCGCGTCCGATGGATCGGCCAACCTTTGCTCATAGCGGAGGGCCAGCTCGCGCAAGGCATCGGGTGTCCGCGCGGAAAGCGTCAACAGGTGCAGCGGGCGGTCGGACTGCGTTGCCGCCGGCTCGACAGCCGGTGCCTCTTCCAGCACGACGTGGGCGTTCGTGCCGCTGAATCCAAATGAGCTGACTCCGGCAATGCGCCGACGGGCAGACGCCGGCCAAGGCGCCGTGTTGGTGGGCACCGTGAGCGGCAGTTTGTCCCAGCGGACGAGCGCGTTGGGCGTTTCGAAGTGCAACTGACCGGGAATCTCACCGTGCGACAGCGCCAGTACTGATTTGATGAGTCCGGCGATGCCGGCGGCGGCTTCGAGATGGCCGATGTTGGCTTTGACGGAACCTAATAGCAGGGGCGACGTACGCTCGGCGGCAAGCACGGCGGCGGCAGCGTTGACTTCAATCGGGTCGCCCAGCGGGGTGCCGGTGCCGTGCGCTTCGAGGTAACCCACGTCGCCCGGCGCGACGGCCGCATCTGCGAGTGCCGCTTGCAACAGCGCCTCTTGCGACGGTCCATGCGGCGCCGTCAATCCATTGGTGCGCCCGTCGTGGTTCACGGCCGAACCACGAATGACGGCCCAGATACGATCGCCGTCGTCGACCGCATCGGAGAGCCGCTTGAGCAACAGTATGCCGCAGCCTTCGCCACGGACGTAGCCATCGGCCGATTCGTCGAACGTGCGGCAGCGGCCCTCACGCGAGAGCGCGTTCAACTTACACAGCGTGACGGTCGGCACGGGATCGAGCATCAGATGCACGCCACCCGCCAATGCCGCGCGACACTCGCCACGCCGCAAGCTCTGCACGGCCAGGTGCACGGCAGCCAGGGATGACGAGCAGGCCGTGTCGATCGACAGGCAGGGACCGTGCACTCCCAGCACGAAGGCCAGCCGCCCGGCAGCGATGCTGTTGAGCGTGCCGGTGCCCGTGTACGAATCGACGGCAGCTACCTGTCCCAGTCGCTGTTGTAGTTGCCCGTAGTCGCCGCTGCCGATGCCGACGAAGACGCCGGTCTCTGTGCCGGCCAATGCGGCGGCCGACTGCCCGGCGTGCTCCAGGGTTTCCCAACAGACTTCCAGCAAGAGTCGTTGTTGCGGGTCGATGCCGACCGCCTCGCGCGGGGCAATGTTGAAAAACTGCGGATCGAATTGATCGACCTGATCGAGAAACCCACCCGCGCGGGTGTACATCTTGCCCGGCGCTTCGACATCTTCATCGAACCAGGCGTCAGCATCCCAGCGATCGGCGGGGACGTGGCCGATGGCGTCGCGCCCCTCGCGCAACAATTGCCAGAAGGCGTCGACGTCCGCCGCGCCGGGAAAGCGACAACCGAGCCCGACGATCGCCACGGGCTCAGCGCTTGTCTCTCGACGTCCTTTCGCCACGCTGGCTGGCTGCTGGGCAGAATCGCCTTCGCCAAGATGTTGAGCCAGCGTCTCGATGGTGGGATAGCTGTACAGCAGCGTGGGCGAGACGCTTGAGCCCAGCCAGTCTTCCAAGTCGCCGGCGATACCGATCATCGCGGGAGAGTCGAGGCCGAAACGGGCGAATGGATCCTGGGGATCGATCGCGTCGGACGCTACGTTCAAGCGCCCTGCAATTTGCTCGGAGAGCCAGTTCTGCACATCGGCTACGGTGCGCGAGTTCGTATCTGTTGGTTGGACATGTCCGGCCGGCGACGACGTGGGCTGCCCATCGGCCGCGGTCCACTTCGCCAGTGGCTTCAACGTGCCTTCGCGAACTTCGCTCTTGCAGGCCGATCGCTGGACCTTGCCGCTGGATGTCTTGGGGAGCTTGCCCGACCGCAGCAGGTAAATGGTGCTGGCGGCGACGTCATGTTCTTCGAGAATCGCCTGCCGGATGCACTCGATGATTTCGTCGGTGTCGGCGTTGCGGGCTTCGCGTTTGAGTTCCTGGGCGACGATCAGCCGCTCTTCGTCGCCGTCGTCGTCGGAGAAGACAGCGCCGCCGCCGACTTGCAGGGCATCGTGGCAACCTTCGACGGTTTGCTCGACGTCGCTGGGGTAGAGGTTGCGGCCGCGAATGACGATTAGATCTTTGCAGCGGCCAGTGATGAATACTTCGCCATCGTCGATGAAACCCAGGTCGCCGGTGCGCAGAAAGTTGACGCCGGGGTATTGCGTCAATTTCGCGCGAAAGATGCGCTCGGTTTCGTCTTCACGATTCCAGTATCCCCCTCCGACACTGGGGCCGTTAATCCAGATTTCGCCAATCTGCCCGTCGGGCAAAGGCTGGCCGGTCTCTTCGTCGACCACAACGAGCCTGTGGTTCGGACGCATGCGCCCGCTGCTGACCAGCGCGCGGCCGTCGGCGGCGCCTCCCGGTGCGGCCAGCGGACGATGCTCTTCGAGCGATTGGCGATTGTAGGTTCGCACAACGGGCCGCTCGGGCATGACGCCGCCGGTGACGAGCAACGTCGTTTCCGCCATGCCGTAACAGGGGTAGTGCGACTCGGGCCGGAAGCCGTAAGGAGCGAAGCGCTCGGTGAAGCGGGCGAGCGTCTCTTCGCGAATCGGCTCTGCGCCGTTGAAGGCCACGCGCCAAGTGCTCAGATCGAGCCCTGCGCAATCTTCGTCGGTGATTTTGTCCGCACAGAGGGCGTAGGCGAAGTTGGGGCCGCCGCTAATGGTGCTGCGGTACTTCATGATGCCGCGCAGCCAGCGGACGGGCTTTTGCAGGAATCCCATCGGTGACATCAGCACGCTGGGGCATCCGATCGAGAGTGGGTTGAGGATGCCGCCCACGAGCCCCATGTCGTGATAGGTGGGCAGCCATGAGAAGCCGCGCGCGGTGCGGTCGTGTTCGAAGGCGTGTGTGATGAGCGCGCAGTTCTCGATGAAGTTGCGGTGCGTCAGCATCACACCTTTGGGCGTACCGGTCGAGCCCGACGTGTATTGCAGGATGGCGAGCTCGACCTTGTCGAGATCCGGCGCCTGCCAATCGTCGGCGGCTGCGACATCGACCTGGCCGACCGCAATCCATTTGAGCTGAGCCAGCGCCGGAGCCCCCTGCACGGACTCTTCTCGCCGCTCCAGGACGCTTTCGCAGGTGAGCACGGCTGCGGCCTGCGCGTTGGCGCAGATCTCGCCAATGCGGTCGGCTTTGCGATTGCGCCGCGGCGGGTAGGCCGGCACGGCCGTGGCGCCGGCAAAGAGGCAACCGAAAAAGGCCACGACAAAGTCGAGTCCCGGAGGGAACAGCAGCAGAACTCGCTGGCCCAGAATCGATTGCTGCTGCAAGATGGCAGCCACGGCGCGGGCCTGACGGTCCAACTCTTCGTAGGTGATGGAGACTTCGTCTTCGGCGTCGTTGGTGTAGTAGAAGGCGACTTCGCCCGGTTTCTCGCCCGCCCAATAGCGCAGCATGTCGACCAGATTGGTCTGCGGCGGCTTATAGGGCGCGAGGAAACGATCGAGGTTCATAGCTTGCCTTGCTCACCTGGATCGCACGAGTACAAGGGCCGCTCAAAGAGCAAGGCACGGGCGTCCGGCTCGCGGGTTGTTGGTCTGGCAGAATGCAGTCACCGCGCTGGAAGGCGCGGTGACACGACTCGAACGACAATGACCTAGATTCTAGCGTTTTCGAAGGGCCATTGCCGCGAGCGGGCGGCAATCTGCTTCATTCCACGGCTACCTCGCTGGAGCTAGCGACCGTCGAGGTGTGCGGACGACGCCGGGAGCCTGCGGCGTCCAGTCTCGCGCCAGACGCCACAGCGAGACCGCCGCGCCGGCGTGCCGCCGAGTTCTCTCGGCTGTGCTGGAACAGTTCGCGCAAGACCGACCAGACGCTCGGATAGACGAGATCGCGATAGGGAGAGTCCGCCGGCAAGTGTGCCATCAGCCGACGGTGCGCGATCCCCAAGTTGTGGTAAGGCATGTTGGGAAACATGTGGTGCAAGGCGTGATAGCGGAGACCGATCGGGTAAAGCAGTTCGGTGAAGTAGCGGTTGCCAACGATATCGATCGAGTCTTGCAACTGCGCGGCAAAGCTCTGCCGGTTGCCGTCGGCCATGTACCTGTGTGCCGTCAGCGAGCGGAAGTAGTGCAGGCTGAGCGCAAAGGTGGCCAGCACGTAAAGCTGGGGAATGCGATACCAGGGATTCAGCCCCACTGCGACTAGCACAAAGATCGCCGACGCCCGCAACCAGCAGGCGATGTCCATCGCCGCCCAGGCGGCCCGAGGAGCGTCTTCGGGAATCTCGCGCGGACAGGGCCAGACGAAGACAAATCCCGAGAAGTTCTCCAGCGTCCACTGCCGCAGCTTGGGGTGCAGGAACGAAATCGGCGTCAGCACTGTGAAGCGGACGATGACGAAAACCGGCTGCAAGAAGATTTGCGCCATGAATTTGGCGATGCCCGAGAGCGGACCTCGCGCCAGTGCGACATACTCGCAGTCGTCGCCGGTGCCAAACTGCCGGGCGTTGTGGTGGGCGATGTGGTTCCCGAAGAAGTAGGACGGCATCAACGTCGGGATGCCGACCAAGACGTTCCACGCCACTCGAAACGACTTGAGGGCCTTCTTGCTCTCCAAGTGCACGATTTCGTGCATGAAGTTGCTCAGCCGGTGCAGCGCAAAGCCGGAGATGACCAGCGCGATGATCTGCGGCGGCGAAAAGGCGGGCGCCAAGAAGTACACGCCGGCGAAGCCGTAAGCTACGACCAGCGTGATCAACATGTCGACGGTGTAGTACCGCGCGCTGGGCTGGAGTAGATCCTTAACCAGCGGGCGCGCCTGCGGGACCAGAGCGGTAGCGGATGATGCGCTCGTCATAAGTATTGCCTGCGACGTAGCGTCCCATGCCGTCCATCCGTGATCCTTTTTTGGGCAGGAGGTAAGACCGTCAGTGGCAACGCTCGGGAGCCACGAACCGCGTGCGATTCACTGCTACGCCGTTCATTGTGCTGCAATACAAGGTGTTGCAACACTGATGCGCCGGGCCATGGGCTGGCCAAGGTAGGAACAAATCGGCGCGGCTCTCGAGTTCCTTTCGAAGACGATATCTTACACGTCGGACCTGCGCAATTCAATTGGCATGGGACCAGGGGAATCCATGCGCGCCGTCGCCTCATTGCGACTGGTACCCCAGCGGCATGGCTACCCATTGCTTCGTCGTCCCATGCGCCGCACATCCTGACATTCGGCTACCGCCGGCGTTGGTGATTCAACCGGTTGGCCTTCAACGATTAGCAAAGCTTCTCGCGCCGCGAGACTGTGCGTTCTGTACGCGCCAGGTGCGTCACATGGGCACATGGCCGGGGGTAATCGCCAGCCCGCGAAGTCTTGGCAATCGGTACGGTTTCACACGTCGTCGGGTCGCCGATTCACGCCGGGATAGCGCGTCCGCTTTCCCACAACCTGTAGGAGCGGTATCGTGATTGTGCGGCGGCTGGACGAGAACCGTCACGTCGATCACCGCCGAAACGTGTCTTCAGACACGCGTGTCGCAGGATGCCCATGTCGCCCGTCTCAGCATTTGGCAAGGCGTTCGTCCGCTATCATCGCGGCCTGGGGCGGATGCCGGTGTCGTGGAAACCGTGGCTGTTGTCGCTGTTGGCGGCAAACATGATCGTCCCGCTCTTCTATTTGCATGTCTCGCTCGAGGCCTGGGTGATCTTCGGTGTGGCGTTGTTGAACGGGGCCACCTTTGTCGTCCTGACCGCGCTGACAGGGTTTTCCCGGTTGCTCGGGTTGGGCCATATTTTCTGGATCCCGCTGGTCGTTTGGCTGTGGGGTCGGTTGGAAGCCTTTCCCGGCAGCTCGCTATTCGCTTGTTGGTTATGGGCTGTCGTGATCTTGGACACGGGCTCGGTGGTCCTGGATGCCGCCAACGTTGTACGCTTCATCAGAGGCGATCGCGCGGAGATGGTTGAGGGGCTTTGACGTGCGATCAAAGAATCCAATGAGGGTGACTCGTCTCATGCAACGCTTAGCCACCAAAGGCGCCCGTCGCCTGTTCGTCATCTGTTCGCTGCTCGCGCTGGCGACCTGTCTGTCGACGGTCTCGTGGGCGACTGATGCGAACTGGGCGCGGTACGAGACAAAGCCGGCGCTGGAGCCCGAAGCGCTCGACATCAAGTCGTTCTATCTGACGATGCGCGACGGCGTCCGCATTGCGGTGACGACTTACCTGCCCAAAGACCTACCGCCCGACGTGCGATTGCCCACCGTGATGTTGGCCACCCGATACTTTCGCGCCTACAAGGGCGCGGAGCCGGGTATCTGGGAGCGTCGCTGGGTTGCCAACGGTTATGCACACGTCCGGGTCGATTCGCGCGGTACCGGAGCCTCTGAAGGGAGCTGGCCGGGACCGTGGGGGCCCGAAGAGGTGAAAGATTACGGCGAAGTGTTGGATTGGATCGCGCAGCAGCCGTGGTCGGACGGGCAAGTTGCCACCAACGGCGTCTCGTACGACGGCACCACGGCGGAGATGGCGGCGACGACGCTCAATCCGGCCTTGAAGGCGGCCGTGCCCGACTTTTCGTTGTTCGACGCCTTCACGGACGTGGCGTTCCCCGGCGGGATCTTCATGAGCGACTTCTCGAAGAAGTGGTCGGAGGTCAACGCCATGCTGGACCGCAACGGACCGACGCTGGCACTCGCGTCGCGCTCGATCTTGCCGGTCGACGAAGATTCAGAAGGATTTGTGCTCAAGGAAATCCTGCAACGACGGCGGCACAACGGCAATGTGTACCTCAACGCCAAGCAGATCACGTTTCGCGACGATCCGTGGCAGGCGGCGCCCGACGTGTCGCAAGAGATGATCAGCCCGCACGGCCATATCCAACAGTTGATTCAGTCGGGCATCCCGTTCTACGGATTCAGTGGCTGGTTCGATGGAGGCTACGCGGACAGCGCGGTGAAGCGTTTCTTGAACGTGACGACTCCCGGCAGCCGCATGACGCTGGGCCCGTGGAGCCACGGCGGCGGCTACGATTGCAGTCCCGATGTGCAGGCCAGCGCCCAATTCGATCGTTTTGCGGAGATCTGCCGTTTTCTCGACCATCATCTCAAAGGGCTCGACACGGGGATCGCCGACGATCGGCCCGTGCACTACTACACGATGATCGAAGGCCGCTGGAAGTCGGCCGATCAGTGGCCGCCGCAGGCCACGACGACCAATTACTACTTTGCAGAAAGTGGTCGGCTTACAACTGCGGCGCCGCAGGCCAGTGACGCAGTCGAAACGTACTCGGTCGACTACTCGACGGCCACCGGAGGCAAGTCGCGGTGGGATACGCTGTTGGGCGGTCCCATGGCCACTTATTCTGATCGCGCACGAGAGGACCAAAAGCTGTTGTGCTTCACAACCGAACCACTCGAAGCAGACGTCGAAGTCACCGGTCATCCCCAGGTGATCCTGCACGTCGAGCTTGACCAGACGGATGGGCAGTTCTTCGCTTATCTCGAAGACGTCGCGCCCGATGGCACAGTCCACTACGTCACGGAAGGGCAGCTTCGCGGGCTGCATCGCAATGTGAAGGACGACCGCGAGGCCGCCTACGTGCAGGTGGGACCGTTTCACTCGTTTCTTCGCGAGGATGGCGAACCGCTCACGCCCGGCGAGGTGGAGACATTGAATATCCGCTTGCAGCCGGTCTCGTATCTCTTCCGCGCCGGACACTCGCTGCGGATCGCGCTGGCGGGCGCCGACAGCGATCATTTCGCGCCGCCAGAGACGCCGCCGGCTGAATGGGAAGTGCAACGCACAACGCAGCACGCTTCATGCGTCGTGTTGCCGATCGTCGCTCGCTCCGGCGACTGATCCGCCTGACGCACCGCTCTGCTCAGCCTGGCAGAGCACCTGTGTGTACTCGGCCCCCAGCAGCAGCGAGGCGGTGCCGTAGTACACCCAGAGCAAGATCGCGATGAACGATCCGATCACGCCAAAGGCGCTGAACCGCCGACCGGCCACGTAGGCCAACAACAACTGCCGGCCCACTTCCCACAACAGCGCGGTCAGCAATCCGCCGCGCGCGGCGGCCGACCATTTCACGCGCGCCCGCGGCAGGGCTTTGTGCATGGCGGTAAACAGCAGCCAGTTGACCAAGATGGCAACTGCTGTGTGCAGTGAGTCCAACGTCTGGCCTGAAATCTCGACGACGGCTTCGCCGCGGGCCGCGACGCTGGCGAAAGTGACTCCGGCGATGAACAGAGCCACAACGAGTCCGCCCACGGCGAGCATCATCAAGAACGCGCGCGTGCGATGCCAGAGGATTCGGCGGACAGCCGTGATGAAGGGGACGCCGGTCTGCCGGGGAATGTTCCACACCGTATCCAGCGCGCGGTCGAGTTGGGCGAAGATGGCCATGGCAGCGAACAGCAGCGTGAGCGCTCCCAAAGGCCCGCCCACGACAGCGCCGGATTGCACTTGGTCCAACGCCTCGGCTATCTGGCTGGCGAGTTCGGGCGAAACCTGCTCGCTGACGACGTCCAACAGTCGGGCCTGCGCGTCGCGGCCCCAACCAGTGAAGCGAAAGACCAACCCCAAGCCGGCTGTGAGCACCAGCAACAGGGGAAAGAAAGACAGAGCGGCGTAGTACGAGACGGCGGCCGCCAGTTGCAATCCGTCATCCTCGCGAAATCGCTGATACGTCTCGCGGAGCCGGCCCCAAAGTCTCACCAAAGCGGCTATCACCGTCATCGTCCGCAGTTCATCACCGCACCTTGTACCAGCCAACCATGACAGGGAATGCAGAGTGTCGAGGCCATTGTCCGCGTGCAATCGTCATAGATTGCGAAAGGCCACGGACCGAATTGCCACCAGCCTGCCACCGGCAAGCCTAACATGGCTCGCAGAGCGGCGAACAGCACGAAAACTCTGTTTGTGGAGAGGACGTGTGGCGGGGATGCGGAACAGCGCACGAAAAAAGCGTCCCGGCGCCGCCGCGGGCACCGAGACACTTCGCAGTTGGTGGTAGTTCAATTGAGCGTGGCGTTCGGCGCTCGCGCGACTACGCCATCAGCGGAGCGCGGCCGGCGGCCTTTCGTGCCACGGCCACTTGACCGGCGTGGAACACGACGTGCGTCGCCATGGCGGCGTAGCAGGCTCCGACTGTGGCGAACGAAGGGCCGAACTCCTGCGGTGCGTGCGACGGTTTGTCCAAGTCGTCGTCGCTCAACGTGTCGAGATGAGCCAGCGTCGCGGCGCGGATCTCCTCGAACTTGCCAAACAACTCATCGAGCGAGGGATACTGCGAGGCGTCGGTCGAAGGCTGCGAACCCATCGAGAAGACGCCGTCCCACTCCGGAAAGCGGTTGGGCCTTCCCAGAATGAAGCCATCGAGCAAGTCGCTCTCGCTCCGGGTGATGTGGCCCAGTACCCACAATGCGTGATTGCCGCCGGGCGTCGATTCGGCCAGCGGGTCGTCTTTCATGTCGTTGATCAGCCCCAGCGCCCAGTTCTTGCTGTTCTCGAGTGACATTCTGATGAAATCGGTCGCTTTCATGCGTGCAGCTCCAGTTCGCTTCGTTTGAGGGATCTTTCGTTCCGGGAATTTCGCCTTGCCCCCGTGCTGGCCGTGACTTCAAGCTACGTTACGGCGATTCGTGCAGGGCGACGCGGTTGCCTTCGCTATCTTCGAAGTGCGCGATGAAGCCGTGCTCGCCGATACTGGTCCGCGGCATGAGCGTCTTGCCGCCGGCACTGCCGATCGACTTCAGCGTGGGGTCGATCTTGTCGACATGCAGGTAGACCAGCGAGCCTTCGTGCGAGGGCTTGTAGCCGTCGGCCTGAATCAGGGTGCCTGCGGCGCCGGCGCGATCCATTTCCATCGGGAACCAGCCCATCTTGTTGGGGCCCATTTCCGTCTCGGCGATCTCGATGCCGAGAGCCGACTCGTAGAACTTCTTCGCCCGTCCCATATCGGCGACGGGAATCTCGAACCAGTTGACCGGATTGGCGTGTGAGGGCATCGGGGTTCTCCTGGGAAAGGTGACATCCACAAACGGCTTGACGTGCTATTTTAGTAACGTTACCATGTGGTAACATAACAAGATCGAAGTCCGAGTCAACCGCCCGGTCCAAAGATTTCTTCATCGCACTGCCCGCGCATTGGAAAGGTGAAACGATGACCACAGCGCCCACCACTGCTGATCCTCAGGAACTCACACTCGACGTCGTTCAGAGCATCGAGATCAACGCTTCGATGGAAGCCGCCTACGACGCCTTGATCAGACGCCTCAGCAGCGAGAACGCCGGCGCGAACAATACTCCTATGCCGATGGTGCTCGAGCCGTGGCCCGGCGGTCGTTGGTTCCGCGACTTGGGCGAGCAGACCGGACATCTATGGGGCTTGGTGCAGGTCATCAAGCCGCCGACGCTGATCGAGATTCACGGTCCGATGTTCATGTCGTACGCCGTCGCCGGTCATCTCCAGTTGCGACTGACCGAAGTCGACGGCGGCGTAGAGCTGACATTGCGACATCGTGTGTTGGGCTTTCTGGAAGAAAGCCACCGCGAAGGCCTCAAGACCGGCTGGAACAGCTTTATGACGGGCGTGAAAGCACTCGCGGAGTGATGGACCGGCAGCAGAGGGGCGCCCGATGGCCAAGGACCTGGATCACGTCTGGAAAGCCCTGTC
>CALKYM010000066.1 GCA_938003525.1 uncultured Planctomycetales bacterium | reverse complement strand
CAACCACCGCCGAAAGCCCCAGCGGCCGCGGCGCGCAAACTTTTTGGCTCGCGATTTTCCGGAGCGCAAAGCTGTCTCGGTGTACGCGCACGTCGTGTCACGGTCTGGAGACCATGACACATCAAGTTGTAAGTCAAGGTTCACGCAGACAATTCGCACCGTCGCCGATCACGAACCGATGTCAGGATGAATCCTGACCGACGGCTACGGCTTGGTCATTCAATCAATCGGGGTTTTTTCTGGCCAACTGGCCTGTGCGCCCGGTACGCTGTCGGGGTGTTGGCGCTGAACTCACTGTCCAACTGCGCGGTTCTATTTGGGGAACATCGCGATGTCGTCTGTGAGATTCCCGGGTCGGCGGATTGCTTTAATCTCAAACTCTGTGGCGATCTGCGCATGTCTGGCACTAGGGTCGCTCGCCGCTGAACGATCTTCGTCGGGCAATGCAGCGCAATTGGCCGGCGAGATTCTTGACGCCACCGGAGTGCAGGGGGGGCTGATCGTCCACATTGGCGCGACTGACGGTCGGTTGACGCTGGCGCTGGCGGCCAACGAACGATACATGGTGCAGGGGCTGGCGCGTGACGCGGAATCCGTCGACACGGCTCGGGCCTTCATTCAGGAGGCCGGATTGTACGGGCCGGTGTCCGTCGACCGGCTGTTGGCTCCGCGACTGCCCTATATCGACAACCTGGTGAATCTCGTCGTGGCCGAAGACCTGGGCGAAATCACGCGCGCGGAAATCGAGCGCGTGTTGGCTCCCGAGGGCGTGGCGTATATCAATCAGGGAGGCGCCTGGGAGAAGATCATCAAACCGCGGCCGGCGGAGATCGACGACTGGACGCATTACCTCCACGGCCCCGGTGGCAACGCAGTGGCGCACGATTCGGTCGCCGGACCGCCGCGGCGCTTGCAGTGGGTCGGGAGTCCTCGCTGGTCGCGCCATCACGATCGCATGGGCAGCATGAGCGCCATGGTCTCGGTCGGCGGACGCGTGTTTTACATCATGGACGAAGGGTCGCGAGTTTCGATTCAACTGCCGCCGCGATGGACGCTGATCGCGCGCGACGCGTTCAACGGCACTGTGTTGTGGAAGCGGCCGATCGAATCCTGGCACAACCACCTGTGGCCCCTCAAGAGCGGTCCGTCGCAATTGGCGCGGCGGCTGGTGGCCGTTGACGACCGCGTTTACGTCACGCTCGGCCTGCGGGCACCGCTGACGGCACTCGACGCCGCCACGGGCGAAACGCGGCATGTCTATGAACGCACGACGCCGACAGAAGAGATCATCGTCGACGATGGTGTGGTCGTTGCGCTGGTCAATCCAGGCGAGTCGGAGCTGGTCGATTATCGCCCGCAACAAGACGTGGGCGATCAGCGCCGCGTCGCACAAGAGTATCAGTGGAATGAAGCGGAGCGGCAGATAGCGGCTATCGACCCCGAGTCGGGCGCGACGCTCTGGCACACGAGCACCCGAGTGGCACCGCTCACGCTCTCGGCAGCCAACGAGCGCGTGTTTTTCCATGACGGCGAGAAAGTTGTGTGCCTCGACCGCGCAAGTGGCGATACCCTGTGGACATCGCCGCCGGCTCCGCGACGCGAGCGGATCACGATGAACTTCGGCCCAAAGCTCGTCGTCCACGAAGACGTGGTGTTGTTCGCCGGCGGCGAAGGCACGATGCACGCCTACGCCGCGAAGGATGGCCGCGAGTTGTGGTCAGCGCCCCATCCGGCTTCCGGCTATCAGTCGCCACAGGACTTGTTCGTGGTTGCCGGCCTGGTGTGGTCGGCGCACACTACGCGAACGGCAGACTCCGGCGTCTGCACGGGGCGCGATGTGCGGACCGGCGAGATCAAACACGAGTTCGCGCCGGACGTCGATACCTATTGGTTCCATCATCGGTGTTACCAGAGCAAGGCCACCGACCGCTACTTGCTGGCCTCGCGGACGGGTGTCGAGTTCGTCGATCTCGAAGAGCAGAACTGGGATATCAACCATTGGGTTCGCGGCGGATGTCTCTACGGCGTCATGCCCTGTAACGGACTGGTCTACGCACCGCCACACAACTGTGCGTGCTATCCCGAAGCCAAGTTGTACGGACTCAACGCTCTGGCTCCTGAACCGAGCGACGCCGATAAGCCCGATTCTTCCGGCCCGCGATTGGAGCGTGGACCGGCCTACACATCCGCTGAGCAGACCGGCGGCATCCCGGATAGCAGAAGTGAAGACTGGCCCGCCTATCGCCACGATCGCCGGCGGAGCGGCCGGGCCGCAACTCAAATCACCAACGATCTGCAACAGGACTGGGCGACGCAGCTCGGCGGGCGCCTCAGCAGTGTCACGATTGCCGATGGCCGTTTGTTCGTCGCGCAGATCGACCAGCACACGGTGCACGCACTGGATGCGGCGACGGGCGAATCTCTGTGGAGTTACACAACTGGCGGGCGTGTCGACTCGCCGCCGACCTGCCATGCCGGACGCATTCTCTTCGGGTCGGCCGATGGCTGGGTCTATGCGCTCCGCGCCAGCGACGGTGAGTTGGCCTGGCGGTTCCGCGCGGCGCCCTACGAGCTTCGGCTAACCGCCTACGAGCAGATTGAATCGGCGTGGCCCGTGCACGGCAGTGTGCTGGTGGACAAAGGCGTGCTTTACGTGGTGGCTGGGCGGTCGAGTTTTCTGGACGGCGGGCTGCGGCTCTATCGGCTCGAACCGCAATCGGGTGAGTTGCTCTCCGAACACGTGCTCGACGACCGCGATCCAGAAACAGGCGAAAGCATCCAAAACCGGATCAAGATTCTGAACATGCCGGTGGCGCTGCCCGACATCCTCAGCAGCGATGATGAGTACGTCTACATGCGGTCACAACGCTTCGTCGATCACGGCAGTCGCGAAGAGCTCGGGCCCCATGCCGGCGAGCCACCCGTACAGGGTTCGCAACAGCATGGCGCCGGCGCTCACCTGTTCGCGCCGATGGGCTTTCTCGATGACACTTGGTTCCACCGCAGCTATTGGGTCTACGGCCGCAGCTTCGCGGGTGGTCACGCCGGCTACTATCAGGCGGGCAAGTATGCACCGTCCGGTCGAATTCTCGTGTTCGACGACGAGCGGGTGTACGGCTTCGGTCGCAAGCCACAGTACTACCGTTGGACGACGACGCTCGAGCACCAACTGTTTGCCACCGGAACGGCACCTCCCGTTCCACCCGAACCGCAACGCGGCGGCGACTCGCAAATCGCGGTCGCCAAATCTGCCAGCCTCGATCCGACGGGCACGCCGCTATCGGTCGAAGCGTGGGTCAAGCCCGAATCGGACGGCGTCGTGCTCGCGCACGGAGGTCCGGAGCATGGCTATGCGCTGGTCATCACCGAAGGACGTCCGTTGTTCGTCGCGCGCATCAACGGCGGCCTGCATTCCGTCCGCGGTCCACGACGGCTGGGCAAGCAGTGGGTTCACTTGGCAGGCACCTTGTCTGCCGAGCGGCAATTGAAGCTCTACGTAGATGGGGAGCCCGTCGCCATGGCCAAAGCCGCTGGTCTGCTATCGGCCAATCCGGCGCAGGCCATGGAAATCGGCGCCGATGCCAGGGGAGCCGTGGGCAACTACCGCAGTCCCAATGGCCTGAAAGGCAGCATCGATGAAGTGCGGGTTTACCACGCCGTGCTCAGCGACGCAGACGTCGCCGCACGGGCGGAATCGCCGGACGCCGAAACGTCGGGCGATGAGAAGCTCGTGCTCGAATTTTCGTTCAACAGCGACGATGCCAGGGATTCCTCCGGTGCGAACAACAACGGTCGCGTGCAGGGCGCTGTGCCCGTCGCCGGCAAGTTCGGCCGCGCGATGCACTTCGCCGGGCGACCTTCACCACCCGGATCGTTCGTCGAGCACGATTGGAACAAGGATCTTCCGTTTTTCGTGCGGGCGATGGTGCTGGCCAGCGACCGATTGTTTGTGGCCGGCCCACCCGACTTGATCGACGAGGAAGAGACATTTCGCCGCATCACGGCCGGCGACCCAACCGTGCAGCCGCTACTTCGCGAACAAGAAGCCGCACTGCAAGGCGCGCAAGGAGGCACGCTGCGCGCGGTGTCGACGGGCGACGGCTCGACACTCGCGGAGTACGAACTACCAGCGCCTCCGGTTTGGGACGGGATGGCCGCAGCCGGCGGCCGGCTCTACATTGCGACTGTCGACGGCCACATCGTGAGCCTGACCGGCGACGCCCCCGGGCAATAATGAACACGCGCCGTTGACCATTGACCGATGCAAGAGCATCAGCCTTTGATGACGCCGATGGGGCGCAGGCGAGCGACTTTTTTCGCCAAGCCGGCGTTGTGTACGACGTCGACCACCAGATCGACGTTCTTGTAGGCGTCCGGTTGTTCTTCGGCCAGGCCCTTCCAACTCCGCGCGCGAGCGACCACGCCACGCGTGGCCAATTCGTCATCGATGCGGCGCCCGCGCGCGTGCTTGACGGCGGCCGTGCGACTCATCACGCGGCCGGCACCGTGACACGCGCTACCGAACGACTCGCTCATGCTACCCGGCTGACCAACCAACACCCAGCTCGCGCGACCCATATCTCCCGGGATGAGCACCGGCTGACCGATCTCGTGATAGGCCTCCGGCAGCTCTTCATGCCCTGGCGGAAAAGCCCGCGTCGCACCCTTGCGGTGAACCCAGACCTCTTTCTCCCGCTCGCCGACGCGGTGCCGTTCACACTTGGCGATGTTGTGAGCCACGTCGTAAACGAGCTCCATGCCCATCTCGCCCCAGGGACGGCCGAGCGTGGCTTCGAACACCTCGCGGGCCTGCCACATCAGCAATTGGCGATTGCACCAGGCAAAGTTGGCGGCCGCCCGCATCGCGCCCAGATAGTGCTCGCCCTCGGGGCTATCAATCGGCGCGCAGGCGAGCTGTCGGTCGGGAAGTTGAATGCCGTACTTCGCCGGCGCGCCGCGCAGCAGTCGTAGCGCGTCATCGCAGACCTGGTAGCCCAGGCCCCGCGAGCCAGAGTGGATCATCACGCACACCATCCGCTCGTCCAGGCCCATGACATCGGCCGCCTGGCGATCGAAGACCTGATCGACAACCTGCACTTCGAGAAAGTGATTGCCCGAGCCGAGCGTGCCGCACTGATCGTAGCCCCGGTCGAGAGCCCGCTCGCTCACGTAGTCCGGCTGCGCGCCGTCCAGACATCCGTGCGCCTCGGTGAATTCGATATCGCGCTCGGTCGCCAGATCACGGCGCGCGAGAAAGCGCGGTCCGTCGCCCATCAACTCGCGCAATTGATCGCGATCGAAGCGATACTTGCCGCCGCGGCCGGTTCCCGTGGGCACGCGCTGGAACAGGTTCTCCACGAGCTGCTTCATGTGGGGCGCGACGTCGTCAAACTCCAGCTCTGAGCGCAGCAGCCGCACGCCGCAGTTGATGTCGTAGCCTACCCCGCCGGGCGAGATGACGCCGTCTTCTTGCGGATCGGTCGCGCAGACACCGCCAATGCAAAAGCCGTAGCCCCAGTGAATATCGGGCATCGCCAGGCTGGCCGTCTGAATGCCCGGCAGGAAGGCGACATTGGCCACCTGTTCGGGAGCCGGGTCTTGGCGAATCAGCTCGATCAGCTTGTCGTCAGCGTAGATCAAGCCGTCGACGCGCATCCCCTCCTTATAGCTCTTGGGAATCCGCCAACAGCAGTCGCCCGCGCGTTCCAGCGGTCCGGTAAATCGGTTGGCAACCTTCATCGCTTGCTCACAGAACGTCGTGCGTCCGCACCGCGTGCCGAATCAACTCAAATATCGAGAATCACCTCGGCCATCCAACCGTCGGACGTCTGTTCGACACGCAGTTCATGGTAGGTAACGGCTTTGACTTCGTGCTCGCGTCGATGCCGTGCAGCGTCCAGCTTCTCGCCGGCCAGCTCTGCGGCCATGCCATCGGCGTCAAATGCCACGTCGATCCGGCTGGCCGCGTACGACGCGTGCTCGTAGAGGTACAGCAACTCACTGAGCCAATCAACCAACAGATACTCCGGGTCCTGTCCTTCGACGCGCAGCGTACGCCTTACGACCGGTCGCACCTCGTCGAGGTTCGCCACGATCACCGAAAACAGCGCCAATCCCATCTCCGCAAAAAGCCCCTGCCGCGTGTCGGCAGAAGCGCGGATGCCCAAATCTGCCGTATGCTCGAACGTTTCATACATGGCGCTAGCGATGTGCGACAGCAGTTTCCGACAACCCACGGGAAAGACATGCCGCAAGTGCCTCGCGACCCGCAGCTACCAAGCGCAGATACATCCCGTATCTGCAGGTTCGCGCGCTTCGCACGCCCCACCGTGCTCCAGCCAACGTCGAGCCGTCAGCAACCTGCGCTGCCGCCGGGCGTGCCAGCGATGAGTATTGCGCGGCGTGGCAGGGGTGTCTACCACGGCTGCTGCGACCGCTCGCATGCAACGTACCGGCGGGTGGGATTGCACGGGCAGTTGTGGCCAGCCGGGCAGCGGAACAGCAGGCGACATGCGTTCAAGCGGTCGAATCGTCGGGTTCGTGCAGAACTGCACGCCCGGAAATCGCGACGCGTTCCGCTAACTTGCCACGTTTTTCGTCGAAGGATATATATGGCGCTTCGTCAGCCTTGCCGCGCTGCCGAAGCGTCGCCCACAGGGCCGTTTCCATGCGTCGTTCCGCCCGCAAAGCGCAAGAGCGAGGCTGCGTTTTGGTGTGCATACATCCGGAACAGACCTCGAATCGCGTCGCCGCCGTCTCACGGCGCTGGAGTCTGCACGTCGTGCCCGCTCTGTCCCGCCGCGCATTCTCGGTCGCCGGCAAGTTTCGCTTTTCGCGCCACGCGCTGACCACAACCATTGGTCGTGGTCGCCAGCACCCCAGGACGGGGAGGTGTGGCCGCGGCGCGCCCCGCTGCAACAATGAGTTCAGTCGGCGACGGTCACCAAGCGCCGGTTGCCGCCGATCGCCACACATTTCGTTCGCATCCTTCGCGCTCCCGATAGCGTGATCCATCATCCCAGCGAAGACTATGAGCACCACCGAAATCTGGCCCGACGCCTCGAACGTCACCTTCGTCGAAGAGATGTATTGGCAGTACCTCGATGATCCTCAGTCTGTGCCGGCCGACTGGCAAGATTACTTCCAAGGGTGGGCCAGCGGCGAGAACGGAATCGTCCGCCCACCCGCACCGGCGCAACAAGGGCTCGCGTCGACGGAAACGCCTCGTGAGCCTCGAAGCCTGGAGGCAGAGGCACCCACGGCGGTTTCGGAAAGGCCCGCCAGCGCCAATGGCTCGGCCGCGGCCGAGCTGAACATTGCGGCTCTGCAGGATCGCGTCGATCAGATGATCCGCGCGTACCGCGTCCGCGGCCACATGATCGCCAATCTCGATCCGCTCGGATTGCCCCGCCCGACGCCGCGCGAACTCGAACTGGACTTCTACGGCTTCGCCGAAGCCGATCTCGATCGTCCGTTCTCGACGCGCACGATTCAGGGTGCGGCCGTGCGCACACTGCGGGGCATCATCGAGCGGCTCCGCAGCACGTATTGCCGTTCGATTGGTGTGCAGTTCATGCACATCGACGACTACCACGTCCGCCAGTGGCTGCTCGAGCGGATGGAAGGCACCGGCAACCACCTCGCGCTGAGCCGCGACGATCAGCTTCGCGTGCTGGCCCGGCTCACCGACGCGGCCATGTTCGAGGAATTCCTGCAGAAGAAGTACGTGGGGGCGAAGCGCTTCTCGCTGGAAGGGGCCGAGACGCTCATCCCGGCACTCGACATGGCCATCGAGAAGGCCGGCGCCATTGGTGTCGACTCCGTCATTCTCGGCATGGCACATCGCGGGCGCATCAACGTGCTGGCCAACATCATGGGCAAGAGCCCCAATGCCATCTTTCGCGAGTTCGACGACCCCGATGCCGAACTGCATTTGGGCGGAGGCGACGTCAAGTATCATCTCGGCTTCAGCAACGACTGGATGACCTCTTCGGGCCGCACGGTCCATCTCTCGCTGTGCTTCAATCCCAGCCATCTCGAGTTCGTCAATCCGGTGGCACAGGGACGGATGCGGGCCAAACAAGATCGCATGCGCGACGCGGAGCGCGACCGCGGCCTGGTGATCTTAATCCACGGCGACGCCTCGTTCGTCGGCGAAGGCGTGGTGGCCGAAGCGCTCAACCTCAGCCAGCTCGAAGGGTATGCGACCGGTGGAACTCTGCATATCGTGGTCAACAACCAAATCGGCTTCACCACGAACCCGCGCGAGTCGCGATCGAATACTTACTGCACGGCCATGGCCAAGATGCTGCAGATTCCGATCTTCCACGTCAACGGCGAAGATCCGGAAGCCGTCGCGCAGTGCGTGCACCTCGCGCTCGACTTCCGGCAGACGTTCAAGCGCGACGTGGTGATCGATATGTACTGCTACCGCCGTTACGGGCACAACGAAGGCGACGAGCCGGCCTTCACGCAGCCCATGCTGTATCGCGCCATCGAGAACCGCAAATCGGTCCGCGAAGGTTACTGCGAGCACCTGCTCGAATTGGGCGAAGTGACGCGGGCCGAGGCAGACGCCATTGCTGAGTCGCGCCGCAAGAGCTTGATGGATGAACTTTCCGTGGCTCGCAGCGAAAACTACCTGCGGCGTCCCGAAGTGCGCAGCGGCGTATGGACCAAGTACTACGGTGGTCCCGAACACAAAGCCGAAGAAGTCGACACGCACGTGGAACGGCCGCGACTGGAGCACCTGCTGGACCGCGTGACGCAGGTTCCCAAGGGCTTTCAGCCGCACAACAAGATCGAACGCTGGTTGAACACGCGCCGTGAAATGGCGGCCGGCAAAACGGCGCTCGACTGGTCGGCTGCCGAGGCACTGGCCTTGGCGACCTTGGCCACTGAAGGGCATCCCATACGGATCAGCGGCCAGGATTCGCAGCGTGGCACGTTCAGTCAACGCCACGCTGTGCTGCACGACGTCAACGACGGTCGCACTTGCGTGCCGCTGGCCAACCTCTCGCCCGATCAGGCTCGCGTCGAGATCATCAACAGTCCCCTCTCCGAGGCAGGCGTACTCGGATTCGATTACGGCTACAGCCTCGACGCGCCCGACGCATTGGTGATTTGGGAAGCCCAGTTTGGCGATTTCGTGAACGTTGCCCAGGTGATCATCGATCAGTTCATCGCCAGCGCCGAAGACAAGTGGCGCCGGCTGAGCGGACTGGTCATGCTGCTGCCGCATGGCTTCGAGGGTATGGGGCCCGAGCACTCCAGTGCCCGGCTCGAACGCTTCTTGAGTCTCTGTGCGGAAGACAACATGCAAGTCGCGCAGCCGACGACCCCGGCGCAGTACTTCCACCTGCTGCGGCGGCAGGTGATTTGCCGCTGGCGAAAGCCGCTGATCGTGATGACTCCCAAAAGCCTGCTGCGACATCCGGCGGCCGTCTCTCCGCTGGAAGATATGGCCGACGGCACTTTCCACTGCATTCTGCCGGACACGACAGCCAACGAACCGATTGAACGCGTCGTGGCGTGCAGCGGAAAAATCTACTACGAACTCGATCGCCTCCGCGAGAAAGAGTCGCTCGAGCACATCGCCATCGTGCGGCTCGAACAGCTCTACCCGCTCACCGACCAACAGCTTGCTGCGGCCTTCGATCGTTATCCGGACGAGACGCCCATCGTCTGGGCACAAGACGAACCTCGCAATATGGGTGCCTGGCCCTATCTCCGCCTGCGGTTTGGCGATCGACTGCTGGACCGCTTCCCGTTGCGCTATGCCGCGCGTGCTGCGTCGGCGAGCCCGGCCACGGGTTCGGCCAGCAGCCATCGTTTGGAGCAGGAGCGGCTGCTGCACGACGCGCTGGGAATTGGCTGAAGCAGACAACCCTCTGGCTGCGGGTTCCCAGTCAATTGATGACTCGATCGGCAAAGGAAGCGCCCGACGATGAGTGTCGAAATCAAAGTGCCCGAAGTTGGCGAATCCGTGATGGAGGTCCAAGTCGGCCAGTGGTCGAAGCAGGAGGGCGACCGTGTCGAGCGCGACGAAGTGCTGGTGGAAATCGAATCGGAGAAAGCCACCGTCGAGTTGCCGGCGCCAGCCGGCGGAGTCCTCAAGCAGATCTTGAAGCAACACGGCGAGATGGCCGAAGTCGGCGAGACCATCGGTCACATCGAGGCGGTCGAAAGTAGCGGCGAAGAGTCGCCGCAGCCCGCTGCTCCTGAGGACACCGAGCCCGAATCGGCGAGCGCGTCCGACGCTGAACCAGAACCGGAAGCCCAACCAACATCCCAAGCCTCGACGCCTGGCGCGGGTGCTGTTGCAGCGGCCGCTGCCAGCGGCGGGCAGACTTCGGGCGCTGCGCCATCACAGGACGCCAACTCGTCAGCCGCCGAAACCAACGATGCCCCGGCCCACGTGATGCCGGCCGCGCGGCGCATGCTGGCCGAACACAATCTCAACGCCGACGACGTCCGCGCCACGGGGCCCGGCGGCCGTTTGCTGAAAGAAGACGTCGCGCGCCACGTCGCCGAGCACGAAAAAACGTCCGCGTCGACGGCCGTCACGACCACGCGGCCCACGAAACCTGCGACTGCTGCTCCTGCGGCACCGGCTCCCGCGATGTTTCCCGTCTCGGCGCCGGGAGAGCGCAATGAACGCGTCGTGCCCATGTCGCCGATTCGCCGCTACATCGCGCAGCGGCTGGTCGAAGCTCAGCAAACTGCGGCCTTGTTGACCACGTTCAACGAACTCGACATGAGCGAGGTCATCGAGTTGCGGAAGAAGTACCGCGACGGCTTCAAGGAACGGCACGGCGTGAAACTTGGATTCATGTCGTTCTTCGTGAAAGCCTGCGTCGATGCCCTGCGGACGTTGCCGCAAATCAACGCGCAAATTCGCGAACAATCGATCGTTTACCACGACTTCTACGATATCGGCATCGCCGTCGGCAGCGGCAAGGGCCTGGTCGTTCCGATCATCCGCAACGCCGAGTTGCTGAGCTTCGGCCAGATCGAAGCGGCAATCGGTGATTTTGCCGCGCGCGCCGCCGAGAACCGCATCGACATGGATGAGCTACGCGGCGGGACGTTCACCATCAGCAACGGCGGCGTTTACGGATCGATGCTCTCCACGCCCATCATCAATCCCCCGCAAAGCGGCATCCTGGGTCTGCACGCCATCCAGGATCGGCCCGTCGCCATCGATGGCCAGGTGGTGATCCGGCCCATGATGAATGTCGCCCTCACCTACGATCACCGCATCGTCGATGGCCGCGAGGCAGTCACGTTCTTGCGGCACATCAAGGCATCGATCGAAGATCCCTCGCGGATGTTGCTGGAAGTCTGACGGCGAAGGGACGTCTTCGATCGACCGGTCCGGACGATGCCCGACGCGCGGCCGCCTGACACCCGTGCCGGCGCTATTACGCCCGCAACGCAGAACATCGCTGGAGAGGAATCGGCATGGCAGCAGAATCCTACGACCTGATCGTGATCGGCGGCGGCCCGGCCGGATACACGGCCGCGATTCGTGCGGCGCAACTCGACATGCAGGTGGCCTGCGTCGAAAAGGAGAAGGCCCTTGGCGGGACGTGTCTCCGCATCGGCTGCATTCCCAGCAAGGCGCTGCTCGAATCGAGTCACCGCTACGAAGAAGCCCGTCAGCATCTTGGAAAACACGGTGTGAAGGTGGGCGACGTTTCGCTCGACCTGAAGGCCATGATGGCCCACAAGAGCAAGACCGTCTCGACGCTGGTGGGCGGACTTGACCACCTCTACAAGAAGAACAAGATCACCCGGCACATCGGCCATGGCCGGCTCGATGGACCGGGTCGCGTGATCGTCGACACGCAGGATGGCGAGGTCGCACTCTCAGGCAAACACGTGTTGATCGCCACCGGCAGCGATGTGGCGACTTTGCGCGGCGTGGAACTCGACGGAGATCGCATTGGCAGCAGCACCGACGCGCTCTCGTACCCGAAAGTTCCAGGTGAGCTGATCGTGATCGGCGCCGGCGCGATTGGCCTGGAAATGGGGTCGGTCTGGAGTCGACTGGGCGCGAAGGTCACTGTGCTCGAATACCTCGACCGCATCTTGCCCGAGATGGATGCCGAGATCGCGGCCGAAACGCAGAAGATCCTGGCCAAGCAGGGTCTCGAATTCCGGCTCGGCAGCCGTGTCGTGGGCGCGAAGGTTCAGGGTAAGCGCTGTGTCGTCGAATGCGACGGGAGCGAGCCCGTCAAGGCCGACCGCGTGCTCGTCGCCGTCGGTCGCCGTCCCTACACCGACAGTCTCGGACTGGAGACCGTCGGCGTGGAACTCGACGAACGGGGACGCATCCCCGTGAACGAGCACTTCGCAACCGCCGCCGAAAGCGTCTTGGCCGTGGGCGACTGCATCGCCGGCCCCATGTTGGCGCACAAGGCGCAGGAAGAAGCGGTGGCCGCCGTCGAGTTTCTCGCGACCGGTTACGGACACATCAATTACGACGCGATCCCCAGCGTTGTCTACACTTGGCCCGAGGTAGCCAGCGTCGGCCGTACCGAAGAGCAGCTCAAGGACGATGGCGTCGAGTACCGCAAGGGGAGCTTTCCGTTTCGCGCCAATGGCCGCGCGCTGGCGGCGCACGCTGCCGAGGGTCGAGTCAAGATCCTGGCCGACGCCCAGACCGATCGGTTGTTAGGTGTTCATATCGTCGGCCCGCAGGCCGGAGACTTGATCGCTGAAGCCGCCGTGGCAATCGAGTTTGGCGCCAGCGCCGAAGATCTCGGCCGCGCTACGCACGCCCATCCAACGCTGGCAGAATGCGTCAAAGAGGCGGCCCTCGCCGTCGACAATCGGGCCATCTATATCTGATTCTTTTCTCGCAGCTACGACGTGGCCAGAAACGTGGCGAACATCGCCAGCCACACGACGTCGAGGAAGTGCCAATAGATGGTGCAGTGCTTGACGCCGCCGTAAGCCTCATGGTCGTAACGCCCCTTTAGCGCCCGCGCCGTCACCACGCCTAGCGGCACCAGCCCGCCGATGACATGCAGGGCGTGCAGAACAATCAGCGACGTGGCGGCCAAATAGAGCGCGAAGCCCCGCACACGCTGCGCCTCGTGGGCGGTCAACAGCGCGGGCAGGCAATAGGCCTGCGCCAGCAAGAAGCCGACGGTCAGCGCGCCGGCTACCAGCATGTAGCGGCGAAATGAACGCTGACGTTCTCGACGCACGGCCCGCAGCGCCAGGTGCAGACAGGCGCCGCTGGCGATGAGCAGCGCGGTGCTCGCCCATAGACCCACGGGAAATTGCAGTGCTCCCGCCGGAGGGCTGTTCGCGCCGCTCATGCGAATCACGCCATATGCGACGAGACCCGCCACGAAGAAGACCGCTAGCGAGGCGATGAACAGCCATAGGCCTAGCGTGATCGCGTGCGGCGGGACATAGAACTGCTTCGCGCCCGGCCACTGCCCCGCGTTGCTCTCAACATGGTCCTGAGGAGTGTTGGGCACTTCAACCAATCGCGCGTACTGAGAAAGGGTGGTGGGAACTCGCTACAGCATGGCCCCATCATTGGGCCGAATTCGAGCCGATCACGTGAGTTGCCCTCATCGTATCGCGATCTGCCGGCGAGGACGCGCGGCAGAATGTCGCGTCCGGTTCTGCTCTTCCACCTCGGTCGTGGAACTTAGGGTGCCCCCGAGCGTCTAATGTCAGAGTAACCCCGCGCCATCGATCCGAGGACAGCCGCACGCATGCTATCGTGCTGTGCCGGCCCAACTTACGGTGGACATTTTGTGGCAGAAAACGACGAACCTCTTTGCCGCCCCCGACGTACAGAGGGCGCAACTCGATTTCGCCGTTCGGCGAACAGGTTCAATCTCGATTCGGAGCAGAGGCCATGCGCAAGCCACGCGAGGCGACTATCGACCCTTCCCCGCAACGGATTCGCACGCTTTGCCGGCAGATTCGCTCGACGTGGAGCGAATCGGAGCGGCAACGCCGGGCCGGAATCCGTCGCCCTTTACCCTGGGCAGTGCCCGTCGTACACGTCCCCGAGCAGACGCGCGAAGAGCTGGCCTGGGAGTAGCTCTCTGGGCGATGACGACTGCTGCACTCAACCGTCGCTCAACTGAGTTGGCGTCGGGCGGTGCGGTAGGCGTCGAAGCACTGGGCGGCATACTCGGCGTAGTCGAAATCCAGGTCGGACGCCACGGTCTGGATCAGCGCCCAGAGTCCCTCGCGGAGTTGCGACACAACGAGCAGAATCTGCAGCTCGTCCACGCGCGCTGACCGTACTTGGCCGTCATAGGTTTCGAGCAGCCAGGCTTGCGCTTCGGCCTTCAGATTGGCGTTCGCCACCACGCTCGCCAGATCGAACAGCGGATTGCCGATGCCCGCGTATTCCCAATCCACCAGCCAGAGACGCTGATCGTCTAGTATCCAATTGGCGGGCAACAGATCGTTGTGGCAGAGCGTGGGCTGAAACGTCGCTAGCTGGCCGGCCATTTCCGTCGCCTCACGGACGTCCGCTTCGATTGCGTTCGCTCCCCGGGCCCCCAAGCGCTGGGCCGTCTGCAGGTACGTGCGGACTGTCTGGAACGGGCAGAAGTACAGTAGTTCCCCCGTCAGCCGCTGGCGCGAATCGTGCAGGCGATGCAAGACTTCGGCGACACTCCGCAGGGACTTCTCGTCGGCGAGCGCCGCGGCATCCAACGTCCGTCCGGAAACGAATTCACTGACCAGCACGCCGTCTGCGGCCAGCACAACTTGCGGCGCGATGCCCTCAGCGGCCGCGGCTTGTTGGCAGCGACTTTCGTTCGCGCGATCGATTCCCAAATGCCGTCGTTCTTCACACAGCCGCGCCACAAAAGACCGAGCGCCGTCGCGGACCACGAAGTTGCGGTTCGTGATCCCTCCCTCCAGCGGCCGAATGTCGATCGGGCCCTGCCAACACGAAAGCCCTTCGAGGCGACAACGCTCATCGTCGCTGACGGCCTGTTCGTTCCGGTCCATTTGGACTTCCGAATTCAAATTGAAGAAATCGCCGAGAGCATGCTGCGGACGCCCATCTTAGGCAACAGGACATGCACACGACAAAGATAGTCGGACGCCCGTGTGGCGCAGGCAGTTGAGCCCCTGAAATGGCGGCTGCGGTGGGCTATGCTGGTTGCGATCGGATTTCGGCCACGCCCAATGACAAACTGCAAGAGGCCAAGATGAAAGTCGCGCTGCTCTCAACCTGCCTCGCCCTCTGTGCGGCGGGCGATGATGCATATCAGGCCTGGACGAGCGAGTCGCTCGATGAAGCGTCGTTGCCGGAGTCGGCAGGTACGCCGCTAACAGACCAGCGGTGGGAAGCGATTTGCGCCGAGCATGGTCCGCCGCCCTATCGCGAGATGACCGTCGGCTACGAACTGGGCGACGGCACGTGCTGGGTCGGCACGCCGCGCGGCGTCGTTGTGCATCAGCCGGAAGCGGACGCCTGGCGGCTCTTTCACTCGAAGCGGTGGCTGCCCGACGACCGCGTGGAGAAGCTCGCCGTCGTCAGCCCCGACGAAGTCTGGATCCACACGGCTGCTGGCTCGGCGCGACTCGCCCGAAAGCCCGCCACGTTGACCGCCAAGATGCAGCGGATTCATGCCTTGCTGCGCAAACATCACATCCGCTCCGGACTGGTTGGCGAGATCGTGGTCAACGAGCCCGGCAACATCGAGTCGGGACATTTCCAACCGGACAACGACAACGACGGGCTATGGACCAGCCTGTACGTTGCTGCCGAGGCCTTTCGCTATGCGTCGACCGGCGACGAGGGTGCCCGCCGCAACGCGCGGCAGTCGCTTGAAGCACTGATGTATTTGGAGGAGATCACCGAGATTCCCGGCTTTGCCGCGCGCAGCATCGTGCCCATCGAAATCGACAAGAGCAATGGACCGGGTGAGTGGCATCGCTCGTCGGATGGGGAGTGGTGGTGGAAGGGCGACACATCAAGCGACGAGTTGGACGGGCACTACTTCGCCTATGGCGTGTACTACGACCTAGTGGCGGATGAGGAGGAAAAGCAAACGATTGCGGCTCTGGTCGCCCGCATGACCGATCACATACTGGACCACGGCTACTACTACGTCGGTCCGCCGGGGAAGCCCACAACTTGGGGCGTGTGGGCTCCGGAGAAACTGAATCACGACCTGACGTGGATACTGGATCGCGGCCTCAACTCGCTCGAGATGCTCTCGCACCTGAAGGTGGCCGCACACATGACGGGCAATCCGCGCTATGAGCAGGCGATTGCGGAGTTGAACGCCGAGCACAGTTACCACCTGAACACCGTGCGGCAGAAGATTCTTTGGCCGCTCGAAGAGGTGAATCACAGCGACGACGAGCTGGCCTTTTTGGCCTACTATCCTTTGCTCTGGTACGAGCGCGACCCGGCGCTGCGGGAGATCTATCTGGCGAGCATCGAGCGCTCCTGGCAAATTGAACGCGCCGAGGTCAGCCCGCTGTTCAACTACATTTACGCGGCCGCATTGCAAGCGGACCACTGGACAGATCCCGCCGCCCGGCCCGTCGAGGCGTTCGTCGAGGCTGCGCGCTTCGATGGCGACCAGTGCCGCACGTGGTTTCAACAAGTGCCCGAAGACATGTTTCTGTGGCGGGTGGAAAACCGGCACCGCGCCGATCTGGGCGAACTGGTCGTGAACCGCTTCGGACAGGCGCGGACCCGCCACGTCTTGCCCGTCGACGAAAGGCGCCTGATGCGCTGGAATGGCGACCCTTACGAATTGGACGGCGGGCGAGACGGCCGTGTGCGCGACGACGGCGCCTACGTGCTGCTGCCGTATTGGATGGGTCGCTATCACCGTTTTCTCGACTAAAGCGGTGCCAACACCGCGCTACGACCTGTCCGCGCCGTCGACGATGCCAGCCATGTCTCCTGAAGTCGTCCCCGTCGATCCGCTGGCACCTGAACGCGATGCGATCGCGCGCGCCGCAGATGTCATCAGGCGTGGCGGCTTGGTCGCGCTGCCCACGGAGACCGTCTATGGACTGGGTGCCTGTGCGCTCGACGCGCAGGCGGTGGCACGCATCTTTGCCGCCAAAGGGCGGCCTGCCACCAACCCGCTGATCGTGCATGTTTCCAGCACCGCAGATGCCAAACCGCTGGCATCCGATTGGCCGCAGTTGGCCGACCAGTTAGCCGCACGCTTCTGGCCGGGACCACTCACGCTCGTGCTGCCCAAAGCACAGTGCGTTCCTGACATCGTGACCGCGGGCGGATCAACGGTCGCACTGCGCGTGCCCGCGCACGCCATCGCGAGGGCGCTGATCGACGTGTCCCAGACGCCGCTCGCCGCACCAAGTGCGAATCCGTCGGGACGCATCTCCGCCACCCGGGCCGAGCACGTGTTGCGCTTGCTGGGCGACCGGGTTGATCTTGTACTGGACGGCGGACCGACGCCGGGCGGATTGGAGTCGACCGTCGTCGATGTCACTACCGATCCACCCCGCCTGCTCCGGCCAGGATTGATCCCACAAGACGAACTCGAAGACGCCATCGGCGGCCCGTTGAGCCGTTCGGTGGCCAGCGAATCAGAACCGCTCCGATCGCCCGGGATGCTCTCGCGGCACTACGCGCCGTGTGTGCCCCTGATCTGCGACGAAGCGGGCGGTGTGGCACTGGTCGCTGAGCTAAAGGACGCAGGCTACCAGGTGGGTTGGATTCGATTTGAAGATCGCGGCGCGCCCTTCGTCTCTGACGTGCCGCTCGGTCTGATGTCGCGCGATCCAGTCGTCTATGCGCGGAACTTGTTCGACACGCTGCACTCGCTGGAGGAGCAGGGGGTCGATCGGATCGTCGTCGCGATGCCCCCCGACGAACCGCAGTGGGCAACCATTCGCGATCGGCTGCGGCGCGCAGCGGCGCCGCCCTAGTGGAGCGGCTGCCCGATTCAGTCGGGCGACGCGGAACGGTCG
>CALKYM010000065.1 GCA_938003525.1 uncultured Planctomycetales bacterium | reverse complement strand
TGAGGGGGATACGGAAAGTTCCTCTGCGATCTTGATCCTGGACGAAGGTATCACCACCCTTCCGAGTGAGATCTTTGTCAATAAGATTGGGGTGGGCGAACACCCCGGTAGCTCTGGAGCACCTGTTCCCATCGCGGCAGGCACGCTGGTGCAGACCTACATCGTGCACTTCGACCCCGTCGGCGGCGGGTTCGCCACCCTGACGGGCGGCGTGTTTTTTACCCCGGGCGAGATAATCCTGGGAATTCAAACCCATACTCCCTGGCTCGATGACGCTGAAACTAAGGGGATCGGCGACCCATCGGCAATCTACCCAACGGGTCTCGATGATTTCCGTGCCTTCGAGACCTTACCGGGCATTGATAAGGTAACGATTGCCCCTGGCCTCGGATCGGCTTCCTTTGAATTGTTCGCCGAACTAGGCGTCGACCAAGCCCGCATCGTCACCGCGCCGGTGCCCGAGCCTGCGACGGCCGCTCTTGCGGTAGTCGGGCTACTCGGTTTGCTTACCGCTGCGTGGTACCGGCGGCGTCGTGGATCTCCGTAGCCATAGGATCGTTCGCAGTTTTTGGTGGCGTGAGCAACTCGTTCAGAATCGGCTTTGATTCTTCCGCACGACTTGCTCGAGATTGCCATCACGTGAAGGCTGCGTAAATCGCGCGTCTGTCCGCATCTGGCGGTCTCTCAAAACCGCGTCGGTTGCATCGACCGCGGGCGTTTTCTTGGGCGTCCTAGCGAGCACTGGTCTCGTAGAGCCGCTTCGGAGGCCGTCGTTTCGCCCGCTGGTCGAGATCACCAGTGCTGGGTGGCGCACGTAGCAAAGGGCCTCGGTGGGCGTCGGGGATGCAGGCTCGTCGTGTCGAGTTTGGAGGCACGCGGGCCGAACGTGAATGCCTTCTTTCGTGCGACCGCGCGCGGGTTCAAAGGCGCAGATCATACGATCCTCGTGGCCTTTGCAGATGAAGTGCGTGTTTCGGCAGCGCAGAAACGGACGGAACGAGCGCAACTCCTTACGCGGAAACGACCCCACAGACTGCGATATTTCGGTCCCGCCGGCGAATACCATGGCAGGCGCATCTGCGGGCATCGAACCCGAAAATGCGGGGCATCGCGGGCCAAAAAGGCGTACATTGGCCTGTGGACTGGCCCGGCGGCGGAGGCGGCAGTCTGATTCTCGCCGCATGACCTGCATTGTCCGCCCATCCCGACACGTGGACGACCGCCCGAAGTGCAGTCGGAGGGAACGACCATGAGCCTCGAGACGATTTTCTGGGGTGCCTTCATCGTCGGAGGCGCCGTCATGATCTTTCAATTCGCGCTGCTGTTGCTCGGATTTGGCGATCTCGATGCCGACGTCGACTTCGAGGTCGATGATCTCGACGGCGACGTGGAAGTTCCGCGCAGCGGATTCCTCGGCATGATTTCCGTCCGCACGGTCACGGCCTTCGTGGCCTTCTTCGGCATCGGAGGTCTCGCCGTCGAGTCCGCAGGATTCCCGCCGCTGCACCAACTGATCGGAGCGCTTGCCGCGGGCAGTGGGGCCTTCGTGGGGATGTTCTTCCTGGGTAAGGCGCTGCACGGGCTGAGGCAGGAACACGTCGAAGATATACAAGAGACGTTGGGTCAGACCGCAACGGTGTATCTCCGCATCCCATCGGGCGGCGAAGGAAAGGTCACCGTCGTCATCAGTGGCCGGCAAGCGCAGTTCAAGGCCATCGGCGCCAATGGCTGCGATCTCGCCACCGGCACATCAGCCAAGGTCACCAAGGTTCTCACCAGCGATCTTCTCGAAGTCGAACCGGTGTAAGCGCACTAGCGGTGGAGCCGGTCTCAGAGCATTCAGTAATTGAGGGGAGAAGCAAATGGAATTCTTGTCGCAACCGTGGGCGTGGGGTGCCGTCGCGGCGATCCTCGCGATCCTCGCGCTGTTGTCGTTCGGCCTGCTCCTCGTCAATCGGTACAAGCGATGTCCTTCGAACCGGATTCTCGTGGTCTACGGTCGCACGGGCAAAGGACAGTCGGCCAAGTGCATCCACGGCGGTGCCGCGTTCGTGATTCCGCTGTTGCAAGACTATCGCTATCTCTCGCTCGATCCGCTGGTGATCGATATTCCTCTGCAAGATGCGCTCTCGTCAGAAAACATCCGCGTCAACGTCCCCTCGACGTTCACAGTGGCGATTAGCACCGAGCCCGCTCGCATGCAGAACGCGGCCGTGCGACTGCTCGACCTGAGCAACCAGGCCATCGAGGAGCAGTCGCGCGACATCATCTTCGGCCAGTTGCGGCAGGTGATTGCCAGCATGCGGATCGAAGAGATCAACCGCGACCGAGACGCCTTCCTCGAAAAGATTCAGGCCAACCTGGAACCCGAACTGGCGAAAATCGGTCTGGAGTTGATCAACGTCAACATCCGCGACCTCACCGACGGGTCGGGATACATCGAGGCCATCGGTCGCAAAGCGGCCGCCGAAGCGGTTCAACAAGCGCAGGCCGACGTGGCCGAGCAGGAGAGAATCGGTCAAACACGCGTCGCGGATGAAAATCAGCAGCGCGAAGTCCAGATTGCTGCCTACACCCGAGACCAAGAAGTAGGCGTCGCCACGGCCGAAAAAGATAAGCTGTCGAAGATCGCCGAACAGCAGGCCGAGCAGGCGGCCGCCATCGCCGACGCGCAGCAACGCCAACGGATCGCCGTCGCCAACGCAGATGCGACTGCGAAGACCGGTGAATACGAGGCACAGGCCGACATCGCGCAGGCTCAGGCGAACCTCGACGAGGCTGCCGCTCAAGCCTACGAGCGCGGACAAGTCGCGGACCGGGTGGCCAAAGCCAAGGTTGTCGAAGCCGAACACGACGCCATGGCCAAGGCGGCCGAAGCCGAGGGACGTCGGACCGAAGCCAAGAAGCGGGCCGAGTTGGTCGCGGTCGCCAAGGCTCAAAAGGCGCAACTCGTCGTCGACGCCGAGGCCGCGGCCGAACAGGTCAGACTGGCCGCACAAGCAGAAGCGGAGGCCATCTTCGCCAAGCTGGAAGCCGAAGCCCGGGGCCAATACGAGATTCTGGCCAAGAAGGGCGAAGGTCTGAAGAAGATCGTCGAAGCCTGCGGCGGTTCCGACGAGGCGTTCAAGCTGATGACGCTCGAGCACCTCGACCACCTGGCAGAAACTTCCGCCGAAGCGGTCAAGAGCTTCAAGCTGGACAAGGTGGTGTTGTGGGATTCCGGCCGAGGAGGCGGGGAGAATGGCGATCTGGGAGCGTTGCCGCGCTTCATGCGCGATCTGGTCAGCTCCGTTCCGCCGCTGGCCCAAGTCGCCGCCGATGTTGCCGGCATCGATCTGCCACAGCACTTCGGCGAAATCGCCAACGGCAAGACGGATCGCACGGCATCGACTGTCCCAGTCGATCACAACTCCGAGCCGGAAACACCAGCGGCCAGCGATGACGCGGACGAAAGAGTTTAACAGCCGTTGAAGAAGCGAGCGGCTGCGACGTCGCACGGATGCGACGACAAAATCGCGACGCTAGTCGCTATTTTGCGAGTGACGTGTAGCTACGCTGCGAGCTTCACGAGGTTGAAAGATGCCACGAGGGCATATTTCAACAGGCAGCTATGCCGCCGCTGTTTCATCGTCGTTTGCGCCTGGAAACCGCCACTGGGACCGATCATCCATTCCAGGCATTGGCGGGCCGGAGAGTACGCACCCCGTGCCGACCGCCTTGCTCTGGGCTCAACATGTTCGGCAAAGCAAACCTACGAAAGCAGTTGCGACCGCACCGAAAAAAGATTTCGTTTTCTGACACCCTGCGGTTAAAACCGAACGCGTTGGATGTTGCTAGTGCGACACGTGGGCTGGTGGTTGACGAGCCATCCGCCTCGGGTGTGCTAGCGGCTGCTGGAAGCGGTGGTTCGCCGCGACCAGCGACCG
>CALKYM010000064.1 GCA_938003525.1 uncultured Planctomycetales bacterium | reverse complement strand
CCAGCGGTTTGTCGAGTCGTCGTGCGATCTGAAAACCGACCGCGATGATTTCCGGAGGCTCGGCCGGGTGCGCGATCAAGAGCGCCATCGCCATCAGCTCAGCCTTCGTCCGCGCACGGTTCGAGGGAGGAATGCATCGACCGAATACCGCGTCGATTGTGACGCCGGCGGCCGCGCTGAGAGTTTAGCAGGCTCCCGGCAGGGAGTGCCATTCGCCAGCCTGCTCGCGCCTGGGGGCTCAGCGCTTTCTTGATCGTCGTGCTACCTCGGCACGGGCAGAAAAGGCATTGGCACCCGTGACCGCGAACATCGTCGCCAGTGTTTGGCGCGGCGCGCTGAATGCGATGGCGGTCTTAGGCGGATTCGCCCGCTTCGAACCCTAATTCGCGGAGGCTTCGGGCGTCAGAAAGCTGAGGTGATGGGCCGAATGGATCAGCGCCAAGTCGTTCCATTGCTCTTTGTTCAGCGCGCCGAGAAGCGGATGCGGGTGCGGTGGCGTTGAGAGTTCCTGGAAGGCTTCGACCTCGCCGCGAAACGTGTCGACCGCCGCTGATTCATCGTGGCTGGGGCCGGGCAGCCACCACTGGGGCACTTTGATGCCGGCACCCATTCGTCGCTTTCGAATGATGCGCCGCACCAGTATTGGCCCGATGATCTTGCGAATGATCCAGGCGCCTTGATGATCGATGCCATGCATGGCGGTGCGCAGGCCCGTCGTCAGGTGTTCAAGAATTTGCGCGAGATCCCAGTTGCCGGTCCGCCGGTAGCCGGCGCGCTGCAGGTTTTCGACGTCGGCCAGAACTTCCGGCCAACTCTTGAAGTCGAGCTGCCGTCGCCGAGGATTCGCTGCGTCCACTCGGCCACTCCTTACCTGAACGCGTGTTGCGGCTCTGGGCGCCGGCACCGCCTATTGCATGTCCGGGCCCGAGAGGCTCTTCAAGAACTCGATCACCGCCCGGCGCTCGTCGTCGGTCAAAGAATCGCCGAACGTGTGGCCCGAGTTGCCGTGACCGAAGGCCTGCGTGTCGTAGATGGCCGCATGATCGAGGGCCTCGGCGGAACCAAACGGCTTGCCGGCTGCGCCCTCGGCGCTCTCGTCGAACTCCAGGCGCGTCCAAGATTGGTGCGCCATGCCCACCTGGTCAAAGTCGTACGCGTGGGGATCGCGATGGTCGCGCGACCAAATCTCCGGCCGGATGGAAGAGTTCAGCACGGCTTCGATCGTCGGTACTGAACCATTGTGAAAGTAGGGGGCCGATGCCCATACGCCCACCAGCGGCGGCGCGACATAGCCGCTCTTATTGGGTACCGAGGCGTGGGGGATCAACTCTGGTGTGCCCTGGTCGCTGTAGTAGAGTTCCAGCTTGTTGATGTGCTCGGCGATCGGAGCGAGTTGCTGCAGCGTGTCGTTGTAGGCCGTGTCGGTCTTCACGTTTCGCAGCACGTGCGAGTAGTCGTAGTCGACCGCGTACGAACCGGGTTGACTGTAGTCGGCGTTCCCGTCCTGCTTGCTGTAGGTGCCGTGGCAGGACTTGCAGGTGCGGAAACCACGGTTGTCCTGCGGCCTGACGCGACCGTGAAACAGGTCCGCGCCGCGCTGCACCAGTTCAGCGTCGAGCGTCTCGGGAAACGGAGGGGACTGCGTCTCGCGGGCGAACGCCAGAGCCTTGGCGACGATTTTGATGTGTTCGGGCCGATGCTCGTTCATCTGGGCATGCGGCGTGGTGAAGTTTATCGAGAAACTCGCCGCGTCGTGGATGCCCGCGTCGGCGTACCAGTAGTCGAGCTCCTTATACTTCATCACCCACCACGGCATGGGATCGACCGGCGGCAGCGTGAGGGACTCGAACAGGACTTGGAGTTCGGTTTTTCCTTCGGCAAGAACCATGCCTTGGTTGGCGGGATCGGCCAGCCGAGAGCCCATCTCCCAAACGGCATACGGCCCGAAGTTATCGCCACGCGTCAGCGACTTGCGCGGCTCCGATTGATTGATGTGACTGTTGCCGAGCCCGGCGACGACTTGGCCGTTGACGACGCCGGCGTGGCAGGCGAAGCAGTTGAAGTTGACCATCGCCCGGTCGTCGCGCTCAAAGGCGCTTTCGCCCAAGCCAAAACTCGGATCACTACCCGCCGTACGATTCGGCGGCGATGGGAGGAATCCTCGGACGTAGAATCGGCCTTCGTCCGTGTCGGGGTCGTAGCCCAGGCTCTCGGCGGACGCCATCGAGCCGCGAATCGCGAGCCGAGCCGTGCCCGCCGGGAGGGCCATATGAAACAGGTGGCCGGCGAAGATGTTTTGCAATCCCTGCCGCGCTTCCTCGGAGTACGCTGCCTCGTCGAATCCGAAGAACGAAAGCTGTTCAAACCCGCGGGCCCGCTCCGCCGCGTTGCACGTCCCGGCCCCCAGCAACAGCAGGATGATCAATGATCGCGAAAGCATCTGTGCGTACCCTTCCCGCAAAAAGCGTCTCAAACCGCCGACGCCAGACAATACCCCCCAACAGCCCCGCCGGTGTCGCCATGAAACGCGCGGAAGGGGGCCTCGCCGCATCCCGGAGAAACCGGGCACCAACGCCCTAGGATCTAGCCAAGCCGACCCATCTCACCCGGGCCAGCCACCCGCCCCCCACAACAAGTATCCCCGAGAGGATTCGAACCACCAAACGAGCACGGCAGCCCTTGAGGCTGCCGAGCGCAGAGCGGTAGGGAACAGCGAATAGCTAGAATCCTCGAAGCCCAACGGCTCCGGCATCCAAAGAGTATCCCCGAGAGGATTCGAACCTCTAACCTTCGGCTCCGGAGGCCGACGCTCTATCCAATTGAGCTACGGGGACTGGGGACTGGTGCAGTCGAAGTTACAGTGGCGGCGGGATGGTGGCAACTCGGGGACCGAGTTGCCGCCAAGCTGTGTATTGCAACGGCGCCTCGCACGTAGCCGTGGCCAACACGCCGGGTTTCAAGATCAAAAACAGGGTTGCTGCTGAACGAGCCGGCGGGAGGTGCGGAAATGGACTACCCGCTGCTTTGCTCAGCTCAAGCAGCTGTGCCCGAGACGATGAGTTCGATTCCGCCCTGACGTAGCGAGATTGCGCCGGAAGGTGAGGTAGGCGGCGAGCGATTCGACTGTGAGATGAACCGTCCGAGCGAGGCTCGTCGTCGATGCTTGCACGACTGTCACCGAGTGGCTGGCAAGTTGCCAGCACAGGCGGTGCTGTCGGTGATGTGCGGCGTGGCAGTCGCCTTGACGCGACTAGCGGCGGGCGCTACTGTGCCGCCCCTGCGCCGGTCGAGGCGTATCGGCCGAAGGGCCTGCTGGCGTTCTCGCCGTTCATGTCGGGCAGGCCGCAATCGGCGCAGCGACAGCCAATCATCAATCTCCCAATCACGGGTCGGGAGCGGGAGCTCCCGAGGACGAACATGCACAAGGATGGCGCCACGGTTCACAGTTCGACCACTCAGGAAGTCAGCTTCTTCGATCTCTCGCGGCAGACCGCCGAGGTGCGTGACGAAGTCGTCGCAGCGCTGGCCCGGGTTTGCGATTCGGGGCAGTTCGTGCTCGGTCCGGAGTGCGAGCGCTTGGAGACGTCGCTGGCCGACTATTGCCGCGTGCCGCACGCGGTGGCCTGTGCCTCGGGCAGCGATGCCTTGCTGTTGGCGCTGATGGCCAGTGGCGTGACGTCGGGCGACGAGGTCATCTTGCCGAGCTTCACGTTCTTCGCCACCGCTGGTGCCGTCTGGCGACTCGGGGCGCGGCCGGTGTTCGTCGATATCGACGACGAATCGTTCAATATCGATCCGGCACAGATCGAAGCCTGCATCAGTTCGCGAACCCGGGCAATCATCGCCGTGCACCTGTATGGCCAGTGCGCGGACATGGACGCCATCGTCGAGATTGCCCGCCGCCACAAGTTGGTTGTCATCGAGGACGCCGCTCAGGCGATTGGAGCTGAGTTGGGCGGGCGCCGCGCCGGCGCGATGGGCGACATCGGCTGTTTCAGCTTTTATCCGTCGAAGAATCTGGGCGGCTTTGGCGACGGAGGATTGTTGACGGCCGCCGATGACGAGGTGGCCAACCGCTTGCGCAAACTTCGCGTACACGGCGAGTCACAGCGCTATCATCATGAGCTGGTCGGCTTCAACAGCCGGCTCGACGCATTCCAGGCGGCCGTACTCAACGTGAAGCTACCCCACTTGGAAACGTGGACGGCGCAGCGTCGAGCACATGCTGAGCGGTACGCGGCGCTCTTCGCAGGTGCCAATCTCACCGATGTCGTCGGGCTGCCGCGCGAATTGCCCGACCGGCGACATGTCTGGAATCAGTATGTCGTGCGGGTCTCGCCGGCCGAGCGCGATGAACTCCGCAAGCATTTGGCCGCCGAGGGCGTTGGCACGCAGGTCTATTACCCTGTCCCCCTGCACCAGCAGCCCTGTTTTCAGGCACTGCTGAGCGGACCGCTCCCCGAGACGGAGCGGGCCGCCGCCGAGACACTCGCGTTGCCCGTCTTTCCCGAGATGCGCGAAGACGAACAGCGGTACGTCGTCGCCTCGGTGGCCCGGTTCTTCAATCAGCGCTCGGGAATTCCCATCGGCGAAGGCCTGCGGGGCCCCAAGTTCCTCAAGGCCCGATCGACCGAGTCCCATCGCCCCGGCGGCTCGGATGCCCGCGCGGCGGCGTGAGTGCGCTGCAGAACAGCGTCGAATTGAAAGGTTGTCGGCGAAGTCGAACGCACCGCTTGTGCATCGCCGGCAAATAGCCCGACGACTAACCTCGCACGGGCAGATCTTGCGAGCGGCGGCTGGAGCGCGTGACGGGCAAGATGCCCAGCGCCACGAGCAGCATGACGAGCATGTACTGTAGCGTATAGCGCTTGTCCGTATCGGCAGCGGCAGCTTGCGCCCAGACGGTGGTAGTCAGGCAGGCCTGAATGCCGATCGCAAGCCCGGCCACCGCGAGCCGCCTTAACGCCGCCAGCGGCTGCTGGCGAGTTCGGCGTTGCCGCACGGTCGGGGATGCTTTTCGCGGATTCATACGAGTGCAGCGGCTGATTCTGCCCAAGGAATTGATGCCCAAATGACGTGCGCGCGGCAGCTGCGAGCGCCAGACGCAGTATAGAAGGCCCGACCGGCGGCTGCCAATCGCCGGGGCGATCACACGAAGGTGCCCGCCGGGCGGCCTGTGTCGTTTGCGGCCCGGCTTGCGGGCTTCTGTTGGCCGCAACTATGATCAGCAGAGTCGGTTGTGCTCGCGCCCCTCTGCAGCCTGTTTCATCTGCCGAGCGCCGATTCTGCCAAGTCTCCGATTCATGGTTTTCGCAAGCCCCACGCCACGAGTGGTCGCCACCTCCGCGATGTTCGGTAGCCTGCATGTTCGCCAGCGGCGGCGCGCGAGGTAGCGGATGGCGGGTTGGGAACCGTACTTCGCGTCGACGGTCGTTGTCATCGTCTTCCTGCTGCTGGCCCTGACGCGGCTGTCTTTCGAGTTGGTGCTCGTCGGTGGCCTGACCGTGCTGTTGGTCAGCGGTGTGCTCGAGCCTCTCGAGGCGCTGGCCGGATTCGCCAACGAAGGCATCGTGACCATCGGTGCGCTATATATCGTGGCGGCCGGTGTACGTGGCACGGGCGGTCTTGCTTGGGTAGCGTGGCTCGTGCTGGTGCGTCCACAGTCGACGCGTGTTGCCATCGGTCGGCTGATGTTGCCCGCGGCCGGCATGAGCGCCTTCATGAACAACACGCCGCTGGTGGCGATGTTGATACCGGCCGTGGCCGACTGGGCGCGGCAGTTGCAGATCAGCGTTTCCAAGCTGCTGATTCCGCTCAGCTACGCGGCCATCATGGGCGGCACCTGCACGCTGATCGGCACGAGCACCAATCTGGTCGTCGACGACATGCTCGCCCGCAGCGGAACCGGCCTGCCGCGGATGGGCATGTTCGATATCACCTGGGTTGGCCTGCCGGCCATGCTCATCGGCTGCGCCTACCTGTTCTTTCTCGGGCCGAAGCTGCTGCCGGAGCGCCGGCCGGCGCGGAGTGAATTCTCCAATCCGCGCGAGTATTCGATCGAGATGCTCGTCGCTGGCGACAGTCCGCTGGTGGGGCGGACGATCGAGCAGGCGGGACTGCGGCACTTGCCGGGGGCGTTTCTCGCGGAAATCGACCGCGATGGGATCGTGCTGCCGGCCGTTTCGCCGCAAGAGCTGCTGCGGGCCGGCGACCGGCTGATCTTCGTCGGCGTCGTGGAATCGATGGTCGATCTACAAAAGATTCGCGGTCTGGTGCCCGCCACCGACGAAGTCTTCAAGCTCGAAGCGCCGCGCTCGACACGGTCGATGATCGAGGCGGTCGTTTCCAGCACCGCGCCGATCATTGGTAAGACGATCCGCGATGCGCGGTTCCGCTCGCACTACAAAGCGGTCGTGGTGGCGGTTGCCCGCAGCGGGCAGCGGATCGATAAGAAGATCGGCGACATCATTCTTCAGCCGGGCGACACGCTGCTCTTGGAAGCCCATCCGTCATTCGTCGACGAGCAGCGCAACAACCGCGATTTCTTTTTGGTCAGTCGTTTGGAAGACTCGAACCCGCCGGACCACGATCGGGCGCTGCTGGCGTTTGCCATCGTGCTGGCCATGGTTTTGGGGCGCGTGGCGCTGGGCGTGCCGATGATCAATTGCGCGTTGGTGGCTGCGTTCATGATGATGCTCACCGCCTGCTGTACGGCCGATGTGGCCCGGCGGAGCATCGACTGGCAGGTGATTCTAGCCATCGCCGCCGCCGTGGGACTCGGCGCCGCCTTGGAAAAGACCGGTGTCGCCGCACAGGTCGCCGCCGCAGTCACCGGCATCGCGGGCGACAACCCGTACATCGCTTTAGCGGCTATCTACCTGTTGACGATGCTGGCCACCGAATTCATCACGAACATCGCCGCCGCTGCGCTCATCTTTCCCATGGCCATGCAGACGGCAGCCGGTCTGAACGCCAACGAGATGCCCTTTGTGATCACGATCATGATGGCTGCCTCGGCCAGTTTCGCCACACCCATCGGGTATCAAACGAACCTGATGGTCTACGGTCCCGGCGGATACCGCTTCAGCGACTACGCGCGGATCGGCCTGCCGCTGGGTTTATTGATCGGAGCCGTCAGCGTCGTTCTCGCACCGCTCGTGTGGGGCTTCTAGCACTGCACTTCAGTGCCTCATTTGGGTGCCACTGGCTGCTCGCCAGCCAGTGCTTCGCCACGGTGGCTCCATGGTGCCTCAGCCGGAATGATGCCCGCCTGAACAGTTCTCCGACCCCGGCCGACCAGCGGCCAGTGGCACCCGGCGCAACGAGCGATGTCGTTGCTTGTCGGGAGTTCACGGTTACGCAAAATGCTGCTGGCCCTCGCACTACGCACTACGTTTAACCGCGAAGAACCGCGCGAGCGTCTGCTCCGAGGGGCGTGGCGTGATCAGCGACACGACCACCAGCGTGACCGTCGAGCAGGCGAAGATGGTGGCCACGGGCATCATGTTCAAGAAGGCGTATTCGCGATCCTTGCCGTAGCCGGAGTCGCGGAACAGGACCCACCACACAACGGCGGCGACGACGATCGAGGCGTAGGCGCCCAGTTTGGTCAATCGCTTCCAATAAAGCGCGGCGAAGACCAGCGGGAACAGCGAAGAGAATCCGCTGAAACACCAGACGCCGAGCACGAATACTGAACGCGGCTCGAGCAGGCTGAGCAGGAACGTCACCGCCGCAATCGCGACGACGAACGAGCGGGCGATAACGACGGTCTGCTTGTCGGTGAAACGCTCGCGGCCACCGTAGTGCTCGACGATGTCCCGCGTGAACATCGTGCCGATGCAGAGGAACTGGCTGTCCAGCGACGACATGATGGCCGCCAAGATGCCCGCTGCGAGAAAGCCGCCCAGCACCCCGCCGGCCAGCTTGTTGACCATGAAGGGCAACACCTTGTTGGCATCCAGCGTCGGCGGAATGGCCGCCAGTTCGCTGGTGGCCCAAACGCCGATCAGCACGCAGGGCACCCAGACAATCATGATGAAGATCGGATGCGCTACGACCGCCAGCTTGAACGTGTTCGCACTGCGGGCGGTGAGCCAATGCTGGAACAGGTGTGGAAACATCCCGACAGACAACGGAACCAGCATGTAGGTGAGAAACTGTAGCTGCGGCATCTTTTCGCCACGAATCAGCTTGTCCTCGGGCACGGCCGCCGATGCTGTGCGGAGGTTGTCGAGAAAGCTCTCTTTACCTCCCAGCTCCGTGGCAATCACGTAGAAGGTGACGATGCCCATCACCATGAACACAATCGTTTGCAGCGCATTGGCCCAGGCCGTCCCGCGCATGCCGCCAAAGAACACGTAGAGCAGCACCACCGTGCTGATGACGAGTTTGCCCAGCCAGCCGGGCACGCCGTAGCCATAGTCGGCAAACCACCCGTACGATTCGAAGGCCCCGCGCGTCATGGCGTTGAGCACGCCGCCGGCGCCCATCAGGCCAGTCAGCAAGTAAGGGATGATCAGGCCGACGAGTATCGGGAAGAGCAGCAGCCCGATCGCTTCGCTTTCCAGGCGGTCGCGAAAAAACTCGATCTGCGTGCGATAGCCGTAGCGCTTGCCGAACGACCAGAGCTTGATCCCGATGACGAAGAAACAGAGCGAGTGCACGATGCCGCTGGAGGAGGCCAGCCGTCCGTAAACGCCGGCGCCGGCCGCGTACGATTCGCCGGTCGAACCAATCAGGGCGAAGGCCGTCATGGTCGTGCCGAACAAAGACATCAACAGCAAGAACGGCCCGATGCTGTGGCTGGCCAGCATGTAGTCGGCACTGGTGCCGCGGAACAGCCGATTCGCCGCTCCGCCCACACCCAGCAGCAGCAGCAGATAGCCGATGATGATCACCAACGGCGTCATGGCTTCGTTCATGTCGGGCGCTCCTCGCTGACTTCCGAGTCGCCGACCATGTCGACGTTCGTCGGCCAGCAGAAACGCACCGCCAGAAACCAGAGCATGCCCGCCGCCAGCGAGATACCCGCGTGGTACAGCAGCGTGATCGGCATGAAGCCGAACACCAGCGTCGCATCATTCCAGAACCAAAAGTCCTGGTGCGCGACGGCCAACAGAGCGATCAGCGTCCAGATGACGTACTTCATCTCGTGGCGAAACTCGCGGTCGGTGGGTGCAGCGGGAAAGCGTGCAACTGGCCACACCAACGTAGGGCATAGCGCTGGCTGCAAGCCGAAGAGCTTAACACGGCCAAACAACGCACAAAAGGTCGTGACTTGACGCCCAAGGCTATTGTTATGTCGTTGTTTGGTGCCGGGCATCGGCCGATCTCATTTCGCGCGCCCGCTGCCGGCTTAGACGATCGGCCCAGTAAATGGGTTCTGGGAGTTTATGTCCCAGCAGCATCTCTTGGACGACGCGCGCCGCGAAGTCGACGCTGACTCGGTGTCCCGGCGAGACGTAAATCGGCTTTCGCTTGCTCTGGCTGGGGCGAGTAACCCAGCCGAGTTGTTCGTCGCCTTCGTGGACAGCGACGAATTTCTTAGCGCGATTCGGCGTCCCGGCCGGCTTTCCGCAGAGCAGTTTCTTGGTGACGCCAATCGTCGGGTGGTCGATCAACAGACCAAGATGCGTGGCCAGGCCCGAGCGTCGCGGGTGCAGAACGCCGCTGCCGTCGACCAGCAGCACCGGCGCGAGACGATCGGCGCGGCAAACCTTATCCAGCAAGGCGAGCAACAAGGGCAACTCGCGGAATGCCAGGTATCCGCTGATATAAGGAAAGTGAACGCGGCGCGCGATCGTCGTCGTCCACGTCACTCGCCCGCTGGGAAGCTCGACGAGCGCATAGGTCGCCACGCCGCGGTCGGGTGCGGCATAGGAAATGTCGAGCCCGCCGACGACTTGCGGAACGGTCCGAGGTGAGCGATACGAATGACGCCCGAGCAATCTGTTTTGCGCGGCCCGCAATCTCGCGAGTGGGCGATCGAGCGCCGGAGGTTCAACGCCGTAGACGGCGAGGTCGACGGTGTCGTCCGCGATATGCACTCCCTCGGCGGTGAGCAGAGTTCGCTTCTCGGTCGCCGAGCGCGTGATGTAAGTCCCCAATTCACCGCCGGCCCGCACGACGCGGTGGCAGCGGCAGCGCGGCCCGTGGGTGTGATCCAACAGATGTTGAGCGACCCAGCGAGCAGCAATTGAATCGCCCAGCGCCGTGGCCAGTGCCCCGTAGGTCGTCACGCGGCCGCGCGGCACCCGGCGCAGCAGCGACCGCAGCGATTGCGGCAGATCGGGGATGTCGATCGTGAAAGGTGGCAACGTTTCAGGTTCACGAAGAGGCGGCGCGAGTGCCGCATCTTGCCCGCGACTCCATCGGGCGGCAACCGTCTGATGGCCACCCGCTGCCTGACCGTTCTTGTCATCGAAGGCGGGCCAGGCCACGGCGGCGAGTTCCTGGAGGCCGCCTTTGGTTGTGCTACGATGGTGCGCACCTCGCTGGCCCATTCATTCACTTCAAGCTCGCGCCGCAGCGCATGGCACGGCGTTGCCTGCGGCGAGCGCTCGGGAGCCCGATACCGATGATCCGTCACGTCGAGACCGTGATGTGCGTGGAGCGTATTTCAGTATTGGGACTGGGGGCCACTACCGGCTTGCCGAGCAGTGGACATCGGGCGAGGGGCACTGCTGGGCAAGCCAGCAGTGGCACCCGAGGTCGACACCAGACGGTTAAGAATTGCGCACGAATGGGCTGGGCGGCCATTCTGCTGTGCCTCGTTTACTGCTCACCGGTTCTTGCCGCCGAAGCGCAGCCGGGTTTTCGCCCTGCCACGTATGCGATTGTCGGCGCGACGGTCTTCGTCGAACCCGGCAATACGATCGAATCCGGCACCGTCGTGCTCCGCGACGGCGCCATCGTCGCCGTCGGTGAAGACGGCGAAGTCTCCATCCCGCTGGATGCCCAGCGCATCGAGGCGGCGGGGATGTGCGTCTATCCCGGGTTCATCGATGCTTACAACACCGGTGGCATCGACTCGGACGTGGCGCGCTCGGATACGGGGGCCGGCCGCTCGATCGACTACGACCGCTTTGCACTGGCGGCCACTCCGGCCGACAACCGCAGTGGCATGACGCCCGAGTTTCAGGTTCGCGATGCGCTGGCTCTCGACGACGATGCGACCGGCAAACGCCGGGCAGCCGGATTCACGTCGACGCTCGTGGCTCCCGGTGGCGGTGTCGCCGCCGGTCAAAGTGCGGTGGCGAGCCTCAGCGGGCGGCCGCGGCGAGAGATATTGATTGCGGCTCCGGTCGGACTGCACGTCGACCTGCGACCGCCACCCGCGCGCGGTTATCCCACGACGCTGATGGGATGTGTGGCGCACCTCCGGCAAGCCATGCTCGACGCCGACCACAACGAAGCGCTATGGGAGCACTATCGAGAACACGGCGGCGCGCGGCCGCCGTCCGATCCGGCATTGACCGCTTTGCGGTCGGTACAACGCCGTGAAGTTCCGGTGTTTTGGGCGGCCAACACCCGCGACGAAATCCATCGGGCGTTGGATCTCTCGGCCGAGTTTGGCGTCGAGCCGGTCATCGTGGGCGGTGAAGAGGCGTGGCGCGTCGTCGATCGTCTGGCCGACGAGAACATTGCCGTGGTGCTGAATATCGACTTCCCCAAAGAACCCAAGTCGGGCGGCGGCTCATCGGGGGGCGACTCGCTCCTGGAAGGCTACACGCTCGAACAGCTTCGCGAAGGCTTGAAACGAACCGACCTGCCGGACTCGATTCGCGCGCGGATCGAGGCGCGGATTGCCGAGCTCACCAAGTCGGACGAGGAAGAGTCGGAAGTATCGGAGGACGACGACAAGAAGGACCGCTACCGCTTGCCCGACTCGCCGCGACTGCTGGCCGAAAAGAAACGGCTGTGGGCTGAACAGGTCGCCTGTGCCGCTGTACTGGCTCGCCGCGGCGTGCTCTTCGCCATCGCCAGCGAAGGTCACACCAAGGCCGAAACCTTTCGCGAGCACGTGCGGCAGGCCATCGAACAGGGCCTGGAGCCCGACGCTGCGCTGGCCGCCTTGACGACCGACGCCGCTCGCGTGCTCGGAGTCGACGGACAGTTGGGACGCTTATCGCCGGGCATGGCGGCGCACGTCGTCATGTTCAACGGACCGTGGCACGAAAAAGACTCGAAGCTCCGCTACGTCTTCGTCGATGCCGAAAAGTTCGAACTCAACAAACCCGACGAAGACGAGGCCGACGACGGGGCGGATGAAGATAAAGACGACGACCCGGCCGAAGAGCCAGCAGAGGACGCAGAAGCGGAAACGTCCGAGTCTGATGAAGAGGAGGGCGATGACGAGGACGCCGAAGCCGAGTCGAAGCCCGAGGGTACGATCGCGATCGAGCCGTATCCGACCGAAATCGAAGCGGACCGCGCGCCGAGCATGCAAACCGGCGGCGACGTGCTGATTCGCAACGCCACGGTGCTCACCGTGACGCAGGGGACCCTGAGCGAGACCAGCATCCTCGTCCGCGACGGCAGGATCGCGGCCATCGGTGAAGATCTAGAAGCGGACGAAGAAACCACCGCGATCGATGCGACGGGCCTCTACGTGATGCCCGGCATCATCGATTGCCACGTCCATTTTGCAATCACGCGCGGGGTCAACGAAGCCAGCGTCTCGATCACGCCGGAAGTCCGCATTCGCGACGTGATTAACGGCGACGACGTGGCCATCTATCGGGCGCTGGCCGGCGGCGTGACGACGGCTCGGGTGCTACACGGTTCAGCCAACGCCATTGGCGGTCAGGACGGCGTGATCAAGTTGCGGTGGGGCAAGCCGGCGCGCGAGTTGGTGCTGGCCGACGCGCCGCGGGGCGTGAAGTTCGCGTTAGGTGAGAACCCCAAACGGGCATCGCGCCGCTATCCCGATACGCGTCTCGGCGTCGAGTCCACCATCCGCCGCGCGTTCGACGAAGGCCGCATGTATCGCCGGCTGTGGAAAGCGTACGCCGCCGGGCGCTCGCGCGGCGAAAGCGTGGCCGAGCCGCGCCGCGACCTGCGGCTCGAAGCGCTGGCCGACATGCTCGATGGTCGGCTGCGGATTCACAGCCATTGTTATCGGGCCGACGAAATCCTGATGCTCTTGAGGCTGGCCGAAAGCTACGGCATTCGGATTCGTTCGCTGCAGCACGTGCTCGAGGGCTACAAAGTCGCCCCGGAAATCGCCGCACACGGCGCGAGTTGCTCGGCGTTCGCCGACTGGTGGGCCTACAAGATCGAGGCCTACGACGCGATTCCGCACAACACGCCCCTGCTGGCTGAAGCCGGGGCCAGCGTCACGCTCAAGTCGGACGATAACGAACTGGTCCGCCATCTCTACCAGGAAGCCGCCAAGATGTTGCGCTACGGCATGGCGGACGAGGATCAAGCGCTGGCGCTGGTCACCATCAACGGCGCGAAACAGCTTGGGCTCGACGACCGTATTGGATCGATCGAGGTGGGCAAGGATGCCGATCTGGCCATCTTCAACGGCCATCCGCTCAACGGCTTCGCCCGCTGCGAGATGACGCTGATCGACGGCGAAGTCTACTTCGAACGCGACGGCGATCACGCGCCGAGTGGATACGGCTCGCCGCTATCTTCTGAAGAACTCCGCCAGCGCGAGATCGAAATCCCCCAGTCACCCGGCGGGACGTACGCGCTCACCAACGCGCGCATCGTCCCCGTCGACGGCGAACCGATCGATGCCGGCACGCTGGTCATCTCGCAAGGACGCATTGAAGCCTTGGCCAGCGGCGATGCGGCGATTCCGCGCGACGCGGTGAGTGTCGATCTGGGCGGACTGCACGTCTACCCGGGCATGATCAATGCCGGCGGGGCGCTGGGGCTGATGGAAATCGGTTCGGCTAGTGAGACCAGCGACTACCGCGAAGCGGGACGGTACGAAGCCGATTTGCGGGCCTCCGTCGCCGTGCATCCGGACAGCGACCTGATTCCGGTGAGCCGCGCGGGCGGCGTACTCGCCGTATTGACACAGCCGTACGGCGGCGTCATCTCGGGGCAGAGCGTGTTGCTCAACCTCTGGGGTTGGATTCCGCCGGAGATGGCGGTGGTCGATCCGGCGGCGCTGCACGTCAATCTCCCGACGGGACGATTCGGCACGGGACCGGATGACCGTGATCGGCAGAAGGAGGCTGCCGAGAAGATCGACGAGCTGCGCGAACAGTTTCGTCTGGCGCTACAATATCATGAGTTGGTGCGCGCGGCGGGCGATGATGGATCGCCGCCGCGCCCCGATCCGCACCTGGCGGCGTTGGCTGCCTACGCATCTGGCGAGCGGCCTGTGGTTATCCACGCCCAGCGGCATGGCGATATCCTGGCAGCCATCGAGTTCGCCGAGGAGTTGGAACTGAATTGGATACTGGCCGACGCCGCCGAGGCCTGGAAGTGCGTCGATGCGCTCAAGGAGCACGATGTGCGAGTTCTGCTCGGCCCGAGCATGCAACTGCCCGCCAGTCGCAACGATCCCTACGACGCGCCGTATTCGACGGCCGCGAGACTGCACGCCGCAGGCGTTCGATTCGCCATCAAAGCAGTCGACGAGGGTCCCGGTTCGGCAACCAGCACGCGGAATTTGCCTTTCCAGGCCGCCATGGCCATTTCCTATGGCTTGCCGGAAGACGAAGGGCTCAAAGCCGTCACGCTCTATCCGGCTCAGATTCTGGGGGTGGACGACCAGCTTGGCTCGATCAGCGTAGGCAAGATGGCCAATCTGGTCGTCACCGACGGTCATCTCTTGCAGCCGGCCACTCAGATCAAGTGGCTCTTCATCGCGGGCGATCCCCTTCCGCCTACTAGCAAACACACCGAGCTGTACGCCCGTTACCGGCAGCGCTTGCAGGAAGTGCGCTCCGGCAGCGGGATGTTGGGCGTCGATTCGCGCTTGCCGGGTGCCGATGCATCCGGCGCGACTGCGGACGGCGGCGATGCCGTCGGTAGCGGATCCGAACAGTAGAGCGTCTTTGAAGACAGGCTCCGGGTGCCACTGCTGGCTTGCCCAGCGGTGCGAATCGCGCAAACAGCTCTGCTAGACGAGCCAGACGTGACGCACGAAGCCGACTAAATGGGGGTCTTGGAATACGCACACGCTGCAACGATGCTGAGCGAGTGACCCGCCATCACGCCGCGTCGTGCATGCGTTCGCCCGCCGCGCGTGGGGCGGTCGACGTTTCGCTGTACATCTGCAGCACGGGTTGGGGGATCGTCTCGGGATGTACGGCCCAATGCTGACCGTAGAGCGTCAGCAGGCTGCTGAGCAATAGCATGTCGACCGGTTGCGGCTGGTCGTCTTCGATGCCGTACACGGCCAGTCGGCAGGCACCGCCTTCTTCAGTGGCAAACCCGAGGTTCAGCGCCCAGGGCATCGCAGGCACGTCGGTTGTGGTCTGGCGTTGACTGTCTTCGGGCTGGTCTATGTGTTCGAGCGCGCGATGGTCGACAGTGCCCGCAGGCGCTTCCAGCAGCGGCGTCGCGGCGCGTTCGTAGTCTTCGGCCATCTCGCGGGTCTGCCAGAGATGTTCGCGCATCTCTATCGGTTCGGGTTGTTCCAGGCGGAGTTCAATGCGACGCACGCCGTAGTGTCGCATGTCTTCGATGAACATCGACCAGACGCGCTCGAAGGGCAGGACTTCCAATCGCGTGCGTTTGTTGAGCAACCCCTGCGACCGATGCGCGGCCGCCCAGCGACCCACCCAGCCGGCCAGCACTTGGGCGATGGAGACTTTGGCCAGCGACAGTTCGTAGTGGCCGAACATCCGCGTGATGACCAACAGCACGACCAACGTGATGGCAATGATCCAGGCCAGCGCGTCGCTCTGAAAAATGGTCGATGCCGTGGCGGCCGTGCCGGTCATCAGGCACAGCGCGCCGATGACGCAGAGCACCTGCCAGGTACTCAGGCCGCGGTCCAGCAGCCGATGGTGAATATGGCCGCGGTCGGCTCGATCGATCGGCTGACCGCTGAGCTTGCGACGCATGACGGCCAGGCCGATGTCGAGCATGGGAATGCTCATGATCACTGCCGGCGCGGTGAGCGAAAGCGTGGCGGTCGTCTTCAGCGAGCCCTGCATGCCGAGCACGCCCACGATCAGCCCGATGACCATACTGCCCGAGTCGCCCAGGTAGATGCTCGCCGGCGGCAGATTGAACACCAGGAAGCCCGCCAGTGCGCCGGCCAGTACCAGCGCGATCATGGCTACGTGCGGATGCCCGCTGATGGTGGCGATCATGGCCATCATCATCGCGGTGGTCAGTCCCACGATCGAAGCCAGCCCGTCCATCCCGTCGAGCAGGTTCAACGCATTGATACAGCCCACCAGCCAGCACACGGTCAGCGGCACGCCCAACCAGCCGAACTCGATCGGATAGCCAAACACCACCACCCGATCGACCCAGTAGCCGGACAGCACGACCACGCCCGAGGCGATCGCTTGCAGCAGCAGCTTGAACCGCGGGGGCAAGTCCCACAGATCGTCGATGCAGCCGATGACGCACACGAAGCCCGCCACGACGAGCACGACGTTGGCCAGCCGCGCCTGCGGATCGATGCCGGCTGCCAGGCCGCTGGTCGTCAGCACAAGCCCCACGACCAATGCCAGGTAAACGGCCACTCCGCCGAACAGTGGAACCGGCCGCTCGTGCAGTTTGCGGTGACCGTCCGGGCGATCGATTGCGCCGAACCGCTGCGCCAGCGACCGCGCCACAGGCGTCATGACGATCGCGCAACCGAACGCGATGAGAAACCGGAGTAAAGGTGAATGCATCCCTGCTGCGCCGCGTGAGAGTCTCGACGGGACCCTGCCTCGTCTGCCCCGACAGCGCGATCAGTCTGTCGCTGATCAGGCTGTTTGCGCGCCGCGTGCACGTGGCGCGACCCGCAATCCATTGCGAGTCGCGTTGGCGTTCTTGGCGACGAGGGCGGCGTATTCTAGGGCTTTCCGGCGACCACGCAACGTCGTGTTTTGGGAGAGCGGCAGCGCGTGAATCGCTATCGCCGATGTCTGGTGCGCTGCATCGCAGGTTGCCATCTGCTGGCTGCCAGCAGTTGGCCGTCAGGCTGCCGCCTGATTCACCAGGGGTGGCTTTCCCAGCGCTCGGCGCGCCGCGTGCTTCGCACGATAGAGCCACCAGGCTGCTTCCCCCAGTGGTCGAATGAGCTGTTCGGCATCGCTCAGAAAGTGCGAATCGACCCGTCGGCTGCTGAAGCCGTCGGAGGCGTACGTGGCGACGATCAGGTCGCGGTGCTGGGGATACAGGTTGCGCGCCGCGAAGCAGCGCAGATTGAATGCCCAGTCGGCCCAGACGCGGTAGCGCGTCTCGAACGGACCGAACCGCTCGAACAACGCGCGCGGGTAAAGAATTGCCTGCTGGCAGATGTTACGTAGTGCGATCGTGCGGCGCGAAAAGCGTCCGCCATATCGCCGTCCCGTCTGGTCCAGGATCACATCGCCATAGAGCAAAGTTTCCACGAGCGGGCGCTCGAACATGCAATCAAGGACGTGCCGATCATGGAGACGATCGCCAGCGCCGAGGAAATAGAGCCACTTGCCGCGCGCGAGCCCAGCGCCCTTGTTGAGGGCATCGTAGATGCCATCATCCGGCTCGCTGATCCATCTTGCGGTCGGGACATCGCCGCTGGTCAGCAATTCGACCGTACCATCTGTCGAACCGCCATCGACGACGATGTACTCGAGCGATCGATACCGCTGCTCGAACACGCTCGCAGCCGTAACGGGCAACGAGTCGGCGGCATTGAGCGTGGCCGTGACGATCGAAACCAGCGGCCGCGGGTCGCTCATGCCGTATCGCCCGCTCGATGTCGGCCCCATAGAGATGTTGAACTGTGCTGGTGCGCGTTCACGCGGCCAGCGTGCGTCGCGCGGGAGCGAGCGTCCCGTCGTACCAATCGATCGTCTCTCGGAGGCCGACTTCCAGCGGCGTGGTGGCCTTGAAGCCGAACTTTGCCGCCGCGCGCGAGGTGTCGAGACAGCGACGCGGCTGACCATCGGGCTGCGACGCGTCCCACTTGAGCTGACCGGTGAAGTTGCACAACCGACAGATCATCTCAGCCAGCTCGCGAATGGTGATCTCGCTGCCCGAGCCGATGTTGACCGGGTCCGGATCATCGTACTTTTCTGTCGCAGTCACGATTGCCTGGGCCGCGTCGCGGACGAACAGGAATTCGCGCGAGGCTGCGCCGGTTCCCCAGACGTTGATTTCCTGGTATCCCGCGGCTTGGGCAGCGCGGACCTTGCGAATCAAGGCCGGGATGACGTGGCTCGATTGGGGATCGAAGTTGTCGCCCGGCCCATACAAGTTGACCGGCAACAGGCTCACCGCATTCAGACCATACTCCTGGCGGTAGGCTTGGGCTTGCACCAGCAGCATCTTCTTGGCCAGCCCGTAGGGAGCGTTCGTCTCCTCGGGATAGCCTGCCCAGAGATCGGCTTCACGAAACGGAACCGGCGTGTGTTTGGGGTAGGAGCAGATCGTGCCGACGATGACGACCTTTTCCAGGCTGCGGCGGCGAGCCTGCTCGATCAGCTCGATGCCCATCGTCGCGTTGTCGTAGAACAGTTGCCCCGGCATGCGGCGATTGGCGCCAATGCCGCCCACGTGTCCCGCCAGGTGCAGCAGGATTTCCGGCCGGGCGTGGTCGAACAGCCGGGCAACCGCACTCTGCTGACGCAGATCGTACTGCGCGCTACGAGGCACGAAGATCGTTGCCGGCGAGCGCGTGGCAAGCTCTGCGCCAACCGCGCGGCCCAGGAAACCGGCCCCGCCGGTGACCACAACGCGACGTCCTGTCAGCAAGCTCATCGTCACGATGTTCCCACTCGCCGCGCGAGCAAGCGGCCGACGCTGCGCGCAGCTTCTTGTTCCACCCTGCCGGCCGAATACAGTGGCAAGCCACGACATCGTACTGGCAAACCAGTTGAGCACCGAGAGCACTTGCGCAGAGGCGCAGCCATGCTGACTGGAGCGCACTTCACAACCGCATGCGGGTGCCACTGCTGGCTTGCCCAGCGATGTGAACCTGCTGAGGGTCACTGCTAGGCCAGCTAGCAGTGGCACCGTCGGATGGCATTAGTGAGGTTTTGAAATGCGCTCCAGCACACTGGCGGCGACGTGGCTACTCAAGTCATCCCAGTCAGCCTGCGATTGCTCTGTGCCTCACATCGCCGACAAGCGATAACCTGCTGCGACCGCCCGGGTCGCGTTCCCGCCGCCTTCTGGCGAAGAGCGTGCGATCTGGCGCGATCGCTAGCACAGTTCTCGAGCTGCTCGACAAAGGAATCGCCGGTGCCGCAGCCGCCACATGGAAACAGCAGCGAACCGGCAGGCCCGCTCCAGCGGACCGTTCGGCGTGCGCGCGGCCAACGCGCGCGCAAGACGGACGCATTCCACGCGCGCTCAAATGGCGGCCGTCCCGCTCGCCAGCAGAGTGTAAAGATCGCAGTCGATTTGACGCAGCTTGTCCCTGGTGGCGAAAACGGCGGCGCGAAGGTCATGACGCTGGCGCTGCTGCGGGCGATGTCCCGTCTCGAGCCCCGGTGGCGGTTCACTCTGTTAATGAGGGCATCGGTCTGGGATGAGTTGCGGCCGTTTGCGGCTGAAAACGTGTCTCTGATGGTTGTCGGCCGCCGCGAACAGAACAGTTTCCCCGGCGTCCAGCGGAGCGGCCATGTGCCAAGTGCCTGGCGACAGAGAGCACGTTCGGCGCGATGGCTGGCTCTACCCCGCGCTGGCCACACTTGGTTGTTGCGTCGTCCGCGAGCTTTGCCTGACTGGCGACAGTTGGCCGCCGACGCTTACTTTGCTCCTTTGGCTCCACCGAGGTTCTATCATCCGCGGGCGCCGCTGGTGGCCGTCGTGCACGATCTGCAACACGTTGATTGCCGCCGCTTCTTCGCCACCGCCGAGCGCCTGGCACGGGACATGAACCTGCGCATGACCCGTCGCCGTGCGAGTCTCGTGATCTGCGTTTCCGAGTTCACGCGACGCCGCGTTGTCGAACACACCGGAATCGAGCGCAACCGCACCTGCACGATTCCCATCGGATTCGATCCGCCCTCGGAGACCGATACGGATCGAGACGCCGAGGAGTTGTTGCGCGCGTATGGTCTTGCGCGGCAGGCCTATCTGTTCTTTCCTGCGAACACGTGGCCCCACAAAAACCATCTGCGCCTCTACCAGGCGCTGGCCAAATATGCGGCTGCGGCCCCGCAGTCGAAGTTGCAACTAGTCTGCACCGGCGCCGATGCAGGCCGCCGCGCGGAGCTCGAACGCGCCGCAGACAGTCTGGGCCTCACCGAGCGCGTTCGCCAACTCGGTTTTGTCGGCCCCAGCGATCTGCAGGTTCTGCTGCGCTACAGTAAGGCTTTGATTTTTCCCTCTTTGTATGAAGGCTTCGGCATGCCCGTGCTCGAGGCGATGCACGCACGGGTACCCGTACTTTGCAGCCACACGACAAGCCTGCCGGAGGTGGCCGGCGACGCTGCTCTCTTTCTCGATCCCCACGCGGTTGATTCGATCGCTCGCGCGATCGCCCGGATCGACAGCGAGCCGGATTTGGCCGGGCAGCTCATCGCGGCGGGGCAGCGACGGGCTGCCGAGCACAGCACGCTCGATGAGATGGCAGCCGCCTACCTCGACGCGCTAAGCGGCGTCGCGGCGACGCCCACCGCGTAATCTCCATCGCCGTGCCGGTCGTTCTATTCGCACGGCCCAACCGGCCGCGATGTGACGCTCTTCCAGCCGATTCCGCGCTGAAAACGGCGGATGGGCCCCGCCATCGGCGCTGGCGGGGCGGCCGCAGCTACCCTGCCCCAGCGGGCGCAACCCGCGCCATCGCTACGAACGCGCGTCGCCTCGCCGTCGGCACAACAGGCTGAGTATTGTCCCCAACTGGCGAGAAATGACCGTTAGTGAAATTGAACAACACAAAACGTCCAAATAGTTTGGGAATTCTAGGAAGCACACATCGCGAGCACCCACGCACCGCGCGTCTAGCGCCATGGAGGGCAAGCAGGCCGCTTGTCACCCCAAGGCAGCTAGCCCATGTCTTTGTCGCTCGGCCGATTCGGCAACAAGTTTTCCCACGGTCGCAGCTCTCGTCGGTCGTCTCGACCGCGTCGTCGCTGCGGTGTTGGCGGTTCGCCACGCATCGAACCGCTGGAGTCACGGCAGATGCTCGCCGCCCTGCCGGCGGGCTTTCAGGAGTCGACGTTCGTTTCTGAACTGGCGGTGCCGACCGACATGGTCTTCGCGCCCGACGGGCGACTGTTCGTGACCGAGAAGTCGGGACGCGTGCGCGTCGTTGAAAACGGCGTCCTGCTGCCAACACCTTTTCTGACCGTGGCTCCTGATACTGAAGGGGATCGCGGGCTGGTCGGAATCGCCTTCGATCCGCAGTACGACGTCAATGGATACGTCTACATCTACTACACGCGCGCTGAAGGTGGCCTGGCGAATCGGTTGAGTCGCTTCACGGTCAGCAACTTCGATGAAAACCTGGCAGACCCCAACAGCGAAGTCGTGCTGCTCGACGACATCCCCATCATCGCCATTCACACCGGTGGCGGCATGGGATTCGGCCCCGACGGGATGCTGTACCTCGCGACCGGCGATGGCAGCGATCCCAGTGCGGCGCAAGATCTGGGTAGCCTGGCCGGCAAGCTGTTGCGTTTGGACGTGAACAACCATCCGAACATCGTGCCAGCGGACAACCCCTTTGTCGGTCAGCCGAGCGTGCGCGAAGAAATCTACGCCTACGGCCTGCGCAACCCGTTCAAGCTCGATGTCAACGATGAGACGGGCAGCATCTGGATCACGAATACCGGCGAAGATCAGTTCGAGGAGATTCACGAAGCGGAGCCCGGAGCGAACTACGGCTGGCCGATCACCGAAGGCGCCACGGGCATCCCGGGCCTCACCGACCCGGTGTATGCCTATCCCCATGTGCCGGTCGTGGGAGGCGCGATCACCGCCGGCGAGTTCTACTCGGGGACGAACTTCCCGGTGGAGTATGAGGGCGACTTCTTCTTTTCGGACTTCTCGCTTCAGGTGATTCGACGCGTCGACATTCACGAGCATACGCACGGACCCGGCGAAGAACATGAGTTTGAGGTGAGCGACTTTGCGACCGGTCTGTTTGCACCGACCGACATCGAGACGGGTCCGGACGGCGCCCTCTACTCGCTCGATGTATTCTTGGGCACGGTTACCCGCATCGAGTACGTCGGCAGCGGCAATCGTTCGCCCAATGCGGTGGCCACCGCCAGCCCGCAGGTCGGCGATTCGCCGATGTTCGTCCAGTTCGACGCATCGCTGAGCAGCGATCCGGACAACGACCCGCTGTTCTACACGTGGGATTTTGGCGATGGATCGCCGCCGGCCTTTGGCGTGAATGTCTCGCACGTCTATCAGACATCGGGCATCTACTTTGCGACGGTCACGGCCGACGACGGCAACGGCGGCATCGACGTATCGGATCCGGTCACCATCGCCGTCGATGAAACGCCGCCCTTCGGGCAGATTCAACTATTCCCGCAAAACCCGCTCTACCACGGCGGCGATACGGTCGCTTTCTCCGGCACGGCGTTCGACGCGGAGGATGGTGCACTGCCGGCTTCGGCCTATAGCTGGGCCGTTCACTTTCATCACAACACACACGTGCATCCGGTGATGGGGCCCATCGTGGGTACGACGAGCAGCTCGTTCGTCATCCCAACCGTGGGCGAGAAGTCGACCAACGTCTGGTATCGCGTCTCGCTCACGGTCACCGACTCATCGGGACTCCAGCACACGTCGACGGCCGACATCTTCCCGCAGATCGTCACGGTGACGCTCGATACGAATGTTGCAGGATTGAGCCTCGAACTCGACGGCCAAACCGGTCCTGCGCCGATCGTCTTCAACGGCGTGACGGGAATCGAGCGCTCCGTCGCCGCGCCGCTCCTGCAGGATATGGGCGGGACGACGTACATCTTCGACTCGTGGTCCAACGGCGGGGACCTTGAGCACACCCTGTCGACGCCGACGATCAGCTCGACCATTACGGCCAACTACGTCCAGCTCGACTCGGCTTCGGTCACGGCGGCGTACTTCGTCGCGGGAGCGTACGAGGAGATTCTCGATCGAAGTGCGGAGCCGGCCGGACTGTTATTTCACACCGACCAACTCATGAATGGAGTCCCGCGCTCGGAGATCGTACGCACCCTGTGGGAGTCTGACGAGCATCACGCGATCGAGATCGTGGAGATGTACGACGCATACCTCGATCGCATCCCCACGCCGTCGGAAGTCGCCGTCTGGGTGGCTGCCATGCAGACCGGCATCGACGAAATCGAAGTTGCCCGCACGATCCTGAGTTCGCCGGAGTTCGTGTCGCTATTGCTGTTGCAGCCGCCGGTCTACGTCGATGCTCTGTACAACTTGGTGCTCGAACGACCGGGTTTGCCCCAGGAGATTCAGTTCTTCACCGACCTGTTGAACTCCGGAGTGGCTCATTACGACGTGGCATACGTGTTTCTTACAAGTCCCGAACGCTACAATATCGTGCTCGACGACTACTACCTGGAGTTCCTCGATCGGCCGATGGCCCCCGCGGAAGCTGTCGGCGATTTGTTTGCCTCCTCGATATCGCCGATCATCGACGTCGCCACTTCGGTTCTCGGCTCGGCCGAATTCCAAACCCGTCAGGCCGCGCAGCCGGTCGTGCGGTCGCTGTACGACAACCTGCTGCGACGTCTCCCGGCGCAAGTTGAAATAGACTTTTGGACTCAGCAGCTCGTCAGCGGCGCCGTGCGCGAAGATGTCGTCACGGCGTTCGATCAGTCCGTTGAACGGCTGAACCGATTCATCGTCGAGCAGTACTCGCTCTTCTTGCTCCGCGTGCCAGATGCCGCCGAACAGAATTTTTGGGTGAACTCCATTCTGGGCGGGGCGACTGAGAATGATTTCCTGGTAGCGCTGTTGGCGTCGCCAGAGTATGCGGCCCTCTATCCCGCCGACGGCAGCTTCGTCAGTCAACTGTACGAGCACATCTTGGGTCGCACGGCAGATTCGGCCGGACTGAATGGTTGGGTAGCAACTCTGGCGGGAGGTTCCAGTCGCGCCGACGTGGCGAGAATCTTCCTCACGACGACCGAATACCGCACCGGCATCATCACCTCGACCTACGAAGAGTTCCTCGGCCGTGGGCCCGATGCCGGTGAGACGGCCTTTTGGTTGGCCACGCTGCCGGTCGATGGCTCAGTGCGAGGCGAACTACTGCGTTTGCTGATGGCCTCTGAGGAATACTATCAGGTAGCACGGCCGGTCAGCATCGCGGGCAGCGCAGGGACTCTTGCAGAGCACGAAGCGTTCGTCGTCGGCTTGTACGACGACCTGCTCGGCCGCACGGCGACGACTCAGGAAATCGCGAGTTGGATCGATCAACTCTCGGCCGGAACATCGCGCTATCTGGTGGCCCGCTCGTTTTGGCTCTCGCCCGAGCATGGGACGCGCGTTGCACAAGAGGTGTACGGCGACTTGCTCGGCCGCCAGCCGACCGCGCAAGAGATCGCCGATGCCATCTCGCAATTGGCAGTTGGTGAAGACATCGTCGACGTCACGTTCTCGGTCCTGGCCTCGGCCGAGTACAGCGCTTTGCATGTCACGGACACCGATTTCGTCACGGCGCTGTATGCCGATCTTCTCAATCGGTCCCCCGACACGGCAGAACTCCAGTTCTGGCTCGGCCAACTCGCCGGAGGTGCATCGCGCGCGACGGTGGTCGCCACGATGCAGGATTCCACCGAAGCCTGGAACGTGTTGGTCGACGCTGCCTACGAAGACTATCTGCTCCGAGACCCCACGCAGGACGATCTGACCAACTGGGAAGCGATTCTTTCCCAGGGCTACGAGGGTCCGCGCGGGCTGGCCTGGTCACTGTTGGGTATGGACGAATACGTCGAACTCCAGTCGCTGTAGTCCGGGCGAGCTATTGGCCTTGCAGTCGATTGAACTGTCGATCGTTTCCGCCTAACCTGTAATCTTCAGGAAGAGCAGGGGTGAGTGTTCGCGCAGAGTGTGCAGAGAGCCAAGGTGGGCGTGTGAGCCGCTCTCCATAGCTTGGCAACTGGCACATGTCGCGGTTTCTGAGCCGGCTCCCTGGGACCTTGGCCCGGCTTTGGCCTTCCCGAAAAACGACGCGCAGATCTCGGCGCGGCGACGTTCGAATTGCCTGCTGCGCCGAGCCACTCGAGCCGCGGCAAATGCTGACGGTGCTGGTGCCCGACTTCCAAGAGGCACCCTACGTCCAAGGTCTGGCTACCCCGACCGATATCGTCTTTGCGCCCGACGGTCGCCTCTTCATCGCCGAAAAGGCCGGCCGCGTCCGCATTGTCGACAACGGCGTTTTGCTCGACGAGCCGTTTCTGAGCGTATCGCCCGACACCGAAGGTGAACGCGGTCTCCAAAGCGTCGCCTTCGACCCGAACTTCGCCGCCAACGGTTACGTCTACGTTTACTACACCCGCGCAGAAGGCACGTCGGCCAATCGGCTGAGTCGCTTCACCGTCAGCAACTTCGACGACAACGTAGCCGACCCGACGAGCGAAGTCGTGCTGCTCGACGATATCCCGGTGTTCGCCGTCATCCACAACGGCGGGGCGCTGGGCTTCGGCCACGACGGGATGTTGTACTTGGGAACCGGCGAAGGCGGCGTGCCGACTGAATCTCAGGATCTCGGCAGCTTGGCCGGCAAGCTCCTGCGCCTCGATGTGGCAAATCTCGACGACATCGTGCCGGCCGACAATCCGTTTGTCGGACAAGCCGGCGCGCGCGGAGAAATCTACGCGCTCGGCCTGCGCAATCCCTTCAAGCTCGACGTCGACCAACAGACGGGCCGCATCTGGGTTACCAACACCGGCTCCGACCAGTTCGAGGAGATTCACGAAGCCGAGCCGGGGGGCAACTTCGGCTGGCCGCTGGCTGAAGGCGAATCGTCGCTTCCCGGGCTGACCGATCCAGTGTTCTCGTATGCGCACACGGGTGTTGGCGGTGCGATCACGGGAGGCGCGTTCTACTCGGGGACGCAGTTCCCCGTGGAATACGAAGGCGATTTCTTCTTCACCGACTTCTCGCATCGGGTCGTTCGCCGCATCGACCTGCCGGCGGCACACCACCACGACGAGGAGGAAGGGGAAGACGAAGACCACCACGAGCTGGTAGCGACCGACTTCGCGACCCTCTCCGATTTCCCTGTCGATATCGCGGTCGGTCCGGATGGGGCGCTGTACTACGCGGAAGTGTTCAGCGGAACGATCACGCGCATCGAGTACATCGGCAGTGGCAATCGTTCGCCGCTCGCCGTCGCAACCGCCGACGCGACTATTGGCACATCGCCGATGACTGTAGAGTTCAGCGCAGCGCTGAGCAGCGATCCCGATAACGATCCGTTGACGTATACCTGGAACTTTGGCGACGGCTCACCTCTAGTGAGCGGGCTGACCGTCTCGCACGTCTACGCGAACCCCGGCGTCTATTTTGCGACGGTGACCGTCGACGACGGTGAAGGGGGAAGTGATACCTCGGACCCGTTGACGATCGCCGTCGATGAAACGCCCCCGGTGGGGCAAATCGACATCGCAGCGGCACATACGCTCTATCGCGGTGGCGACACGATTGTGTTTTCAGGTACGGGCATCGATGCAGAAGACGGTGCATTGGGTTCGGATGCGTTCCGTTGGACGATCGCCTTTCACCATAACAGCCACGTGCACCCGTTTCTGGGGCCAATAACGGGCACGACCGGTGGTTCGTTTGTCATTCCCACGCTCGGCGAAACCTCTGCCAACGTCTGGTACCGGGTGACGCTGACGGTGACCGACTCTTCCGGGCTGTCGCACACGACGACCGCAGACATTTTTCCCCAGGTGGTGACGACCACGCTGGACACCAACATCCCTGGCCTCGAGCTGGAACTCGATGGGCAGCAGGCGTCGGGGCCGATCGTCTTCGACGGCGTCGCCGGGATCCAGCGGCTGATTGCGGCTCCGCTCCTTCAAGACGTGGGAGGGAGCACGTACGTTTTCCAGTCGTGGTCGGATGGCGGTCAACGGGATCATACGATCGCCACTCCCACATCGAGTGGGACGATCGTGGCAACCTATGTCGAGCTCGATCCGAAAAACGTCACCTCGGCGTACTTTGTTGCTGGCACGTACGAAGAGGTTTTGCAGCGCGCGGCTGAGCCGACCGAGTTGTTCTATTACATCGATCGCCTGGCCGCAGGAGAAGTCCGGACCGACATCCTGCGGTCCTTCTGGGCATCCGCCGAGTATCGCGCGCTGGACATTCGCGATATGTACGATCGCTTTCTGGATCGTACGGCAACGGACGAGGAAGTCGTGTTCTGGGTGGCACAGATGGGGGCCGGTCTGAATAAGTTCGACGTCGCCGCCAGCATTCTCAGTTCCTCGGAGTTCGTCACGCTGCAGCGATTACAACCGCCCGTTTATGTCGCAGCGCTCTACGACGTGCTTCTCGATCGCGAGGGATCCCCAGCAGAGATTCAGTACTACGTGGACATTCTCGAAGACGGTGCATCGCATGCAGACGTTGCGCGGCGCTTCCTCCTCAGCCCCGAGCGCTACAACGTTGTGCTGCGCCAAATGTATCGAACGTTTCTCAATCGCGAACTGGCTCCCCACGAAGCCAGCGGACTCTATCTCGCGTCCATCGGAGCGGACCTGGACGCCATCGCGGGCGCTATTCTGGCTTCTGCAGAATTCCAGACGTTGCAGACTGCGCGGCCGGTGGTGCGGGCGCTGTACGACAACTTGTTGCGACGACTACCGGTTACTCAAGAGGTTGACCATTGGGTCGAGCAGCTCGCTGGCGGCGAGACGCGAGAAGCAGTCGTCTCGGCGTTTCACGTTTCTCCCGAGCGATTGCTTCAATTCGTCAGCGACCTGTACTCCGTGTTGTTGTTGCGGCTGCCGACCGCCGGGGAAGCTGCTTTCTGGAGCGGTCAACTAGCCGGTGGCATGTCGGAAGCCGAAGTCGTGGCGAAGTTCTTTGCCTCTGAAGAGTACACGGTGCTTTACCCCGGCGATGGTCGCTTCGTCCATCAGCTTTATCAGCGGCTACTGGGCCGCCCGGCTGACCTAAACGGTATGGATCATTGGATGCTGGAGTTGTCGCAAGGCGCTAGCCGCAGTGGGGTCGCCAGCGCGCTGCTCAACTCGCCTGAGTATCGCACCTACGTCATCGACACGGCGTATCAGGACTTTCTGGGGCGGTTGCCGGCGGCGAATGAAACAGACTTCTGGCTGACGAGCTTGCCCACTGATGGCCATCTCCGCAACGAGTTGCTGGTCTCGATGCTGGCTTCCGAAGAGTATTACGAAGTCGCGCGGCCCATCAGCCCTGCGGCCAGCGCGGACGCGTTGGCCCTACAGGAGGCGTTTATTATTGGATTGTATGACGACTTGCTGGATCGTGCGGCATCGGCCGAAGAAGTAGGATGGTGGATCGATGAAATGGCGCTCGGGAAGGGGCCTGACTTGATCGCGCGGGCGATTTGGCTGTCGGAAGAACATGGTCGGCTTGTGGCCGAGGAGCTTTTCAGCGGCTTGCTCGACCGGCAACCGACTGCACAGGAAGTGGCCGACTCAATCGCGTTGTTGCGCACCGGTGAAGACATCATCGACGTGACGTACAGCATTCTGACGACGGCCGAGTACAGCGGCGCTCATGCCATGCATAGCAGCTTTGTCGCTGCGCTCTATCCCGACCTTTTCGACCGCGCAGCTGCACAGCACGAGATTACTTTCTGGGTTGATCGGCTCGACAGCGGAGACTCTCGATCCAGCGTCGTGGCCGCCATGCAGGACTCGCCGGAGTCGTGGAATCGCGTCGTCGACGCTGCGTTCAACGAATACCTCCAGCGCGAGCCGACGGCCAGTGATGCGCTCGGCTGGGGCTTCTTATTGGCCAGCGGCTATGAGACCCCGCGCGGACTCGCGTGGGCGCTGCTTGGTTCGGACGCATACTCAGAGTTGCACGCGCCGTAGTTGTTGCGCAGCGCGCTGTCAGGCTGCGTCTCGATGCCCGGCGCGGTGGCGGGCCAGGTAACGGCGGTCTTTGCGCCGCATCGCGCGTATGCTGGCCTCGCTGTGCGGAGTCGCCGCATCAAAGCTTTGGCGGAGCGATTCGATCTGCCGCTCGAGCCGCGCGATTTCCAAGGTGTATGCGTCGAGGCGCTCTTCCAGCTCGCGGATCGGCGGGCGCTCGCCCACGCGGCGATGGATGCTGGTCAGCACCCGATTGAGCTCGCCGATGTGCTGCACCAACTCGTCGCGAACGGCCACTACGTGCGGCAAGGTGGCGGCGCGAGTCTCCGGCGGGTCGTGCAAAGCACCACGAACGACGCGAACCAGGTGGGCGTCGAAGCGGACGATCAGCGGGCGAAGTCCCCGCTTGAGCAGCCACCAGGCGGGCCGCAACAGGAAGCGCAGGGTGCGCGCGACGAGGCTGCGACGCGGCGCGCGCGCGGCGGGCAGAGTAGCGAGCGGCGCAACTTCGTTGTCCGGAAACTCCGGCGCGGGTTCGAGGTCTGGCTCAATGCTGATCCGTTGAGCGAGCGACTCTTCAATGGGAGACGCCTGCACATCGTCGGCGGTCTCGATGCAGTGCAGCAATCGCTGCGCCGCGCCTTCGAGAGTGTGGTATCGCTCGACGTATTGGCGTGCATTTCGACTGAGCTGATGGCGGAGATGTCGATCGCACAGCAGTCGTTCCAGGCAGGCTACGAGCTGACTGGTTTCGAGCTCATCGACGTCGACGTGCCACACGACATCTGGCGGCAGTACGGCGTATTCCAGATGGTTGCTGACAACGCACGCCTTGCCATGCGCCATGGCCCGCAGCAACAGGTGCGACGACTCGCCCATGCTCGGACAACGGAGATTGACAATCACGTCGCTGATTGCGATGGCGGCGTCGAGATCAGCCTCGTTGAGGTATCCACTAACGATCACCCGCTCGCTCAAGCCCAGCTGCTCGATGCGCTGTTCGATTTCGAGAGTCGGATCCACGAGCGCCCCGGCGATGAACAGGCGAACGGGAAAGCCGTGATCGCAGAGCGCTTTGACCGCATCCAGCACCTGGGGAACACGCTTCAGACGATTGACGAACCCCAGCGTCGTGACGACCATTTCCGAGGAGTCGATTCCCAGACGAGTTCGCAACTGTTCGGTTGTCTCGTCCTGGCGCTGCGGCGCCGTTCGCAACGGTGGCGGCGGCACGACGTGTACCTTGCCGACGTCGACGAGCTGGTCGCGGAGCCAGGCATTGGAGACGATGGTGGCGCGGCTCCGTCGCGCTAGGGCGATGCTGAGAGGGTAGTGGAGAGGATCGAGCCCGCCCTCGGGAATCGCCTCGCGGGCGATGCCGTGGCCTTCGTGTGCTGCAGCGTAGTAGAGATCTTCTTGCGGTGTGCCCAGGAACGCATCGGTGAGGAACGGATTCAGATTGTAGTCGTGCAAAAAGACGATGCCGGGAATTTCCCACGCCAACTGGTAAATGGTCCGGTAGAAGCGTGAGTTGTTGCCGATGTGATAAACGATCGAATCGTACTGTTCGCATTCGTCGGGCAGCGCGGTCAATGGACGCACTTCAAAGTCGGCCGTCGTTGTATCACAACGCTCGGGGCGCTGGACGTACACGGTGACGTCGACATCGGCGTCGAGCTTGGCCACGAGTTGCATGGCGTAGTGCGCCACCGCCGTGCGCTGCGGAGGCCACGGCGTGACGCAGGCCACCTGCGGGCGACGTCGTACGCGAGCAACTGCCGCAGAGCGGTGGCATGCGTCGAACATCTGCGCATAGCTGGCGGCGGCTGCCTGCCAGGAGAAGGAGCGGGCATGCTGGATCCCTGCCAGTCGGCGAGACTCATCGTCCGCGCGGCCCAGGCCCTTTGCCAGTCCACGCGCCATGCTCTTCGTATCGTCAGCGGCGAAGTAAATCGCGTGTTCACCCGCAATCTCTGGGACAGACGAAGTATCGCTGGCCACTACTGGCGTTCCGCTCGCCAGAGCTTCGAGCACCGGCAGGCCGAAGCCTTCATAGAGCGACGGAAAGAAGAAGACGCTCGCTTTACGATACAGCTCGGCCAGTTCGCCTTCGTCGACGTAGCCGGTCAGGATCACTCGGTCGGCCACGCCGAGTTCATCGGCGCGGGCGAAGAACTCGTTGCGCTCGGCGTCTCCGGCCGAGCAGACGACGCAGAAGCGGAGCTGCGGGTGTGCCGTTGGATGGCGCGTCACCAGATCGGCGAACGCCACCAACGCGCGATCCATGTTCTTGCGCGCATCGAAACCGCCGGTGTAGAGCACAAACGGGTCGGTGTCGACCGGACGGCCCCCCAGCGATGGACGAAAGCGCGTGTGATCGACTCCCAGGTGAATCACCGACGTCTTCGCTTCTGCCGATCGGTCGATCGCCAGGAAATCGCGCTGCGACGCCGCGGAGATAAAGGCCAGATGATCGGCGACCACCGGCAGCGCTTGCAAGCGTCTCTCGTACTCGGCGCGCATCGCCGGAGGCCAGCAATCGAGATACAGATCCCGCATGATCCAGGGAATCAGGTCGTACACCGTCGCCACATACCGCAGCCGCTCGAGTTGGCCCGGCAGGACGACGTTCAGCATCAACGGGTTGGTGTTCCAGTAGACGTCGACACCGTGGCGTGCGGCCGCATCCTCCAACGCCGCCGTGTAACGTCGGCTCGCTGCCCGCGGATCTTCAGCCGGTGACAAACCCTCGATGATTACCGGTTCGACGCGCGCGCGGACTTCAGGAGGCAAGACCTCCAGTGCTTCGGGTTTCGAAGCCGACACCAGCCACTCGGTGGCCGGATCGTGCAGCACAAGATGTTCGACGAGACGGCGCGTGGCGATACCGATCCCGCGGTGAGCCTCGGGCGTGCTCAGCGATTGTCCGTCGATGAGGACTCGCATGGCTAGGCCGCCCCTCGCATCAATCGGTCGACGACCGAGTCCCAACCGTAGTGGTGACGCGCATACTGGTGTCCGGCCCATCCCAAGGCCGAACGCAACGAGGCGCTTTCGAACGCGCGGAGCGTCGCCACAAACTCGGCATTGCCATCGACCGCGATGCCGCCGCCGCTCTTGTGACAATGAGCGGCCGTCGTCTCGCAGCCCGAAGAGACGATCACGGGCACCCGGCAGAGCCAGGCTTCCATAATGGCCAGCGAAAAGCTCTCGTTCTCCGAGAGGTTGATCAGCCCCATCGCGCGGGCAATGATGGCCGTCTTATCGGCCTCGGGCACGAAGCCCAGGTCGCGCAAGCCGGATTCCGATGGTACCAGTTCAGGAACACCACCACCGAGAAAGACGAGCGAGGCTTGGCCTCCCTGGGCGCGGTAGCTCCGAAACTGTTCGACGAGACGTGGCACGTTCTTACCGACATCCTTGCGGCCGACGTACACGAAGTAGCGTGGCGGCAATTGATACGCGGCAAGCCGCACGTCGATCTGATGAGGATCGTCGAGCAGCGCTTGGATGTCTGCCGCAATCTCGGAGCCGACCCCAACGACCGGTGCTTCGACCAGCGCGCGGCCCAGCCGCTGGCCATAGTGGCGAATGGCAAGTGATTTTTCCTCAGCAGTGAGGAAGAAGATCCGCCGCGCGTGGCTGAGCGACTCGGCGGTCGTCGCCCAGACGAGCTGCGGCTCGTCGTGCAGGCACGACATCAAACAAGCGTGGCCCGCGAGTCGTGCCAGCAGCGAGTGAACGAGACCCTGTGTGTAGGGTAGCGCGATAACGGTTTTGTGGGCGGTATGCCGGGCGGCGTACTCGACCAGCTTGTCACTGTTGATGGTGTGGCGCACGAAGGTGCGCTGTTCGTCTTCGGTGAGCGGCTGACCGCTCAGGTGGCGCGCGTTGAGCGCATGAAAGGTGGCCTCGCCCTCGGTATTGACCGGAAACCGGCGGACGGTGACGCCCTCGATTTCCTCAGTGTCCGGCGGCAGGGTGTTCTGCCACCAGCTCTCGTAGGGATCGCGGCAACAGGTGGTGAGCACTTCGACGTCGCAGCCGCGGCGGGCCAGTTGTTGCGCGAAGGAGCGCGCGGCCACTTCTGCACCGCCCGCGAAATGTCCGTACCAGGGCGTGACGAACACGAACTGTCGATGGGATGCTCCTACGCCGCGGCGTCGACGAGCTTGGGCATTTGGTGTCGCGAGTAGCGCGGCCGCCGCTGAGCGATTGCGGACGTCGGCCTTCTCGTGATGGGCGTGCTGCCAGTTGGCACACAACTCGCCCAGCCGGGCGAATCGGGCGCTGGGAAGATGTCGCCGTGCGACCTCGTCGCGGAGCTTTGCCGCAGCGGCGGCAACGTCGATTTCGGGATCGAACAGCGTGGTGTTCACCGCCGGCGTGTCTCCCCAACTCCAAAGGCAAGTCGTTCAAGCGGCGTGCAGATTGGGCGGCAGTGACGGTGCGTCGTTGGGTGCTTCGCGCTGCGACTGCATAAACAGGCGATAGGCGGCCGCCACTTCGGCAGCCGGGCCGAGCTGGCGGACGCAGCCGTGATCGAGCCAGAGGATGCGGTCGCACATACTGACGACCGAATCGAGATCGTGACTGACCAGGACCATGATGCGGGCCTTGGACACGACATCGTGAATTCTCTTTTGTACCTTGCGCTGAAACGCCATGTCGCCGGCGGCAAGCGCCTCGTCCACGAGCAGAATTTCCGGTTCGATGGTCGTGGCGATCGAGAACGCCAGCCGTACGAACATTCCGCTGGAGTAGTAGCGGACCGGCATGTTGAGGAATTCACCCAGCTCGCTGAAGTCGGCAATCGCTTGGATCTTGGGGCGAATAGACTGCGGCGTTTCGCCCTGCAGATAACTGCGGTAGGCGATGTTTTGCCAGCCGGTCGCCTCGAGTTCGAATCCGAGCGAAACATCGAACAGCGAACTAATGCGCCCTGTGACCTGCCGCATTCCGATAGTGGGCTGATAGATGCCCGCCAGCACCCGCAGCAGCGTGCTCTTGCCCGCGCCATTGGCGCCGACAATGCCGAGTCGGTCGCCATCGGCCAGCGCCAGGCTAACATTCTGGAGCGCGTTGACTTCGACGATGGGATGTGTGGGGCGGCGGAGCAGTCGGCTCAGCAGCAGCTCTTTGAGCGGCACGCGACCACCGAACCGCACCCGGAACGTGAGCCCGACAGATTCAAGATCGATTCGCGCCATGTTCGTTGCGCCGCGCTACCCGTTGGCTCGTGTCCAGCTTGCGCTCGTGTCGCCTGTTCGACGCCAAGCGTTTGCTGAGATGTGATTCCTAGAAGTGGAAGATCAGCCGACGTTCCAATCTCGAAAAGGCAAACATCGCCAGGCCGACGGTGATCAGCGTCAGCGTGGTGGCAATCAGGTAGGGTTCCCAGCCGGGGATGCGTCCGTCGAGAAGCGGTTCTCGCAACAGTCGCACGAACGAGCCCAGCGGATTGGCTTCTACAACCCAGATGGCCACGTTGCGTTTCTCGAAAAGATCGCGGGGATAAATAATCGGGGTGGCGTAGAACAAGATCTGCAGCGCGACCTCCGCGAGATGTTGCGTGTCGTGAAAGTAGATATTGGCCAGTCCCAACAGCGCTGCGAGTGCCCAGCCAAAGACCAACAACAGCAAGAACGTCGGAATCAGACTGGGAAGTGCCAGCAGCACTTCAGGGCCATTGGCGATGCAACACACGATGATCAGGAAGCTGAGCGCCACGGCAAAGTGAATCGTCGCGCCGAGTACCGTGCGCAGCGGGTAGATGGCCATGGGAGCGGGATGCTGCCGGATGTACGACTCCCCTTGCAGCAGGCTCAGGCAGCCTTGATTGACAACGGCAGCCAGATAGTTCCAGAAGAACAGCCCCGCGATCAGAAATAGACCGTAGTCCAGTGGATCTTGGTCGAACACACTGGCGAAGACGGTGCTCAGCACCAGGGCCAGCGCCATCGGCTGTAACAAGGACCAACCGAAGCCCAACAGCGAGCGACGATAGCGGGCGCGGAGATCGCCCTGCACCAGCGACCACCAGAAGTAGCGGCAGGTCCAAACCTGCCGAAAGTAGCCGTTGAACCCTGCGCTCTCCACACGCGTCTCCTTACGCAGTCGATATCGCAAAGGCGCCCGCGAGCGCCCCTGGTGGGTGCCGCGCTACGCACCCTATGGTTGTGTTGCGCACCACGACCAGCGAACGAGCGCTGGCCGTGCGGCGGTCGTCGCCAAATGGTTGATGGACGAGGGAAGTCGAACGATGGGATGCGAGTTCTGCTGGTAGCAGGGCGCGCCCGGCTCAGAGACTGCAGCCGAAGCAACTCGCAGGGGCGGGACTATACGACCGTCGGCGAGCGAGTGTCAAGACGGGAAATCTCTTCGTAGCTCTAAGCACAATCGGCACTTGCGCGTCGAGATCCGGGTTCCGCAGCCCCCCAGACTGGAGGCCGCGCCTCCCGCAGCGGTTCATGCCGCTTGCGAGTTGCGCGGCAGCGGCATCCGACGCTGGCGGGCAACGACATCTGTGAGAACGTCGGCGTACAGTTTGGCGGTGCCGGCGTACGAGCAGGTGTGATTGACGAAATGCTTTGCGCTCTGTCCGAGTTGGTTGCGAAGCCGGGGCGAAGACAACAACGCTTCGAGCGCCAGCACGAGCTGTCCCAGTTCGGCGCCGCCCACGTCGATGCGCCAGCAGACGTCGTCAGGAAACTCGGCGAACTGCTGATAGTCGCTCACGATGCAGGGCTTGCCCAACGCCAGCGTCTTGAAGAGCACGCCGGAAGACTCGCCCATGCTGGGGCAACGGAGGTTCATGACCACATCGCTGAGCTCGAGCAGCCCGTCGAATTCCTCATCGCTGAGGTATCCGGTCACCGTCACTGCGCGCTGCAAACCAAGCTGGGGGATCATGTCCAGCAGGTGCTGCTGGTCGTCGGTGATCGCCCCACCGATGACGAACCGCACGGGGTAGCCCTTTTGGTGAAGGTGCGCGACGGCCTGCAGAATCACGTCGATCCGCTTCAAACGATTGGCGAAGCCCAGCGAAGAGATGAGGAATTCATGCTCGCGCAGCGCAATGCGGTCGCGAAGTTGGTCGAGCAACGCTGGTGACGAGGAGGGTGGATGAATGACGGCGCCGTGGGGCACCATGTAGATGCCGTCGATGCCTTGCAGTTGCGCCTGCACCCAGCGGCTGTGCACGATGGTGCCCAAGCTGCGTTGCGCCAGTGCCTGGCACAGCGGGTAGTCGAACAGGTCGAGCTGCTCGGGGCGGCAGTCCGCCCGCCGCATGCCGCACGAAGCCTCGACGGCGTCGTAAAACACATCAGGCTCGCCCCCGTAGAGGAAGGCTCCGGCAAGGAAGCCATGAATGTTGTAGTCGTGCAACACGACCACGCCTGGACGCCGGCACGCCAGCTTGTAGATGCTGCGGTGAAAGTCGGTGTTGTTGCCGACGTGGTACAGGGTGACATCGAAGTCACCGGCGCGTCGCGGGAGCTCTTCGAGCGCGTACATCGGCAGCCCGGCGGGGTCCTCAGGCTCGGCGAGATTCTCCGTGAACAAGGTCACGTCCACGTGCTTCCGCAGATGCGGCACGATGCTGGCACTGTAGCGCGCAATGCCGGTCGCGTGTGGCGGCCAGGGCGAGGCATATGCCAGCCGCAGCTTGCGCTCGCGTCGCGGACGCCGCGCGCAAAATGCATCGTACAGCCAGTCGATATGGGCTTCGGCCGAGCGCCGAAGCTCTGTCTGATCATCGGTCGCAGGCGGCACATTCGATTGGCAAGTGGCTTCGGCTTCGCGCAGGGCCCTGAAGAGGTCGTCGTCCGTGTTTGGGTCGTAGCCGAAGATCGTTGGCCCACTCGTGTCGCAGGCTGGCGTGCTCTTCGGCACGACGACCGGTGCCCCCAGCGCCTGCGCGGTGCGAATGACGTGTGCCTGCTCGGCAACATCGGCTACCAGCAGAATTAGTCCAGTCGCCGACGGTTGCGATTGAGCAACCCAGCGGCGGAGTACACGTTCCCAAGGACCCGGCCGCGCACCTACCTGCGCGTCGCGCGACTGCGCGAGCCATGCATTGAGATCCGGGGGGATGAAGCCGGCGACTGCCAATTGCCAGCCGTAGCTCGACTGTCGGAACCAGTTTGTCAACTGGACGAAGGTTGCCGGCGAACCGCCAGTTGCTTCGACGTCCATCACCAGCATGACGCAAGGCGCCATTCGATGGTGGCCCGAGAAATCGAACGGCGTGTTTGGGGGCACCACCTGACTGGTGCGATTGAGTTGCGGGTAGGCGTTCTCGCAGAGGTCGCGGCTCGCGCGGGTTGCGAACGCAATCTGTGTTCGGTCTTCGGCCGCTGCACGGAGTCGCCGCCGCATCTCTTCACGGTGCGCGGCAGGCGCAGGCGACCAGCCGGAGGCGAGAGCGACGGCCAGAGAGCCGTCATCGAGCGTCAGGCACGATGCACGAACCGGTAGATCGCGCGGCGATGGCACGTCGGGCGCCAAGGCATGCGGGTGCCAATAGACGTCGATCCGCTCCGCTTCGATTGTGTTCCGGAGCCACTGGAAGTACGACTCGCCGTTTGGGATTCCAGACGCGCCTTCGCCGACGAACAAGGGCCTCAAGACGCGTCGCACGTCTTCGTCGAAGAGCTGGAAATCGCGCTCGCCGGCCAGCGCGATCGACCACTGATGAATCGGATCGTGGGGCAGCATCTCGTGCAGCAGCCGCCGCAGCGCGCGGCACGGCGCGCGGTCGCGATGCCCGGTGGCGAAGATCAGGCCATCGATCAGGACGTGCAAGGTGCCAGGACCTCGTGTCGGAGAACATCGGCCAAGGTGTCCCACTGCGGGGAGCCGGGAGGTGCGATCGAAAGTGCCGTGTCGCCACGTGGCGCATCGCTGGCTGAGTGGATGACGGATGATTCAACGAGTTTGCGGCCGGTGTGCGAGGCGTAACGTCGGATGGCGTCGTCCCGGTCTGCGGTGTTCCAGAAGACAACCTTGCGCGCACCGCGTAACGTCTCGGCGATACTCGACCAACCCTCCTGCGGCTCGGCGAAAGGGCCTGCGAGTAGCACGCAGTGCCGGCCGGCGACTTGCACCAGCTCGTGACTCAAGCCGTGCGCGGTCGAGACGATGAGCAGGGGCGCCAGCGATTGCTGCCGGGCTGCGTAGGCCACTAATGCGTCGCTGCCAATGCCATGTCGAAACAGCGCGCGCTGCTCATCGTCGCCGAGCCGGTCGCCGCGGCGGATTCGCTGGGCCAGTTCCGCGAATCGCGCGCGACCACCGCAGCGCACGGGAAACCGGTGGATGGTCAGTCCGTCGACCATTTCAGTTCCCACATCGAAGCCGTTTTCCCACCAGTCGTCATCCGGCGTGCGGCAGCAGGTCGTGAGAATTTCGATCAGGAAGCCGCGCTGCCTGAGCGCCTCAATGAGCTCGTCTGGCACGCGGTTCCACCAATGCGCGAGAGACGGCGTGATTCCCGCCAGGTTCTTCGGCGGATGCCAGGGGACGACAATCCGTAGTCGCTGTGGGAGGCCGGCTTGTGGCGCGTGCGCCTGTTTCGTTGCGGCATCGCAACGCAGATCCCATAAGTCCATCATCTGTTCGCACAGTCGCCCTTCGAGCGACTCGATCCGCGACGCGTCGCGCAGGGAGCGTTGCTGTTGCCGGCGTAACAGATCGCGGGCGGAACGGATGCGTCGAATCAACCGTCGGATCGTCTCGCGCTGGCGAAGCCTGACCGGCTGTCGGCGCCTTCTGTCGCGCCGCGCGCGCGCATGCGGCTTTTCACCGGGCGTGCTGTCGGAACAAGTTTGCCGCAGACCGCTGCTGCGGGCTGCGCGGACCGGCAGCAAATAGCGGGGCAGGACAAGAAGCCAGGGGAGCGATACGGGCTCGGCTGGGGGCAGCCCGAAGCCAGTCACTCGATGCCAGCGTCGGGTCTGCTCGCGAATTCGAGCCATCGTGCGGCTGGGTTCGCGGTTGGCAGCAGTCGAGCCTGAAGTCACCGGAAAATGCCTGCTTTGCGAGTGGCCGTCGTGCCGCTACCGATCACCGCGCGGCGCCACCAGCGGTGGACGCGCGCCACTGGCACAATCGCTCGTGCAGCTAAGCAGCCATTCGATCGTCTTGCAGTGCGTTGCCACTCAGCACAGCGAGATCGGCGTCGACCATCAATGCCACGAGCTCCTCGAATCCGACCTCGCATTCCCAGCTCAATTGCTGTTGGGCCTTGGTCGGGTCGGCGAGGAGTAGATCGACCTCGGCCGGACGATAGTAGCGCGGATCGATGACGACATAGTCATGCCAGTCGAGTCCCACGCGATCGAAGGCGATCTCGACGAACTCCTCGACGCTGTGGGTTTCACCGGTGCCGATCACGAAGTCCTCGGCCTGATCTTGCTGGAGCATCAACCACATGGCGCGGACATAGTCGCCCGCGAAGCCCCAGTCGCGCTTGGCTTGCAGATTGCCGAGCCGCAATTCGGTGGCCAGACCCAGTTTGATCTTGGCCACCGTGTGCGTGATCTTGCGCGTCACGAATTCCAGCCCACGACGCGGCGACTCGTGATTGAACAAGATACCCGAGCAGGCGAAGAGATCGTAGCTTTCGCGATAGTTGATCGTCAGGTAGTGCCCGTAGGTCTTGGCGACGCCATAAGGGCTGCGCGGATACAGTGGCGTCGTCTCCCGCTGGGGCGTTTCCTGCACCTTGCCGAACATCTCGCTGGAACTGGCCTGGTAGAAGCGAATGCTGGGGTCAATGAGCCGGATGGCTTCCAACATGCGGCCGACGCCCAAGGCGGTCACGTCGCCCGTGAGAATCGGCTCTTGCCAACTGGTGGGCACGAAGCTCTGCGCGGCCAGGTTGTAGACCTCGGTCGGTCGCACGTCCTGTATCAGGCGGATCAGCGACGAGAGATCGGTCAGATCGGCCTGATGCAGCAACAGCCGATCTTCCAGATGGCGGATGCGTTCGATGGGCTCGGTGCTTGCCCGCCGCACCGTGCCGTGCACGCGGTAGCCGCGTTCCAACAAGAAGTCTGCAAGATACGAGCCGTCCTGGCCCGTGATGCCGGTGATCAATGCCGTTCCTGGCATGGGGAGCGATCCATCTGGGGTTGCGTGATGATCCTGGGTCGATGTGGAGCCCCGGGATACCGATTCCGCCGCCGTCCAATCTCGAACTACTCAACGAGCAGCGCCGACATCTCTCGAGCTAGCAACGACGGGAAGGATGTCCTGGCATCCGCCCCACTATCCATCGGCATGGTTCCGGCTCGATGCCGGTCATTTGTTCGAGGTTATGTTTCTAGCGATTGCCGCTTGCGGCGGCGCGTGCTAGCAGACCGGGTTGGTCGCGCACTAGTAAACCACGTCGACCCGTTTGGCGCACTGGTTGAGTGGCTGCCGAAGATGTCGCGAGGAACTCTCGGCGTTGTTGCCACCGCAAGTGAGGGTCGTAAAGCGGGGGGGAGTATAGGAGGCCTGTACAAGCGATGTCAACGGCGATCAGGAGCGGTGACGCTTCAAGCTCAGATCGCTGCCTGTGACGACGGCTTGTGGAACTTCTTCAGCGAAACGGCTTGTCCGGCGCGGCGCACCCCGAGTACGATTTCGCACCTTTCACGCTGCGAGCGTGTGCATGCCTGCCGTGATAGGCCGGAATGCGCGTGTGCAGGTAGTCGCTGTGTCCGCACCGTGCAAGAACGGAATCTGATTTGCGCCTGGACGCTCGCGAGTTTGCCAAAGGATCGGGCCGTGCCTGAGTTGCCAGTCGTCTACTTCGACGCGAATCCTTTAGGCGAGCGGCATTTGACCGGTATCGGTCGCTATACGGCGCGGCTGGCGATCGCGGCGCGTGGTCACGCGCAGGTGCGATTCTTCGCAGGCCGTTGGGAGTTGCTGCCACCGGACAATCTCGATTGGTCGCAGGATCAGGACTTGGCTCAATGGGCGAAGCGCGTGAGCCGCAGTCGCCGCCAGCCGCTGGACGGCATTCCAGAAAACAGCCTGGGCGTGTGGTGTTGTCTGCGCCCCGTGGAACGCTGGTTCCCGGTCGAGATGAGCATCCTCTATGACTTCACGCCCCTGATACTGCCTCAGACGCATACCCGGCGGACACACGATCTGTTCGCCGGATACTGTTCGCACAGCCTGTTGTCGACCGATCTGGCATTGGCGATTTCGCATTCGACCAAGGCCGACGCGTCGTGGCTCACTGACCTCGATCCTTCACGTGTGTTTGTCTCGCATCCCGGCCCCAGTCTCTGTGTCCACCGTCACCTCTCGAGCCGATCGATCGATCGCCGGCCCAACGTGGGGCTGGTCGTTTCGACGCTCGAACCGCGCAAGAACGCGGCCTTGCTGATCGAGTGGTTTCAGCAGAGTCGTGCCCTGCCGGCCGACGCCGAACTGTGGTGGGTGGGGCCGCGCGGATGGCTGACCACCCGGCGTCAATTGCGCCGCTACGGGCGTGGCGGGAACCGCCGTGTGCGGATGTTGGGCACGGTGTCCGATGAACGGCTCTGTGAACTGACGCGAGAGGCAGGCTGGAGCGTCTACCCGTCGCTCTACGAAGGCTTTGGATTCCCTGTGCTGGATGCCTTGCGGCACGGCACGCCGGTCCTGGCCGGCCGCCACAGTTCCGTGCGGGAATTCGACGTGCCGGGCGTGTTTTTCTTCAATCCGCGCGACATCGAATCAATCGATGCTGCCTGGCAGGAACATCAGACCGCCATGCCCGTTGCCATTGATCAAGTCGAACTCGAGCGGCGCTACAACTGGGATAACGTCGCCCGCGCTCTCATCGACGCGTATACCGAGCACTTACGAGCACGACCCGCCACAGCGCGCGTCGCCGCATGACGAATCGATGTCAGTTGCTTTGCGGCATGTCAAAGGCTGGACGAGGGTGCCACTGCTGGCTTGCCCAGCAGTGTGAAGCATGCGATGTGCACTGCTCGACAAGCTACCCTGGACCGCACGCCTCGAGCTGCTCATCAGCGCCAGGCGTGGACGACCATTCGCCCGTAGGTGCCCGGTGTTGCACCTGCGAGCGGATACGTCTCGCGCGATTCGTAAACGATCTGCGTGCGGCGAAAGCCCGCCGCGTGGAGCATGCCTTCGAGAGCCGGGCCGTTGGGACCGATCCAGTTCGACTTGTCGTGGTTCAGCTCCGAGCCGGGATAGAACGCGATTGCCGGACGGGGGCAATCGAGCAGATCGACGTGCGTTTCCAGGATGAGCTGATCAGCCGTGACGCTGGCCACGCGCACCAACGCGTCGAGCGGATTGGGCAGGTGATAGAGCACGCCCAGCATCAGCACGAGGTCGAACTTGCCAACTAGGTCCGGCGCCAACTGCATCACGTCCAGCACGCGTGACTCGGCCCGCGAGTTCAGTGTCTGATGGGCAAAGTCGAAGCCGGCTTTGCCAATGTGCGGCATCCGCCAGACTTCCGAATCGATGGCCAGCACACGCGCGGCACCGCGCCGTTCAGCCTCGAACGAAAAGAAGCCATCCCAGGCGCCGATGTCGAGGACCGACTTGCCACTCAGATTCTCGGGCAGGCCGAGCGAAGCGAGTTTTTCGCTGGAAGCATCGCGCCCGGGCGTGACGACGCTATCGCCCAGAGCGATCCGGTGAAACCACCGGATGCGATTCATTTGACGCAGCTCTGCCGCCTGCATGAAAACATCCATGTCGCGAGGCGTTGAAAGACAACCCGCATTCACGCGAGGGTGGCGGAATGTACCACCGCGCCAGTGGGCCGTGCAATCCGAATGGGACTTCCTAGACGCGGATGCCCGTGCTCTGGTACAAGCCTTTGAAGTACGAGCTTTTGGCAACGTACTCGGGCGCGGATAACAGCGTCACGGCCAGGTCCCTGCTGCTCATGCCGGCCTGCCGCTGGGCGATGAAGAAGCTGACCAGCGCGGGATCGGGGTTGACGGCCGTTCCACCGGGGAGGTTGGCCGTACGCAGCACGCCCATGTCTTCATGCGGCAGGTAGCGGAAGATCATGTCGACCACCTGCTTGTTGTAGTATTCCGCGCTGAGCATCAGCGCCGCAGGCAGCGCGGATGCCGGTGTGCCGGTGTTGATCAGGTTGAGCCACTGATTGAGCGACGGCGTCGGGAGCGGATCAATTCCGGCTAGGTCGCGATAGGCGGCGCGGATGAATCCGTCGAGCGTGCCGCCGTTGATGGCCAGATACTCGCCGGAACTCATTACGGCCAGAATCACGTCTTCGCGGCTCTGATAATTGGCGAAGGCGGCCAGCGCGCCCGCATCGGCTTCGCGGCCGAGGAACGTCTGGTAGATGTCGTTGATGACGTTGGCCTTGGCCTCTGGCGCATTGATCATCACGTTGGCGATTTGGGTGAGACCGACTTCACCACGATCGACAGCACCCAACCACGCGGCGACTTCGGCGGCGGCGGCTTCGCGATTCAGCAGATCGCGGTAGAGGGTCCGAATCCAGGCGGACACGTTGTCGGTATGCGCGTAGTTGCCACCGGAGGCGACCGTTTGAGCGAAGGCTTCTTCCTCTCTCCGCCGATCTTGTCGCACGTCGAAGATGTACGACGCGATCGAGTCTTCAGAGATTCCGGCGCCACCGTACGAAGTTGCCGATTGAACCGCATCGAGTTGGTTCGTCAGGTTCTCGGCAGAGATCCAGAAACGGAACGCGACCTGCGGCAAGCCGATGATCGGGACTTGTTCCGTCCAGTATTGCACCTCTTCGGCGGCAGGGGTGCGCTGCAAGATGGTTTCGTAGAGGCGCGTGATGATGCCGGTCGTTGTGCCACCGGCCAGGCTGTTGAACTCCGCCGACTGCGCGATTTGCACGGCCATCGACTTGATCGAGTTGGTCGCCAGGAAGTTCTGCCAGAAGGCACGCCCGTCAGCGTCGATCCCACGATCGAGCAGTTGGTCGTAGATTGCCGTGATGACGCGATCCCGCGCTTCAACGCTCGAAGCCAGCCCGCGGGCGAACGTCAGCAGGTTGACCTTGTTGGTCAGGATGGGATCGCTTTGGGAGGCGATTTCGCCGGCAGAAGGATCGCGGCCTAGCAGCGCACGATAGCCGTCGATGACGTACTGCGTGACGAAGTTCGGCGCGTGATGGACGGCTTGTCCGTCCGCCATGCGACGCAACATGGCCCACGGCGGATCAAGCGTGCTGGTGTCCAGATGCCACCAGCTCACCTGACCTGGGCGATTCGGGACGGCCGAAACGTTGGAAACGCTGACTAGTTCCAGGCCACCGATGCCATCCCATTGGCCGACGGCCGGTGCGTTGAAGCGCCCCTCGGGTGGATTCGTGGATGTGACGTGGGCTAACAACACGTTGCCGGCGGCATCGAAGGCGGTGAGATTCGGTCCGTTTTGGGCGATGATGTCGGGCGCGCCGTCGCCATTGACGTCCGCGACGATTGGCGAGGCATAGCCGTCTTGCGGCGCGGAGAGTGTGGCGATCTGCCGTCCGCCTTCCCAGCCTGCGAGCGCTTGCCCGTTACCCTGCACAACGTGCAGGAATCCGCCACGATCGGCCGCGATGATTTCCAGGTCGCCATCCTGATCGATATCGGCCACAGCCGGCGAGCCCAGCACTTGCCGCTTCAGATTGTCGTCGGTGGTGGTGTGATAGGGCCAGCCCGGGACAACATCGCCCTTGTAGTCGATGGCATACAGGCGATTGCCGGCCGCGCGGGCGCCGGGCTGCGGATCGAAGTCGTCGAAGTTGAGTCCCGTGCCCACGATGATTTCGAGGTAGCCGTCGTCGTTCAGATCAGCCAACACGGGCGATGACCAGACGACTTCGTCGATGTGGTAGCGATACTTGGCCGAACCCTGGTCGTCCAAGACGTTGATGAAACCGCCCGCCTGGAAGAACTGACTGTCGCTGGTATCGCTACCAAACACGATCTCAGCGCGTCCATCGCGATCGATATCGCCCACCACGGCGCCGGAGACGATCGTATCATCGGCGTTGTATCGCCAGAGTTGCGTTCCGTTGATGTCGAAGACTTCGACGAAGTGGCTGAACGAGGTGACGACCAACTCGGGAATGCCGTCGCCGTTGATGTCGCCACTGGTCACGGCGCCGGTCGCGCCACCTTGTCCGGTTACATTGCGCTGCAACGTCGCCGGCCATCCCGGAAGCAGTTGTCCGGTCACCGCATCCCAGCCGAAGAACTGGTCGGTTTCCAACGTGCCCGGATTCGCTTCGTCGCGTCCCAGCGCCGCGAAGATGGCCTGTCGTCCGTCGGGCAATTGCACGACTGCCGGTGTCGATTTAAAATTCGCAGCGGATCCGGAATTGTAGGTCTGAAAGATGGATGCGGTGCCGCTGGCGCTCATTTGATAGGCGATCAGCCGGCCACCAGACGCGGCGGTGATCAGTTCGTCACGCCCGTCGTGATCGAGATCGGCGAATACCGGTGAGCCGACGAATGGCGTGTGTTGCCAGGCACCGTCTTGCGGTAACTGAAAAGGCGCACCGGGAGTCGGTGCGGCCAACACGCGGCGATCTTCGAGACGTTCGACGCCGAGACGGCGCGACTTCTTCAGCTTGGTGCGACTCACTGGGATGCCCTCTCTGCTCCGATTCGGCCTATCGGCGCGCACCAAGCCGAAACTGTTGGCAAGGTGGTAGCCAGAGCCGTCCGCCGGTTGCCCCTGTGATGTGATTCCACCCACGCGTTTGTCGCGGGGAGGTGTGGACAGGGAAGTCGTCCACGAAGGAACCGGCGTAGTTGTTCCGTTAAGAAATGTAGCTTACGACTGGCACAAAATCATCTGTGCCGGCGCAATTGATTCAGGCGGCCCAGTCCCACCGTTGGGGGGCGTACGAGGGCAGGTCGTCGAGCGCCTCAGCCAGAGCCGCTTGCACAACCGGACGCGCGGCGAACGCCTTCATCCGCGCGCGGGCCGCAACTGCCTTGTGCCGGTAAGCCGAGAGGTCGGCGGTCGCCATCGTGGCGCTCGCCAGGAACTTCCGATGCAGGTCGCTCCACACCAACCGATGCCAGTACGTCTCCAGCGGTCGTCTCGGATCGTGGGGCCAGTAGGTTGGCTCCGGATGCGACGCGACTACGAAGCCGACGTCGTCGCTCATGTAGTCCGCCATCGCCGAATGGACGGGAGCCAAGCCCGGGCGACCTGCGGCCAGCGCGTTTTGCAAGGGCAGGCATGCGCCCTCGGCACGGCTGGTATTCACGTAGTACGTGGTGGCGCCCATTAACCCGAGCATCTGATCGTCATCCAGAAAATCGGTGAGGACCACGACGCGGCAGCGATGCGAAATGCCTAGCGAGTTGTAGATGCTCTGGAAGAGTTGGACCTCGTGGTACTCGCGCGTGGGATTGGTGGCCAGTTTCAAGACGAGGGTCACATCCGCACGGTCGCGAAACGCCAGCAAGAAGGCGCTCAGCAGGTCGTCCACGTTCTTGCGGCGGTCGGAGAGGTTGAAGACGCTCGTGTAGACCAGCCCGTTCAATGTGAGCGGCGTGCTCGGCAGCAGTGGCAACTCGGGGCGATGTCGTACAACCCGGGCGCGGAGTTCGCCCAGCTTGTGCACGGCGTGATCGCTCAGCCATCGCGTGACGTACCGCTGATAGAGCCTTCGAATGAACTCGTACGCGAGGAGCTTCAACACACCGATAGTGCGGCGTAGCCTGCCCGAGGGCGGTTGTGCTCGGGCGGCGCCGAGGTAGCGGTCGCGAAGTCCGTCGGCGCGCGGGGCACCGATCAATCGGCGCAGCACGCGGAATGCACTTTGGCCCCAGGGTGAACGTTGCTTGGTCGAAGCTGCTGCCGGGCTGGGTGGGGTCTCGATGGCTGGAGCCGAGCTGCCGGCATCGGCCTCTCCTCCGATTACCAAGTGGCGGCACGCAATCGTCCAAGACCGCTCTGGATGCCAGGGTTCGACATCGAACCAGGCGGGGGAGATGGGAACGGGAATCGTGTGAATCGGCCGCGACACGCCGCCTTGCGTCAACGCTGCGGCTGTGGCGTGGGATGCGGTGAGAATACAGTCGGCGTGGCGACAAAGCCGCCGCCAGTTCTGCCTGGAATCGAAGCCAAAGCTCCGACTGGGGATGTCCGGGAACTCCCAAAACGGAAATAAGACCGTCGGCACGCCCGGCGTGAAATAACAGACCTGCGGTGGATTGAGCGCCAGGTGCACCGGCTCCAAGCCCGCTTCCGCTGCCTGCTGGGCATGACTGAAGAGAGTCGTCTCGGGATGCTCGATGCGGCGGCACTCGCCCAACTGTTCCAGCACCGGCTGAAGCTGTTCGAGCACAAACCCGTAGGAGTAGTCCGCGTCGCCCATATGGCGAGCTAGATCGCGGATGCAGCCCGTTGTGCTGACGAGAAAGGCAAAGCGGCGCCGTGGGCCGTGGGCCGAGGCGCTTGCTGGCATTTCCGCATTGATCGATTCGCGCGCGGGATGCACGTGGTGGCCGCTTTCGCTCAGCGGTGGAGAGGCTCCAGAAGGCGCGGAACGGTAGTCGAATGGCGTAGCACGGTCAACGTAGCTTCACCCGGCGCGAGCCAGCGAGCACAACCCTGCAGTACCTGTCCGCCGTTAGAGTGCTGGGCGCGATCTCGCTTCACGGCGGCGTGGTTCAAGATCACGTTCCGCTCAGACCAGGGTGCCGCTGCTGGCTCGTCCAGCAGTGCGAGTGCGATAAGTGCCACTGCTAGTCAAGCTAGCAGCGGCACTCAGGGTCGATCGAGTGAGGTTTCGAAGCGCGTTCTATTCCGGCAGACCGTCGTCGTCGACGTCGTGCCAGCGCAGCTCGTCGTAGAGGCCGTCGAGCGTTGTCAGGTCGTGCTCGGAATCGTGCCGACGGTCCAGGAGGCTGTCGTCGATCTCGCCGGCGAGGGTGGCATCTTCCTGGTCGCTGTTGGCGGCGTGAAGTCGATCGATGCTTGAGGCGTCCTCAAGTGTGGGTGTCGCCAACGATCCGCCTCCACGTTCGTCTGGAGTTGTCGAGCCAGACGACCGATCGCGCTGCGGGCCGCTGAAGGCAGATTCAGCCTGCTCGGGAGTCAGCCAGAAGCCGGACAATTGGCCAAGGCTGGAAGTGTCGGCACTCGCCGCGAAACCATTTGTGCCAGTGCTAGCAGAGGCTGCTGCCACGCTGCCGACGTACTCCGCTGACTGCAGCATCGACATCGACATGCTGTCAAGCGTCGCGCTGCCGTTGCGGAGCGAATTAAGCCAGAACTGACGCCCGCCAGCATCGGCTTCGCGCCCCAGGCAGTCTTGATAGGCCGAATCGACCTCCTGCAGCAGGTTCTCGGTGGAAAAGAAAAAACTGTCGGACACCGCCAGCCGACTGGTACCTCCATTCAGGAGGCCTACCCAGTAGTCGGTTTCGCTGGAGCCGGGAGTTCGGTCGAGAATCTTCTCGTACAGCGAAGTCACGAAGGCGGCATCGTCGGAGTAGACAGCACTGTACTCAGGAGCGCCGACCACAATTCGCATGGCCGTCATCTCGTCGAGACCGACCTGAAACACGCTGACCCAGACGTTCAGCTCGCCTTGCGAAGGATCGCGCCCGAGGAAGTCCTGGAAGTATTCTTGGACCTGTCCGGCGCGATGCTCGGGTGAGTTCCACAGCGAGCTCACCACGTCGTGCGTCGTGGCGCCGCCGGCGAGCAAGGTGCTCCACGCAGCGAGTCCGGTCTCGTCGACGGCGCGGCCGAGAATGTCCTGGTAGAGTGCCGCCACAAGCGGCTCATACTCCGATCCGTCCGGGACGCCTTCGCCGGGCGGCGTGGCGAGCGATTCGATGGCGGCGAGCAAGTTTAGCCGCTTGAATGAGTGGCCGGTGTTCGTGACGTTGTCGTTCTCGTCGTCACCGTCGATGACATCGACGCCGTGGGTTTGCAGGATATCGAGAATCGTATCCTGGTTGGCCAGGTGACCGAGCCCGTTGTCGTCGAGCGCCTGATGGACCAACGCCGCGGCGGCTGCCACGACCGGCGCGGCCATCGAGGTACCGGCCATGCTGGCGAAGGTGTTCCCCAGGTAGGTGCTCGTGATGAAGGCGCCGGGCGCGACGATATCCAGCGCCGCGTTGCGCTGGGTGAAGCTCGTGATGCGATCTTGGGCCGTGGTGTGATCCTTGGCACCGCTGCCCCAGGTGACCGAGCCGAAATTGTCGCTCCACACGGCTCCGACCGAGACGGTGTTGCTGCTGATGGCCGGGTAGCCCAGCCCCTGCTGACTGTTGCCCTGATAGAAACTGTTGCCGGAAGCGGCAGCCACGAAGACGCCCCGGTCTTTCAGGTCTTGCAGCTCATCTTCCATGAAGTAATACGGATTGAAGCTGTAGTTGCCCGCCCCCAGTGACATATTCACGGCGACGATGTTGTAGGTCTCTTGATTGTCGACGACCCACTGCAGTGCGTCTTCCACGTCGCCAAAAGAGCCGGTCCCGCTGGCATCCAACACGCGCAGCGCGATGATGTTCACATCCGGCGCGATTCCCAGATAGCTGGCATTCGTGCTGCCGATGATGCCGGCCACATGGGTGCCGTGCCCGTTGAGATCGAAGGGATCGGAATCGTCGTCGACGAAGTCCCACCCGCCGATGTAGTTCGCGGCCAGCGCCGCGTGCGTGTGATCGATGCCCGTATCGAGAACCGCGACGGTGTATCCGGTGCCTGTGTAGCCGTAGTTGGTGTTGACGGTGTCGGCACCCACGACCGCTCGCGGGTTGGCGGACAGCGCAGCAGCGCCCTCGCCGGCGCCTTGCAAGGTGTCGAGCGAGATGCTGAACTCGCCGGCACCGCCAATCGTGAACGACTGGTCGCGCCACGCGGCGTACTCGCTTTGCCACGGTGCACCGCTTAAGAGACAAATCTCTTCAAGTTGTTCGACCCCCACCAATGCGGCGGTACGAACAGCGCGTGCACTCGCGGCGCGACGCGATGTGCGCAAAGTCGGTAGCGACATCCAGGAACTCCCAGCACGTCCCGCAGGACGGGCACCCAAAGCTTGCGAAAATCTTAAGAAGGGAGAACCGAAAAGCAATCACCCGAGCCGGAGCCGGCGCTTCGTGAAGGTGTGTTGCTGGATGAAGCCTAGCTTTTTTCATGTACGTCCTGCGTAGGAAATTGCTATCACGCGTCCGACCGATCGACGTGCCACGTATCGTGATGCAGCGACGCATCCATGTTGCTTGACCGCCACATCGGTCTGGTGTAATGGCGGCGGTTCGTGCCGGACGCAGCGCACCGATGCGGCGTCAGAATCCGACACAAAAGTGGCGTCGAAGAATCACGTTGCCCAGAAGCAACGCGGCGTCGAGAGAAAATGATGCGACGCGATGAGGGCGCGATCGCCGTGCGACGAGTGCTCCGTCAACACGTGATTGTCGGGTGCGAGCCATCCGGCGGAGCACTACATTGTTGTCTGCGCCGAAGCACTTGCGTCTTTGGCGACCGCTGCGCGTCGCCCGACTGAATCGGGCAGACGCTCCACTAGGCGGCGCTTCGAGCCCGGCTGGTGCTGCTCAAGCGTTCGAGGCGCTCGCCCGCGCGGCAAACGAAGTAGACTTCGCTATTCAACCACGACGGAAGCCAGGGTGCCGGGCTTCCGTACTCCTGGCGGACATTCAGCGTTTCGCCGAGAACGCGCCGCAGCCGGCGGTAGTCGAAGCCCAGGTGATGATAGTAGTAGGGCCAACCGGGCCAGATCTGACTGCGGGGCCGGCGCACGGGCGGCCTTCCCCAGATCGCTGACAGAATTCCAGTCCAGGTCGCATCGAAGCTGCCTCTTCGGCGCGAAAAGCGAAACAGCCCTTTGGCCAGCGCCGCAACGTGCAGCTCGTTCGGCACGCCGATGACGAGTTGCCCTTGCCCGTCGAGTAATTGCCCCAGCGTACGGATCAATCGACGCGCGTGGCGGGTGGGCAGGTGCTCGAACACCTCGAGGCAGAACACATAGTCGAAACGTCGTGAGCCGAGCGTGGCCAGATCGCCGATAAGTTCGACACGAGCGCAGTCGCGCAGCAGATGCTCGGCTTCGGACCGCAACGTAGGAACCGGCTCATAACAGACGATCTGCGCCAGGGGGAACTGCTCGGCCAGACGACGTGTGAAGCTGCCGCTGGCGGCGCCCACGTCGAGCATTTTCCCGGCGTAGTCGCGCGGCAGCGCGTTGAGCGGCCGGCAGCCGTGACGCAGCCGCGATGATTGAAACCGCCGCTTGAGCGGATTCGAGTCCCGCGTTGTGATGCGCTCGTAGTAACTCACGGGAGATCGTTCGTAGCGCCCGGCGGCCGCAAGTGGCAAACGTTCGGCTAGCGCGCCGAGTTGGCGTCCGGCTGTCGCGCTTGCCGAAGTTCAAGAGGACGGACCCGCAAGAATACATTGGGCGGACAGCTTCCCTCTGGGGTGACGGTTGCTGCCAAGCCCCAATCTTGTGCGTGTGCTTCAACGGCGGCAATCGCCTCTGGCGGCAGACGGTCTCGCGATAGCGCGACGACATCCGGCTGAACACGATTGATCGCGTAGAGCAACGTCTGCGGATCGGTGCCCGCCACGACACCCTGCGGCTGGGCTAGGTTGTAATGGGCAATCAGGTAGGCGATATCTTCGGTGCACACGACGCGTGCGTCGGACCCGTAGGTAACTTGCACCCAGCGACCCAGGGCGGCACGGAGTTCTCGCTGTTGATCGTGGTGTCGCAGGGCCTCGAAATTGCCGCTGGCAAGAAGCAGAGCGACGGCCGCGGCGTGGATCCACGCGATGCGGCCCGGGTGTTCCTGGTTGCGAACCAGCATTCGCGAGACCCAACTGGAAGCGGTCAATAGGCCGAGCCCAGCGCAGCGCGTGGAAAGCAACACGATGGTCAGCGCATAACGACTACTGCCGACGTGCGCGAACCAGATATGGATCCACACACCGGCCATCACGGCGATAGTGACCAAAAAGAGCGGTACATGGTCGCTGCGATCCCAGACCGACCGCCGGGCAAAGTAGCCGCCAAAGAGCAACAGCAAGAACAACGGCGTGATGCCACGAAACATGGCATCGACGAACAGCCACGCGAGGTCGAGATTCGACAGGGCCGATTCGGCTTCTCCCGGCGCCGCACCCAGCAAGGCGGTGAACCACTTGGCGGCGCGGTCGAACGGCTCGGCGCGGAAAGCCTCGAACTGAGCATGTCCGCTGAGCAGCCAAATGTTGACCACCAGCAGCAGTGCCGGAAAGGCTCCCGCACACAGCAACGCGCCGACGAGCAAACGTCCGCGAGATTCCCGCAGTGCAAACCACCGCATGGCGGTCCACAGCACCAGCGGTATCAGCAGAAACAGGCCCTCGAAACGGGTGAGCACGCAGAGCGTCGAAGTGACGCCGGCGAGCAAGAACCAATGCAAGCGGACCTCGGTGACGGCGCGCCACAGCAGTGCCAGCGATCCCACGAACAGCAGCCAGTAGGTGGGATCGCGGATGACTTCGGGGCTCCATTCGATGAGCTTGGGATGAGCAGCGTACAGCAGACAGGCCGCCACCGCGATGCGATCATCAAACTGCCGCCTTACCCAGGCAAACATGGGCCACACGGCCAGCGTCGCGGCCAGCACTCCCCACCAACGGCCGACAAGGTCCCAGTCCCAGCCCAGCAACCAATGGCCGGCCGCGAGCACGACGGGAAACGTGTTCAGGTGCAGGCCCGCCAGCGCCTGCTCGAGATGACCCTGCTCCATCGCCTTGGCCAGCCGTACGTAAAGCGCGCCGTCGGGGCAAATGGTTTCGGCGCGATAGGCCGTCACGATGCGCGGCGCCGCCGTCAGCATGAGCAGCGTCAGCACAACTGCGGGACGCCAGGGCAGGCGGGCACGTTGCGGCTGCGGCGTTGCCAGATGGTTCGAGTAGCTGGCGGGCAGCGGCGCAACCCACTCGGCAAACAGACCCGTCTCCTGCCGAGGTATGGGGTTCGCGCGAGACACGGCAATTCCGTCGCAGGTCGACAAGCCCAGATCCGGTTGCCGCGATCATCCCCCGTGATAGCACGTTGGCGTCGTGCGCCGCGTGTTCGCGCCTCGGGGGATTCGGCATGGAAGAGTGCACCTTTAACGCATCGCCCGGTCGTCGACCAGATCATTAGGGCAACTGCCCGGTCGCTGGCAAGCTGGGCAACTGTGGTCGCAAGTCGGCAACAGCCTGTATTCGTCTTTCCTCGTCCCTGCGCTCGCGGCACAATGCCACACCTTTTCTCGGGCTATGAGCCAAGCCGATGTCCGGAAAACCACCTGTCGAATCATCGCGATGGCGCGCGGCTGCCAGCACGCCGGCAGTCGAACATGGCGCGCCCGGTCCGCATTTTGCAACCACAGCGCAACAGCCAGAGACGGGCTTCCGCGTGGCGGTGATCATCGTCAACTACAACTCCGGCCGTATGCTGCGGCGTTGCCTGGAGGCGACGGCCGCTCAGCAGGTCGCGGCAGAAGAAATCATCATCGTCGACAACGCCAGCGACGACGGTTCGCTCGACGCGGTGTCGACGATGCCGATGCCGGTGTCGCTGTTGCGGCTGCCGCAGAACGTCGGCTTCGCCGCAGCCTGCAATCGCGCGCTTGCAGAACTGGAGGACGTCGATTGGGTGGCGCTGCTCAACCCCGATGCGTTCCCCGAGCCAGGCTGGCTGGCTGCGCTGGCCCGCGCTGCCGGGTCGCATCCTGAATGCGGGTCGTTCGCCTGCCCCACCGTGCGCGACGCCGATCCGACCATTGCAGACGGGCTGGGCGACAACTACCACGTCAGCGGTATGGCTTGGCGCGAGGGCAGTGGCCGGCCGCTGGTATCACTAGGAATTTCGGCCCGGGAGATGTTCGCGCCCAGCGGCGCGGCGGCCTGTTATCGACGCCGGGCGGTGCTCGAGTGCGGCGGCTTCGACGAAGACTATTTTTGCTACTTCGAGGACGTTGATCTCGGATTCCGGCTGCGGCTGGCCGGCTATGCTTGTCGACTGATTCCCGATGCGCTCGTCCGGCACGTGGGGTCGGCGACGACCGGCCGTCGCAGCGACTTCACGGTCTATCACGCCCAGCGCAATCTCGAATGGACGTGGTGGAAGAACATGCCAGGCTGGTTGCTGTTGTGGTATCTGCCGCAGCATCTTTTGCTCGCCGGCGTCACCTGGGGCTGGTACGCCCTACAGGGGCGACCGCTGCTCGTGCTCCGCAGTAAGTGGGCTGCATATCGAGGGCTCGCGGGAATCCTGCGCAAGCGGCGCGTCGTTCAGCGGCAGCGGCGTATTTCGCTCGGCGCGTTGCGTCGGCAAATGACGCGCGGTTGGTGGCGCCCCTACACGCGCTGCAGGACGTGAGAAACGGGCATTCCATGAATCAGAGAACTGTGCCGGCCGATCTCGACGTGGGCGTCATCTATACGCACGAGCGGAAGTTCATCGAGCCGCTGTTGACCTCACTCTCCGGTTCTTGCGGGTCGGTGCGGATGCGAGTCGTGCTGGTCGACAATGTTTCGTCGGGTGGCGTCACCAAGTGGCAGGGCTTGCACGAGCCTACATTGGTGGTGCGGAATAGTCGCAGGCTGCACTACGCGGCTAATTTGAATCGCATTCTGGCTCACGCCACGGCGCGCTATGTCTTGCTGTTGAATACGGACATGTATTTCGATCCCGCCGAGCAGGCGCTGGCCAAGCTGGTGGACTTCATGGATGCGACGCCGGAGGCCGGCGTGGTGGGATGCCGCCTGTATCATGCCGACGGCAAGTTCGCCTCGCCCGCGCGACGCTTTCCCACGCCCGGCGTCATTCTGGCGCGGAGACTGCCCCGGCTGTGGCGAAGGCCGGAAAGTGTGGCCCGACACTTGTACGACGAGCAATCGGAAACGGCCACCTTTGCCTGCGAGTGGTTGTCGGGCTGCCTGCTCCTATTGCGCAGAGAATGCGTCGACCAAGTCGGGGGCTTCGACGCTGGATTTCGCAAGTATTTTGAAGACGTCGACTATTGCTGGCGCGCGCGACGGGCCGGCTGGGACGTGGTGTACTACGGCGGCACGTACGCCTTTCACTGGGAGCAGCGCGCCAGCCAACGGGTTGTTTCCCGAGACGCGTTGCAGCACATGACGTCCTACGCCCGCTGGCTCGCCAAGCGCGCGGGCGCTGCGATGGGCCGCTCGCGATCGCAAGAAAAGCGACGATCTTCACAACGCGAGCAACGGCGGCGCGCCGCGTAAGCAACTAGCCCCGAGCGGCACCCCGATCGCCTAACGCTCACGCGGTGCTTTCCTCAGCGGACGATTCGTCCGACTCCGGGGGACCGAGCGACTGGCGGACGAGCGTGCGTTGGATCTTCCAGCGCCCCCGTTGGTCGATCGAGTTGAAGTGCCGTTCCATGAGCAACGTCACGAGAAACGTCTTCTTCGCGCCGGCCTCCTCGTACGTGACGGCATACGTCATCACCACGGCCTGGCTGCGGCCGAGATCCTCCAGCCCGTGGACTTCATACAAGCGCACTTGCATGCGCTTGCCCAACACGAGCAGCGTGCGAATGAGCGGATCGCCGACGAAGTGCCGCAGGTCGTCGGCCCACTCCGGGCGTTCGCGATAGAACTGCCAGAGCTGGTCGTCCAGCGGTTGGCGGCCGCTGATGTTCGAACACAACTGGTGCGCCATGTGCGGTTGTTCGTGGCGGAGGTACTCGAACCATTGCAGAGCGAATTGATTGCCGTCGCGGAGGATCAGTTGCTGCACCGCGAGTGCCCGCACCGGTGCGCCGATCCCGCTGACCAGCGCGACGCCGATGCCCAACAGCGCGACTTTGCTGCCGGTCAGATCGGCGTCCGGGCGCGTGATGTGCCAGAGCGCCATGGCACCCATCGCCACGGTGATCGCCGGGATGCTCCACAGCACGGGATGCACCCAGGCCAAGGGTGACAAGAGGCCCGAACAGAGGGCCAACACCGCGAACTTGCTCAGCGGTCGATACGCGCTGGTCGACTCGTCGGCAGCGGCTTCGCTGAAGCGCGATACGGTCGCAGTCATGGTGACATTCCGGTCATGGAATCGTCGCCTCGGCAGACAGATCGCATGCAAGCGGTTACAGCGGCGGTTTCTTGCCGGCGAAGCCCTCTTCGCGCGCGTAGGCCTCACGGCGCGAGGCGTACTTGATCATGAACTCCGCGTGTTGATCGAAGCCGGCATAGTTCTCACCGGCGTTGACCGGCGCGAGAGCGCCTTGAGAGGTTCGTTGCACGAAGCCCAGCCATTGCCGGTCGGGTGCCAGGCCAAACAGCATCTGCTCTTCCGGTTTGAAGCCACCCCAGAGGAAGTTGCGGGCCAGGGGAGCCGTGTGCAGAGTCATGCACAAGAAGCACACCACCACCCAGCCCGTCCAGGCGGCGAAGAGCAAGCCGCCCACTTGTTCGACCGGCTTGATGAACCGCACTTTGTAGCGCGAAACCAGGTCGGTCAGCGCGCTCATCGCGAACATCGAGACGGCGAACAGCGCCCAGAGCGTGGTGATGTCCCATGAGTACCGTCCGCCGGGCACCTGTTTGGTCAGCCAGATGGTCAGGGGTTCATAGAAGTTGGAGGCGATCAGCGCTGCGAACACCGTGTTGACCAGCGCAATCGCGTTGCTCCACAGCCCCTCGTTCATCCGAGAGGCCACCACGGCGATAATGATCACGATCAAGACAGCCGGGAAGATGAAGGTCACCGTGGTGTGTACCTATTCTTTGAGAACACGCATCAACTCGGGAAGCGAGGTCACGCCTTTGACCACAAGCAGCAATCCCTCTTCTTGCAGCGTGCGCAAGCCGTCCTTGCGCGCCGCTTTGCGGAGCACGTCGAGCTTGGCAGGTTGAGCCAGGTGTTTGCGTAGCACATCGCCGACGGGCAGAAACTCGAAGATTCCGGTCCGACCGCGGTAGCCAATGCCGCCGCATTCGCTGCAGACCTCTTCGGGTTGCTGAGGGGGGCGATACAGCGATTCGACGCGACCGGGCGGCAGCCCCAGTTTTTGCAACAACTGCGGTGGCGGCACGTACGCTTCCTTGCAGGCTTCACACAAGCGGCGCACCAGGCGTCCGCTGAGCGAGCAGGAGATGGCCTCGGCAAAGCGGGCCGGATCGACTTTCATGGCCAAGACGCGGGCCAACGCCTCGACGGTGTCTTTGGCACGGATACTGGTCAGCACGAGGCGCCCGCTCGCCTGATCGCAGAGGATGTTCAGCGTATCCAGATTCGCGAGATCGCGGCAGATGATGACGTCCGGATGCTTGAGCAGCATTTGCGGGAGCACACTTGCCGGCGTTTCGCCGCTCGCCGAATCGTAGGTCACCGCCCCGACGTTTTCGATCTCGCGTTCCGGATGCCGCTGGTCTTCGACGGCGCGATAGTCGCGCATGTAACGATCGGACGAACCGAGCGCGGCGTCGAACAGCGCCGTCAATCCGTTGCCTGGCGGGGCCGAGATGAGGATGAATCCCTCTTGGCGGGCGAGATACTCGCGCACCTGTTCGACCATTTTCTCGCGCATGCCCAAATCGGGGAGTTGTTCGAAGCGAACCGTGCCGTCGTCGAAGCGAAGCAGCGCGCGCTCACCTGTTTTGGTGCCCTGCGTGGTGAGGTGACAGGTGTACTTTGAGCTTTCGTGGGTCGCGCCGAATTCGCCTTCCTGCCGTGCGCGGCGTTCGGCGGGCTTGAGGGCGGCGATGGTCTTCATCACCGCCAGCATGGCATCGCCGGTGGGGCGGTCCTGGGCTGCACCATTCGTCCACATGCCATCGATCAGGTACCGCACCGCGACGGCTTCCTTCGTGAAGTCCATCATCATGGAGTCGCTGCGCCGCTGAAACGCTTCGAGCAACAGCTCACGCGTCAAGTGGAACGCGTCGGACTCCCGGGCTTGCAAGAGATTTGCTCCGTCGCGGACTTTGTCGCCTGTGCCGCGGGCTTCGAGCTTGACGGGGATCAGTTCATCGATCGACTTGCGCTCGGCTTCGATCTTGACTCCCAGCGGCGCCAGGCGCGAGGCGATCCAGTAGCGCAGGTGCGCGGCTGTCATCACCTGTTCGTGCGGCGGTACTTCGCGATTGTAAAAGCGGACGTACATGCCCAGCGGAATGGCGTAGGCCAGGATCAACAGCGGCAAGCTCAACCAGAAAATGGGAATCACCCAGGTGAGCAGCAGCGCGACGAGGAAGGGGAAGAAACAGATGGCGTTCCAGCGCGTGTAGGGGAACTTGTTGCGCTGCGCGCTGATATTGACGAACTCAGTGGTATAGACCCAGAGCAGAAACAGACCCCACGAGATCGCAATCTTGGTGATGCTGAGATAGAAGCCCGGCCCGTAGGGGAATCCCTGCGGCGACGACGTCAGATCGACTGCCGGCCAGTCGCTCTGCGCAGCCGCAGGCGAGGGGGCCAGCGACGCGATGGCCACGGCGGCGCAACAGACGGGCAGCCAACGTCGCATCACATAATCCCAGGCTGTGCGACGGCGATTCCCTTGAGCGCCATCTTGAGCGCTTCGACGTTGGGGGCCACTTCAAAGGCCGTTGCCCGATCGATGAGCTCCGTCTCAACCAGATTCTGCAGGCTCATCGTGAAGTCCTGCATGCCTTCATTGGCGCACATGCGAATGGCGTCGGGTAGCTTCTCGTCGGCCTCTTCGAGAATCAGCTTACGCACCGTCGGATTGAAGGTCATGATTTCGACGGTGGGCACGCGTCCCACGTCTTCGCGAATCGAAGGCAGCAGCTTTTGCGCGATGATGCCGCGCATGTTAAACGCGATGGCGCTGCGCAGCGCGGCGTGCATGTCCTGCGGGAAGAGATCGAGAATACGGCCGATCGTCGAGGGCGCGCTGGAGGCGTGAATCGTGCCGAACACCAGGTGGCCCGTCTCAGCGGCGTGAATGGCCGTGAGAAACGTCTCGCGATCGCGCATCTCGCCCACCAGCATCACGTCGGGATCTTCACGCACAGCGTGTTTCATGCCGATGCCAAAGTCTTTCACGTCCATGCCGACTTCGCGCTGATTGATGAGACACTTCTCTTCGGAGAAGACGAACTCGATCGGGTCTTCCAGCGTGAGGATGTGTTTGCGATAGTGACGATTGATCCAGTTGAGCATCGACGCAATGGTCGTGCTCTTTCCCGAGCCGGTAACGCCGGCCAAGAGGACCATGCCCTGGTCGAACTTGCAGAGGCTCTCGATCGACGGCGGCAGAAACAAACCCTCGAAATCGGGAATCCAGTTGTTCACGCGGCGGGCAACCAGCCCGACGTGGCCGAGTTGCTGCAAGACGTTGACGCGAAACCGCCACGTGACGTCGTCGACTTCGACGGTGTAGGCAAAGTCGCAGCCGCCGTCTTCGTCGAAGATGCCGCGGAGGCGTTCGTCGAGCATGGGGAAGATCAAGCGGACCATCTCGTCGTCGTCGATTTCGCCGCGACTCAGCGGCCGTAGCGTTCCGTTGACGCGAATGATCGGTGGGCGACCGACCTTCAGATGCAGGTCGCTCCCCTCGAGCTTGACGAGACTGCGAAACAGCTTGTCGACTTCCAGTTCGGTGCGCTTGGAGGTGAAGCGCTGAGCCGTTTCGTCAACTGTCATGGCCATCTTCGTCGTTCTCCTCAGACTGTTCCCCGCTGTGGGGCTCGCGCGCCCCCTATGCAGCCAGCCGCACGGGAATGCCCCGCGACGCCATCACCTGTTTCGTTTCGCGAATGGTGTACTCGCCATAGTGGAAGATACTCGCCGCCAGCGCGGCATCCGCTTTGCCCCGCGCAATCGCTTCGGCCAAATGCTCCGGCTTGCCGGCGCCGCCACTGGCCACCACGGGAATGGAAACGGCCTCGCTCACGGCCCGGGTGATCTCCAAATCGTAGCCGTCCTTCGTCCCGTCGGCATCCATCGAGGTGAGTACGATCTCGCCGGCGCCGAGCTGCTCGACCTGGCGAGCCCAGGCCACTGCTTCGAGCCCGGTGCCGATGCGCCCGCCGTTGACGTGCACTTCCCAAAATTCGGCTCCCTCGCGATCGACGCGCTTGGGGTCGATGTTGACCACGATGCACTGGCTACCGAAACGCCGCGCCGCCTGGCGGACGAAGTCGGGATCGCGCGGCGCTGCCGAGTTGATGGAGACTTTGTCGCTGCCCGCTTTGAGCAACTCGCGGATGTCCTCGAGCGTGCGGATGCCGCCGCCGACGGTGAGCGGCATGAAGATCACTTCGGCGGTGCGGCGGACGACGTCGAGCATGATGTCTCGGCCTTCGTGACTGGCCGTGATGTCCAGAAATACGAGCTCGTCGGCGCCTTCTGCTTCATACCGCCGCGCCACTTCGACCGGATCACCGGCATCGCGGAGATTGACGAACCGGGTGCCTTTGACAACCCGGCCGCGGTCGACATCGAGACAGGGAATCACCCGCTTGGCCAGCATGTGCGGAAGCAGTCTTCGCTGTTCCAGAACGAAGGTGAACCACCGCGCGAGCGACCCGGCGGACGCCGATCCGGCGAGCCGCGGCAGCCCCACGAAGTTGGTTCACAGACTCAGGTTGGGGACGAACGCTCACTTTAAGCCGCCCGCGCGCGAGGGTCAACGGTCGGTCCGCGCCGACAAAGCAGCCCGAATTGCAAGATGTCCGCACCGCGCCAGATGCCGGTCTACACAACGCCCAGGACGCCGACCTTACGGCGCCGTCGATCGTGGGAAATAGAGCGTCGGCGACAGTCGTGCGCGCTTAGAAAGGGAACCGTTCGTCCAGCTCCGATGCCCAGAGTTCGACGAGAAACTTAGCCAGCCGCTCGACGAGCAGTTCCATCATCCGCTCTCCCTTTTCGGCGGTGGCGGCGTGGGGATTGCCGCTGCCGGTGTTCGTCGTCAGCAGGTGCCACGGTCGGGTGATGCTGACCCAGCCGCGGTTGACCGCCTCGAAGCGCGTCGGCGCCACCTGCCCGTCGTCGGCATCCAGCGAGCCATCGGGATTGCGCGCCACAAACTGCGGGAAGAATGCCAGGCCCAACGAAGTTTCCATTTCTCCCGCGTGGTCGCCGGGCTCATCGAAGATCTCATGCTCGATATCGGCCAGCGTGCGATACCAATTGCAGAGAAACAGATAGGCCGGCGTTTTGCCGTAGAGTTCTCTCAAGAGCGGTTTCAGGTCGTTGCCGCCGTGACTGTTGAGCAGCACGATCTTGCGGATGCCGTGCCCGACGAGCGACTCCACGAGATCGGTGATCACGCGCCCCAGCGTCGACGGCTGGATGTTCATCGACAGCGGAAACGCCTGTTGGTTGGTTTCGGTGCCGTAAGGAATGGTCGGCAACAGTACCACCCGCGCTCCCTGGTTGTAGGCCGCTTCGCAAATCCGCTCGCCGATCACATCACCTTCGAAGGTATCGGTCCCATAGGGCAAGTGGAGGTTGTGCGGCTCGGTCGCACCAAGCGGCAACACGGCGACTTCGGCGGGCTGCGTCTTGATTTGGGCGTAGTTCGCTTCTGCGAGCTTCCAGGGACGCATCATTCGCTCCTCGGTGGCGTCGTCTGCGACTGAAAAGCAGCGAACGGCCCAGCGTCGTTTCTGCGAACGGTCGCCATAGAACTCTGGCGATTCAACGTTCTACCACGGACGACTCCGCCAGCAGGCGATCAGCGGTCAGGAACTCTCGGTACTGCTGATCGAGCTCGTTGAAGCTCGTGCCGGTCAGGGCTGCCAGGGTCGTGGGCCGCGCTCGGTTCGTATACACGGCCAGCAGATATTGCACTAGGGCCTCGCGGTATTGGCCGTCGTTGTAGTGCATCAGAAAGTGCGTCAGACCGGCCGCCTGGCTGTAAATCTTGGCGATGTCGGGATGGCTCTGCAGCCGCTCGCGACCGTAGCTCACCAACTCGGCCAGCGGAACGTAAAACCCATCGTCTAGCACACGCTGTCGGGCGGCGATCACCCGAATGTGATGGCTGCCGCCCAAGGTGTCGTACGCCTGGCCGAGAGCGAGCGATTCGAAGTACAGGGCCACGCCTTCGACAATCCAGAAGTTGTGCTTTAAGCCGGCGTCCCGCGCTACCCGCCGCGTTTCGCTGAACAACTGATGGGTGGCTTCGTGGTACAGCGTTCCATCTTCGTAGTCATCGCCAGCGAAGAAGTACGCCGTGCGCGGCTCTTCAAAATAGATGCCGATCGTCATTTCGATGCGCGGCTCAGCCGGTCGTAAAGCGGCGATGTACTCGCTGCGATCGCGAAAGTAGACAACGCGATGTTGGCGGTTACCGCGGATGATGCTCCGGCCTCCGCCTGAAAGCTGCCGGGAGATTTCGTTGAGCGACTGCCGGTAGGTGGCGAAAACTTGCTGCCAGGCGCCGTACAGCCGTTCCAGCTTTGCAGAGAGAGCCACGCCCGCTTCCAGGCTGTGGTTGGTGATCACCGTGTAGTGTTCGCTCTCGACCGTCCAACCACGATCGATCTGTTCATGGCGTGTCGCATCTTCCTCGGCCGTGAGCCAACGGCCGCGGTCGTAGCGCTGGCCGGCCTCGTAGCGCGCGA
>CALKYM010000063.1 GCA_938003525.1 uncultured Planctomycetales bacterium | reverse complement strand
CTGCGCTACATAGCGCAACAAGAGCTCTGGCGTGCGCGCTGAGATCAGGCAAAGCTGCGCGTCGCCCTCGTTGGGTTTTCCGGCGGCACCTTCTCGCGCGTCGCCTGGAGGTTCTTCCAGTACGACATGGGCGTTGGTGCCACCGAACCCGAATGCGCTGATGCCGGCGCGACGCGGACTGGTCGATGAGGTCCAGGAGCGAAGGCGATCTCCGACGAACAGCGCGCTATCCGCCGTTTCCAAATGGCCGTTCGGCGCGTCGAGATGCAAGCTTGCGGGCAATGTGCGGTTCGCGAAGCTGAGGAGTACTTTCAAGAGCGAAGCCATACCGGCGGCGGCCTCGCAGTGGCCGACATTGCTTTTCACGGAGCCAACTTGGCAAAAGCCGCGCTGCGATGTTCGCTCGGCGAAGGCCGAGGTCAGCGCGTTGAACTCGACGGGATCGCCGAGGGGAGTACCCGTGCCGTGGGCCTCGATATAGGACACTGTTTCGGGCGCAATGCCGGCGTCGTCCCACGCGGAGAGGAGTACCGCGCGCTGCGCTGCAGGATTCGGGGCCGTGAGTCCGTTGGTTCGTCCGTCGCTGTTGACGGCGGTGCCGCGAATCACGCCGTAGATCGTATCTCCGTCGTGCTCTGCGTCTGCCAGCGGCTTGAGAATCACGACACCGCCACCTTCGCTGGGTACGAAGCCATTCGCGGTGGAGGCGAACGCGCGACACCGACCATCGGGCGAGAGCGCTTCGAGCATCTCGAACGCCCGGAAGTTGCTCAGCCGCAAATTGAGATGCACGGCGCCTGCAATGGCGACGGGGCACTCGCCGCAGCGCAGCGATTGGGCGGCCAAATGAACGGCGACCAACGCTGAACTACAAGCGGTGTCGACGGGCACACTGGGCCCGTGCAGATCGAGCCAGTAAGTGACTCGCGCAGGCAGCGTGGCAGGATTCGAGGCGGTGGCCCAGAACTCGGCCGCTTCGTCCGCGGCGACGCCAACCAAATAGTCGTGCGTACCTGCGCCGGCAAACACCCCGGCAGAACTGCCTCGCAGGCGATCGCCCCCGTAGCCGGCATGTTCGAGGGCCTCGTTGGCCAGTTCGAGGAACAGGCGTTGCCGTGGATCGATCCAGCGGGCTTCGAGAGGTGCGATGCGGAAGAAGCCAGGATCGAACTGATCGACGTCACTCAGAAAGCCGCCTTCGTAGCGACGCGCCTGGTCCAACTGTGTCGCAGGGACACCAAGCCGTGCGGCCAGCTCGATACGCTGGGTCGGAACGTTCGCAATACTTTGACTGCCAGAAGCGAGTAGCTCCCAGAGCGCGGAGGCGGTCGGCGCGCCGGGAAAGCGACCTGCGAAACCGATGACGGCGATATCGTCGCCCCGCAGCTCATCGCCGGGACGTTGTGCAGCGTCTTCGGTGGGGCGAGCATACTGGCCACGTCTTCGGTACTTGTCGGAACTGACGGCTTCGCCAGCCGAAGTTGCCGCTCGAGTCTCGGACTCCGAGTCGAGGTCCGACGGCAGCGGCCTTTCCGGCGCGCTCGCGCCGGCGGCAGCAAGTTGGCTCGGGTAGCGCTGGTATAGGAAGGCCGCCAGGCGACGCACCGATGGATGCTCGTAAATGAGGGCGGGTCCGAGAACGGCGCCGTTGAGCCTGCGTTGCAGCGCATCGGTGAGTTCAACGACCATCAGCGAGTCGACGCCCTGTTCCTGGAACGACTGCTCGATATCGATCGCCTCGGGAGGAGTACGCATGATCTCGGCGATGAGCTCGCGTAAGAGCCGCTCAGTTCCGGCAGTATCGGCTGCCAGCTCGCGGCTTTCGGCGATCGCGGGCGTCGGCCCATGCTGTTGTGAATGACGTCCTGATGCAGCATCACGAACGGTATTGAAGTCGCTCGGCGCGGTTGAGCGCGGCTGAGCTGGATAGTGAGCGACCAGCAGATGATGGTCCCGGTAGTCGGCCTCCGGAATCGGCTCCTCGGGAAACACGAGCACCTCGTCGAAGCCGGCTACGCGGAGTTCGGAAGTCCACTCTTCCGGCGCCAGCAAAGGGTGCTCGTGGCGCAGTTGGCGATCGGTGAACCGCCACCAGCCCTCAGTCAAACCGAACGTCAATTCGCCGAACCGCAGTGGCCGTGTGGCTTCGAGCAGCAAGAGCGTGCCGCCGGCAGCGAGCAGTTCGGTGACATGGGCCAGCGTGGACCGGATGTCTCGCGTGGCATGCAAAACGTCTGCGGCAATCACAACGTCGTAGCTGTCCGGCGAGAAGCCCTGGTTGCCTGGCGACGTTTCTATGTCCAGACGGCGACAAACGAGTCCTCGCCAATCGCCCAGCGCGCGTTCGGCGCGGCGGAGCAGCGTTGGGGCGATGTCGGTGAATTCGTAGTGCACCGGCTGATGGCCGAGTGCTTGGCGCATCGCCGCCGTCGTGGCGCCGGTTCCTGCGCCGATTTCCAACACGCGCAGATTGACATCGCGGCGAGCAACGCCGGCGGCGGTCAAAGCGGTCTGTGCTCGCGCCGCGAGCGCTGCACCCGCAACCGATTGGTAGTAGCCGGCAAACGGTGAATGGCCGTAAAGCGACTCGGCGGAATCGGCCGAAGCCGTGGGAAAGAGCACTTCAATGACGCTGCGACGCCCCCGCAACACCTCCGGCAGGGCTTCGCCGCTGCGGCGAAGGAGTTCGAGCTGCGGGCGAACCTCGGGAAAGTCGGCAACCAAGCTCTCATACAGTCGTTCCGGCTTCTGGATACGGTCGGTTTCGAGACGCCAACGGCCGCTTTGGTTGACCAATAGCTGGTCGTCGACCAGCATCTGCAACAACCGCCGGAATGCCGGGGCCAAGCCGTCGACGACTGCCAATCGATCCGCAAGGCGTGTGGCGTCTAACTCCTCATCCAGGTAGTTTTGCAGGCCCAGTGACCGGCATGCACGCCCCACATACGCAGCACACAACGCATCGATTCGACTGCCAATTCCACGAAAGCGTTCAACATTCGGCTGAAGGTCTTGGGTCGCACGGCGCGCTTCATCGCGCGTGGCGGCTACGATTGCCGACCATGAGTTGGTGCTCTCCTGCCCCGAGGTTTGAGTGATGCGAGCGGCGGGCTCATTGAGTCCGAGCGGATCGTCTCGCCGGCCGCCGTCGAGGTGTACGATGGCTACCTGGGGCATGTCGAGTGCCAATGCCTGCAAGAAGGCGCGGCGACCGCGGTCGGGTTCGATGAAGCGCGATCCGCGGGCTTGCATCATCCGCCGGTAGGTGGGCGACGCTGCCGACGGGCTTCCCTCCCACGGCCCCCAGTTGATCGACAGCGCCGGCAGATGCAGGGCGTAGCGGCGGTAATGTGCTAAAGCGTCCAGGAAAGCATTCGACGCCGCATACGTCGCGTGGCCAATCTCGCCATGGATAGAAGCCGTCGACGAACAAAGCACGAACCAATCAAGCTGCAAATGGCGGGTCGCTTCATGCAGTGCCCAGGCACCGACGGTCTTAGGACGCAACACCTTGGAGAAGGCGTCGGGCGACTTCTTGTAGAGCAGTTCATCTTCGACGATCCCGGCCACGTGGATCACGCCGTCGAGTCGACCGTAGCGCCGCTCTACTTGCGCCACCAGCTCGTGCACCGCGTCGGCATCAGTGACATCGAGTTGCGGAGTCCAGATCTCCGCGCCCGTTCCGCGCAATTGGTCGAGCTTGGCGCGGCGACGCGCGCTGATTTCACCTGAGATTGCCGAATCGTCCAGGCCGCGGCGACCGGTCAGGATGAGATGAATGCGCGTTTGCTGCTGGGTGACCAGTGCTGAGGCGAGTTCGAGACCGAGGTAACCGAGTCCACCAACCAGCAAGTAAACGCCGCCGGGCCGCACATTGGGTGTGTTGCGCCGCGCGGCCGTCGACAAATCCAGGGGCAGCAGCCGGCTTTCGTATCGCTCCTCGTCGCGATAGGCGGCGGCACCTCCGTCTGTCTGCATTTCATGCCAAAGGTGGGCCGCTGCATTGTCCGGGCTCATCGAAGAACTGAGGTCGATGCGATGAAAACGGTGCGCGGGCAATTCCTGCGAAGCGACTTGCACGAGCGACCAGAGCGGCGCGGCCCAGGGGCTGAGTCGTTCCCGGGACGGGCGGAGAGGCTGACCATCGGCGGTCGCAGTCCAGACTTCCAAAGGTGGACATTTGGGGGATGCGAGTGCGCGCAAGAGGTGGAACAGGTTGCCCGTGGCGTGGGCAGTGCGCCGCTCTGCCGCGGCAGCGGTCGTCGGCCATTCGTCGGCGACGTCGCATCCGCAGAGGTACACGACTCCACACCAGTCGGTGAATTCGCTTGCGAGTTGCTCCACGAGACGCTGGATATCGTCGCTGCCTGCTGCGACCGTGCAGACATCTGCCGTGATACCGTGAAATGAATGGCCACTGCGCGCCACAATCGCGCGGGAGCCCGAGTCCCTCAACTTAGCAGTCAGCAAATCACCTCGGCCGCCCTCGTCGGCAAAGATGAGCCATGTCCCGCGCTGCAGCTCGCGTGATGGAGCGGCCGGACTCAACTGCCACTCTGGAACGTAGAACCAGTCGTCGATTGCGTGAAGTTGTTGATCGGTAGCCGGCGCCGATTCACGGCGCACTTGGTGTGACCCGGACGACTCGTCGGCTGAGATGCGGGCATCCGGCACCCAGTATCTTCGTCTTTGGAAGGGGTAGGTGGGGAGTGGGATGCGGTGGAGGTTGCGCGGCGTGTGGAAGGCGTCCCAGTCGAGTTCGACGCCGCGGGTGAAAAGCTGTCCGGCGGCTGCGCTCAGCGACGACCAGTCGTCTTGGCCGCGTTGGAGCGAAGCCAGCGTCATGACTTCGGCAGCGGATGGAGAACTCGCTTCGCTTTCCTTCAGAGTGGCCCGCGCGAAGCCGGCCAGTGTCGAGCCGGGGCCCAGTTCGACAAATACACTGTTGCCCGTCTCGGCCAACGAACGCACGGCGTGCGTGAATTGCACCGGCTGACGGGCCTGCTGCGCCCAGTATTCGGCGGTGGGGCCTTGCCCGACGGGCCACAGCTGGCCGCTGAGATTGGCGGCCCACGGCAGCGACGCCGGGCGGTGCTCGTAGCGCGCCGCAGCGTCGGCCAGCGCGACCGCCACGCTTTCCATCTGCGGCGAGTGATACGCGCCGGCCACCGACAACCGCTGCGCGGCGACTTGCTCGGCGGCGAGTTGCGTTTCCAGTTGTTCGAGTGCTTCGACCGGGCCAGCCACGACCGTGTTGCGCGGACTGTTGATGGCCGCCACGCACAGCGCGTCGAGCTGTGCTGCCAGCGCGGCGGTGACTTCATCGACCGGTGCGAGCACGGCCGTCATGCCAAAGCCGGCGGGCAACTCGTGCATTCGCGCCGCGCGCTGGAGAACGAGTTCCAGCCCGGCTTCCCAGTCGAGCACGCCCGCAGCGCAGGCGGCGGCGTACTCGCCCACACTGTGTCCGGCGACCGCCGCCACTTCGAGTCCCCAACTGCGCCACAGCTCCCACAGCCCGTACTGCAGCGCGAACAGCGCCACCTGCGCGTAGCGCGTGTCGCGCAGCAAAGCCTCGGCGTGATCGTCCTGCTCCAGCACATGCATTAGCGGCTCGGGCAAGCGTTCGCCGGCCGCTTGCGCGCAAAGGTCCCACGCCGCGCGGAACGCCGGAGCCGACTCGTAGAGCGCGCGGCCCATGCCGGCGTACTGCGCGCCTTGGCCGCTGAAGAGTACGGCCACGGCCGGATGTTCAACCTGCGCGCGACCACGCCACAGGCCGCGGATGCGTTCTTGGGGAGCAACGGCGAACTGATGCAGGCTGTTCGTCCAACCGGCCACGTCGCGACTTACCACGGCCAGACGCTCTGGCAGCGCCGCCCGGCCGGTGGCCGCCGTGAATGCAATGTCCGCTGCGGCCAGCTCGGGATGATCCGGCAAGTACTCCGCGTAGCGACGTGCCGACTCCACCAAAGCCGCTTCCGACTTGGCGGAGAGCAACAGGAGCTCGTTGGCGCGCGGCGACGACTGCTGCTCCGCCTCGCCAACTGGCGTCGGTGCTTCCTCGACAACCACGTGCGCGTTGGTGCCCCCGAATCCGAACGCGCTCACCCCTGCCCGACGCGGCCCCTCCCCCCGCCGCCAAACGCTCAGACGATCGTTCACGTAAAACGGCGTCGACTCGAACTGCAGGTGCTGATTCGGCTCGGCCATGTGCAGAGTGGGAGGAAGTTGGCCGTGACGCAGAGCCAACACCACTTTCAAGAGCGAGGCGATGCCCGCAGCCGATTCAGCATGCCCAATCGTCGTCTTGACGGAGCCGAGCCCGCAACGTTGTCGTTCCCCGTCGATACTGAAATAGTCACTCAGCGCACCGACTTCGATCGGATCACCCAGTGCGGTACCAGTTCCGTGCGCTTCGAGATAGCTGATCGTTTCGGGCGACACGCTCGCCCGACTGTACGCAGCTCGCAACAGATGCGCTTGAGCAGGGCGGCTCGGTGCCGTCAGGCCACTCGTGCGACCATCTTGGTTGACGGCCGAACCGCGCAGCACCGCATGAATCGTGTCGCGGTCGGCCAAAGCATCTTGCAGACGCCGCAGCAGCACCACGCCGACCCCCTCAGCGCGCACGTACCCGTCGGCGCCACGATCGAATGTCTTGCAGTGTCCGTCGGCGGCCAGCATTTGCGCGCGCTGGCAGTTGAGATACATCTGCGGCGAAAACAACAAATTGACGCCGGCAGCCAGCGCCGCGTCGCACTCACCACGAACGAGACTCTCCATGGCCAGGTGAACGGCCACCAGCGACGCGGAACACGCCGTGTCGACCGACAGGCTCGGCCCGTGAAGGTTGAGTTGATAAGAAAGGCGGTTGGCCACCATCGAGAGCGTGTTGCCGGAACCCATGTACCGCTCGATGCGGGTTGGATCGAGCAAGAATCGCTGCATGTATTCGTTGTTGCTGATTCCGACATAGACGCCGGTGGCTGAATCCCACAGCCGACGTCCGCCGTATCCCCCTTGCTCTAGTGCCTCCCACGCCACTTCGAGAAGGAGGCGATGCTGCGGATCCATCAGCTCGGCTTCGCGTCCGCTGATTCCGAACAGCTCGGCATCAAACAATTCGACGTCGGCGAGGAAGCCGCCGTAGTAGCCACTCTGTGTGGTCGCGCCCGAAGGTTGATGAATCAGTGCGTCTGCCAGCTCCGCGCGCTCATCGGGAATCGGCGTCACCGCATCGACGCCTCCCGAGAGGACGTGCCAGTACTCGTCGAGATCGCGAGCGCCCGGGAACCGCCCAGCGAGACCCACGATTGCAATCGCATCTGTGGGAGCCAGCGAGTCGGTTGTTCCGACGAGCAGCGGCAGCGGACTGACATCGGCGATAGCCGCGCCGAAACGCCGCTCGATTTCAGCGCGCTCGCTAGCCGTGAGTGGAGCGTCACCGTCCACTTCAACGACAGTGCCGTCTTTTAGCCGCACTTCAAGCGACACTTACGACTCCTGATGACGGACCGTGAGCACCCGTCGACCACTCGTTAAACGTACGATATTGCCCCGATCGCCTGTGCCAGAGCGAGTTCGTCGATCACCGTCCCTTGGAGATGCACCGTTTTGGCGCCCGGCATCGCCAACGGAGCCCGCGTTTTTGTCGCCGCCTGGCATCGACGGTTGAGTCGGAGCTGGTTCTGTGTTGGTGTTCGCGACCGCAACATCAACCATTTGAGCTAGCCTCGACTGTTCTGCCGGCGTCAGCGTGTCGCCGAGGTGATCAGCAAGTGCTGCCAAACTGGGATGGTCGAATGGCATTGTCACTTCGAGCTGACACTCTAAGCGGGCTTCGAGCTCGCGAACAAACTTCAAGGCCAGCATCGAGTCGAGACCGAAATCGAGGAAGCTCGTCTCGCGATCAAGACGCTCACGCTGGGTGTCCAGCACCCGGGCGAGCAATGTGCGCAGCGAACGCTCGAGGGCCGCCTTGACCGGAGATCGCGAAGTCGCAACCACTGCGTCTTCCGCTTGGAGCTGATGGCGAGTCTCAGGTCCCGGCACCGACTTGAATCTGAGAACATCACGCGCCGGCGCGCGGACGTGTTCAACGAGGAGCTGCGAGCCACGGAACTTTAGCGCACGCTCGAGCGCATCGAGCGCTACATCGGGGTCCAACGCGGCTGCATCGCGGTCGTCCAGCCGCGCTGCCAGGGGCGCGCCCATGCCGAGATTCCACAATCCCCAATTGATCGACAACGTGCGCCCGCCAGCATGGGCGCGTGCCGCGGCAAGGCTATCGAGCGCCGCGTTCGCAGCCGAATAGTCGCTCTGGAAGATGTTGCCATCCCGGGCGGCGACCGAGGAAAAGTAAACGGTGAACTGCGGAGGCCGATCCTGGAACACGCGATCGAGAACGCGTGCGCCGTCGAGTTTTGGACGGAGTGCGTCGGCGAGTTCAGCGGACGACAGCTCGCGCACTCGCCGCCGGCCGATGATGCCCGCGCAGTGAAAGACGCCATCGATGAGGCCGAAACGCTCGAAGGCTTCATCCACGATCTGTTGCATGGCGGTTTCGTTGGCGACATCGGCGGCGAACGACAAGACATCGGCGCCGGCAGACTTCATCTCGGCGATGGCTTTCGTTGTCGCGTCGCCCAGTGTGTCGCTTGTCGTGCTACGGCCAACCAGGATGAGCCGTGCTCGATACCGCTGCGCGAGCCGGCGCGCGACGGCCAAGCCGATGTCGCCACGTCCGCCGGTGATGAGGTAGACGCCTCCTGCGCGCAATGGCACAGGGGCGGGATCATAATCGCCGTCGTTGGCCAGTCGAAAGCCTGGCGTGAGTCGCTGATCGTCTCGCCAGACAATCTCACGTTCTGGCGCGCGCGACAGCAAATCTTGCACGACTCCAGTAGCCCACGCCTTCGATGCTGCGGGGTGGCTCGACGCAGTCACATCGAGCAATCTCAGGTCGAAGGCGGGCTCTTCGCGATGTAGTGCGCGAGACAATCCCCACAGCGCCGCACCTTCCGCGTTTGTGATGTTCGGGCCTTCGGCACCCGAGGTGACGATCGCCAGTCGGCCGGCGCGGCCAGTTCGGTCGGCCAAAAGGGCTTGGCAGAGCGCGAGTCCGGCCTGCACGCTGCCGTGGGCAGCGTTGTCGCTCGATTCGTCGTTTTCTCCACTTGCGAAGTACACAACCAGCAAGCGATTCCCGCCTTGGTCGATGTCGGCCAACACCCGCGCGTAGTCGGCGACCGCAGTCGGGGCGACTTGGTAGTGTGAACGACCGTGCTGCTCGTACCGCCGGCCAAACGTCACCTGTACGAGGCTCATAGTGCGAGCGAGTTGCTCGACAACATGAGTGACAGCCTGCTGTGCGAGTGTGGTTGGTGAGCCGATGACCAAGCAGGTACCGAATTCAGCGACTTGCTCAATAGCCGCCGCTGCCGGGCTCCAGACCGGCACGCAGAAGCAAACGTCAGCATCGACTGCCGTACCGTCGCCCGCGCCACGCAAACCGGTCGAGGGCGACGACATCTGTCCCAGCGTTGAAGTCGACGGCCAGCGCCCGGGCAGCCAACAGCGGCGGCGGCGATAGCGGGACGTCGGCAATGCCACGCGGCGGAACTTCCCGGTCGGTTCAAGCTGCGCGAAGTCGATCTCTGTGCCGAGTACATAGAGCGCGGCCGCGCACTCCAGATAGTCTTTACGCGTAGCCGTGTTCGCAAGGCAGAGTCGCAGCGATTGAATTCGGTCTGCCGCCGAACTGTCGTTCTCCGCAGCATCAGTTGGCGGAGTTTTCTGGCCATCGTTTGGCGATTGCATGTAGCTCGCGAGATCATCTTCAACGAACGATCCCGAGCAGATGTTGGTCAGCCAACTGCGGGCGCTTGCTGGGAGTTGGCTCCAGGCGCGGCGAGCAATTCGAGCCCAACGGTGCCGGGCTTCTTCCCGGTCAAGGCTGCCGACGAAGAGTGTGTGCGCTCCATCCCCCGACGGGATGTGGGATTCATCGTCAGGAGAAGCAAGCTGCGGCAAAGCTTCGAGCAACCCCACTGCGTCACACGCAATGATGGCCGTCCGTAGCGGCAGGTGGGCTCGACCCTGTCGGGTCGTCGCGCAAATGTCGGCGAAGCGCGCGTCGCGGGTGTTTGTCAGGTACTCTGTGTAATCGCCCGCCAGAGCTTGCAAAGTTTCTGTATCGCCGGCTGAAAGTACGAATAGCTCCGGACTCGACTCCGCGTCAGCCCCCGAACACGTCGTCGGCTGCTGGAGTTCGTTCGGGGGCTCTTCCACAACAACGTGGGCGTTGGTACCGCTGAAGCCGAACGCGCTGACTCCGGCGCGACGGGCGGGCTCTGCTCGCGCCCACCGGTCAGGACTCGCGGCGGGTACCAGCGCGCCTTCGTCGAACGGGATGTGCTGGCTGGGTGCCCCAAGGTTCCCGGACGGCGGCAACTGACCGTGCTCAAAGCTCAGCAGCACCTGAATCAATGACGCCACGCCGGCGGCTGCATCGCAGTGGCCGATGTTGCCCTTGACAGAACCGATGCGACAGAACTGGCGGCGATCGGTCTGCTCTTGGAAAGCGGCTTCGAGCGCGCCGCACTCCAGCGGATCACCCAAACGCGTCCCCGTTCCATGCGCGGCGATATAGCTGATCGTAGCAGGATCGATTTCCGCGTCGCGCCATGCGGCTGCGACGACTTCGGTCTGCGCCGCAGGGTTCGGTGCCGTGAGGCCACCGGTGCGCCCGTCGTTGTTGATGGCGCTGCCACGGACGACGCCGTAGATGCGATCGCCCGACTCGATGGCTTGTGGCAACGGTTTTAGGAGCAGGACTCCCGCCCCTTCGCCGGGCACAAATCCGTCGGCCTGTGCATCGAATGGGCGACAGGTGGACGAGCGCGAGAGCGCTCCCATTTGCGAGAGGGCGAAGTACGGGCCCAACCGGAGATGGAGATGCACGCCTCCTACCACAGCGCACTCTGTCTCGCAGGCTCGCAGACTCTCGATGGCCATGTGCAGCGCCACCAGCGAAGAAGAGCACGCCGTATCGACGGCCAGGCAGGGACCACGTGTATCGAGGTAGTACGCCAACCGGCTCGCCACGGTCGACGCGGTGCCGCCCGTAGCTGCGTGTTCACCCAATTGGTCGGCAGGGACGTTGAACAGATAATCGTTTGCCCCGCAGCCGACAAAGACGCCCGTCTTCGTTCCCGCTAGCGCGCGTCCGCCGTAGCCGGCGTGTTCCAGTGCTGCGTAGGCGACTTCGAGAAAGATCCGTTGCCGCGGATCCATCTGTGCGGCCTCGGCGCCGGAGAGGCGGAAGAAATCGGGATCGAATTGCTCGATACCGGAAAGGAACGCTCCCGTCGGCCGCCGCGGGCCGAAGGCATCGCGAAGCGTCGGGTCGTAGCCGAAAGCGACTTCGAGGCGTTCGTCGCTCATCGGTGCAACGCTGGAGCGACCGCTGCTGAGCATCTGCCAGTACTCGGTCGCGTCGTCGGCGCCTGCGAAGCGACAAGCGTATCCGACGACGGCGATATCGTGTTGTCCGCGCACCGCCGGTTGGCAGGCGTGACGGAATTGATTCGGCGTCACGTGGGCAGACGGAGCGATTTGGCGACCGCTTTGGTCACTGCTTTTCGAACCCGTATGCTGCGAAGTTGTCGCATCCGCGTTAGCCACCTGCGCGACTTGCTCTGCGCAGTCGGCGGCCAGATGATCGGCCAGTGCTGCCACGGTGGGGAACTGAAACACGAGCGTGGCGGGCAATCGGTCGAGATCCAGCGCCTGACGCACCCGGTCCATCGCTTCTTCTGCCAGAATCGAATCGACCCCCAGGTCTTGGAATGTCGCGACTGGGTCGATCTCGGGCGCAGGCAGGTCGAGAACGTCGGAGAGCAGCTCGATCAGCAAGGACCGCAGCCAGGAGAGCTGCTCACGCTTAGACCGTACCGTTGCTACTTGGGTGGTTTCACAGTTGCTTCTGTTTGTCGTCTCCGTTGCCGACGTTGCAGTTGGCTCGACTGCCGCAGCATTCCGCGAGCCGGCTTGCCGGCCGGCAGGATTGATGTCTGCCAGCCTGACTTCGCGATGACGCGACTCGCCCTGACCGTAAACAACCCAACAGGGTCGCGGGTGGGCGAGCGCCTGCTCGACTAGATCGCGCCCCAGGGTTGGCGAAATCGAATTCAGCCCGGCCGCGCGCAACTTCTCCTGGGTTGCCTGCTGGGCAGCCATCCCCACGTCCGACCAGGGTCCCCATGCCAGGGACATCACGCGCGGCAAATCGCTGGTCTCGCGTGACATCGACCAAGCATCTAGAAAGGCGTTGGCCGAAGCGTACGTCGCTTGCCCGACGTTGCCCGCCCAGGCAGCCAGCGACGAGTAGAGCACCATGAAACCGGGACGCAGCGCAGCGGTGGTTTCCAGCAGCGTGCAAAGGCCATCGATCTTGGGACGCAAAACGCGATCAAGTTCCTCGGGCTGCAGAGAATGCAGCATCCCGTCGGCCGCCACGCCTGCCACGTGGAAGATGCCGTCGAGCCGGCCGAACTGACGCTCAATGCGCTTGGCGAGGCGGCGCATTTCGACGCGATCCGCCACGTCGACCGACATCGGCAGCACATCGGCTCCGCCGCCGCGCAGTTGCTCGATCGCCAGCCAGCGGCGTGCGAGCTGCGTTCCGGTGGTGCTGCTGTCGGTCGCAGCGGGCGAGGGAACCGGTTCATCGCGCATGCCGCTGCGTCCCGTCAGGATCAACTTGGGACGGCCGCGCTCGCAGAGCCAGGATGCAAGCTCGAGGCCAAGACCACCGCGCCCGCCGGTAATGAGATATACACCGTCCTCGGGCAACTCGATGGATGCATCGCCGTCGCAAGACTGGGAGCCACGACGTAGCGCGGGCTGCCACATCGCGTTATGGCGAACAGCCAGCTCCGGCGGGGCATCGGCGATGCTCATTGTCTTTTGGAGTTCAACGGCGATGCGCGCTGACTCGGCATCGGCAGCCAGATCGATCGCATGCAGACTCACCCGCGGCGTTTCGAGCCGAGCACTACGTACCAGCCCCGTGGCGGCCGCTGCAATCGAATTCGATTTCGACTTGTCGTCGTCCGTGTTTTGTGCGTTGAAGGTAACGAACCACATCTCCCGCAAGTCGGGAAGCGCGCCAGCCAGCGCTCGTTGAGCGGCGGCACGCAGCAACCAGACAGCGCTGTGCAACTCCCGAGCCATGCAGCCTTCGCGGAGGTGACGATCGCGAACGATCGAAGCGAGCGGCGGCGAACTCAGCGCTCCGATGTGGACAACGCCGACCAAGGGAGGTCCCGTTTCGGTCAGGCTGTCCAGTAGCTGCACGTACTCGTCGGGTTTGTGCGGATCGAGATGCACCGTGTCTTTCGATCTGCTCGTCTGCCCACCACCGAGCAGTCCGAGGACAACTCGACATCCACTTGATCGCAGCCCGGCGGCCAGCGCCTGGCCGGGGCCGTCGACGTCGTCGATGACGAGCCACGTCCCGGTGGGAATAGCTCGATGCTCTGTGGCGGCGTACGAAAGCCACGTCGGCTCGTGAAACCAGTCGTCGAGCTTCGGTCGGTCTGGCTGCGGCCGATCTGCGGCGTCGTCCGACTGCGCTCGAGCGGCTGATGCCGCTGCGCGACTCGGCCGCTCGACTTCCGCGGTCGCGTCTTGCTGGAGGGATTCGTTTGCCGCCTTGCTCCGCTCGATAGTGGCATCCGGCACCCAGTATCTTCGTCTTTGGAAGGGGTAGGTGGGGAGTGGGATGCGGTGGAGGTTGCGCGGCGTGTGGAAGGCGTCCCAGTCGAGTTCGACGCCGCGGGTGAAAAGCTGTCCGGCGGCTGCGCTCAGCGACGACCAGTCGTCTTGGCCGCGTTGGAGCGAAGCCAGCGTCATGACTTCGGCAGCGGATGGAGAACTCGCTTCGCTTTCCTTCAGAGTGGCCCGCGCGAAGCCGGCCAGTGTCGAGCCGGGGCCCAGTTCGACAAATACACTGTTGCCCGTCTCGGCCAACGAACGCACGGCGTGCGTGAATTGCACCGGCTGACGGGCCTGCTGCGCCCAGTATTCGGCGGTGGGGCCTTGCCCGACGGGCCACAGCTGGCCGCTGAGATTGGCGGCCCACGGCAGCGACGCCGGGCGGTGCTCGTAGCGCGCCGCAGCGTCGGCCAGCGCGACCGCCACGCTTTCCATCTGCGGCGAGTGATACGCGCCGGCCACCGACAACCGCTGCGCGGCGACTTGCTCGGCGGCGAGTTGCGTTTCCAGTTGTTCGAGTGCTTCGACCGGGCCAGCCACGACCGTGTTGCGCGGACTGTTGATGGCCGCCACGCACAGCGCGTCGAGCTGTGCTGCCAGCGCGGCGGTGACTTCATCGACCGGTGCGAGCACGGCCGTCATGCCAAAGCCGGCGGGCAACTCGTGCATTCGCGCCGCGCGCTGGAGAACGAGTTCCAGCCCGGCTTCCCAGTCGAGCACGCCCGCAGCGCAGGCGGCGGCGTACTCGCCCACACTGTGTCCGGCGACCGCCGCCACTTCGAGTCCCCAACTGCGCCACAGCTCCCACAGCCCGTACTGCAGCGCGAACAGCGCCACCTGCGCGTAGCGCGTGTCGCGCAGCAAAGCCTCGGCGTGATCGTCCTGCTCCAGCACATGCATTAGCGGCTCGGGCAAGCGTTCGCCGGCCGCTTGCGCGCAAAGGTCCCACGCCGCGCGGAACGCCGGAGCCGACTCGTAGAGCGCGCGGCCCATGCCGGCGTACTGCGCGCCTTGGCCGCTGAAGAGTACGGCCACGGCCGGATGTTCAACCTGCGCGCGACCACGCCACAGGCCGCGGATGCGTTCTTGGGGAGCAACGGCGAACTGATGCAGGCTGTTCGTCCAACCGGCCACGTCGCGACTTACCACGGCCAGACGCTCTGGCAGCGCCGCCCGGCCGGTGGCCGCCGTGAATGCAATGTCCGCTGCGGCCAGCTCGGGATGATCCGGCAAGTACTCCGCGTAGCGACGTGCCGACTCCACCAAAGCCGCTTCCGACTTGGCGGAGAGCAACAGGAGCTCGTTGGCGCGCGGCGACGACTGCTGCTCCGCCTCGCCAACTGGCGTCGGTGCTTCCTCGACAACCACGTGCGCGTTGGTGCCCCCGAATCCGAACGCGCTCACCCCTGCCCGACGCGGCCCCTCCCCCCGCCGCCAAACGCTCAGACGATCGTTCACGTAAAACGGCGTCGACTCGAACTGCAGGTGCTGATTCGGCTCGGCCATGTGCAGAGTGGGAGGAAGTTGGCCGTGACGCAGAGCCAACACCACTTTCAAGAGCGAGGCGATGCCCGCAGCCGGCTCCAAGTGCCCGATGTTCGATTTGACGGAGCCTAAGGCACACGACTGCGGCGACATTTCGCGAACGCCCATGGCCGCAGCGAGCCCACGAACTTCGATGGGATCCCCAAGTGCGGTTCCCGTACCGTGTGCTTCGAGGTAAGAGATGCTCTGCGGCGTGACGCACGCATCGGCGAGCGCTGCGCGGATGACATCGGCCTGGGATTCGACTCGCGGCACGGTCAAGCCGGCGGCGGCGCCCGAGTGATTCATCGCCGTGCCCAGCAGCACGCCCTGGATGTGGTCGCCGTCTGCGATGGCGGCGTCGAGCGGTTTCAAGAGCACCAGGCCGACGCCCTCACCCAACACGTATCCGTCGGCGGTGCGATCAAACGTGCGACATCGTCCGCGTGGCGCCAGCGCGCCAAGCCGATTCATGATCTCGTGATGCGATGACGCCAAACCCACCTGGGTGCCACCGGCCAGCGCGTATTCGCATTCGCCACGGCGGATGCTTTCGACGGCCAAATGCACCGCCACCAGCGACGACGAGCACGCGGTGTCGACGGCCAGACAGGGACCAGCCAGGTTGAGGAAGTAGGACAGTCGATTGGCAATCACCGAGGTCGCGTTACCGGTGGCGACGTGCGTGTCGAGCGTCCCTGGTTGCTTGAGCAACCGCGGCAGGTATTCGCTCGCCATGGCACCCACGAACACGCCAGTCCGCGACCCCGTTAGACGGCCTGCATAGCCGGCTGCTTCGAGCGTCTCCCAGGCAACCTCGAGCAGGAGCCGCTGCTGGGGATCCATCGTCGCCGCTTCGCGCGGGGAGAGGCGGAAGAAGGGCGCATCGAACGACTCGATATCGTCCAGAAGCGCTGCGTAGCGCGGCGGTTGGTTGGCGGCCCGGCCCTCAGCCTCGCCGCGACGCGTCGGCCAGCGAGTCGACGGCACCTCGCGAACGGCGTCGCGCCCCGCAGCGAGATTCTCCCAAAACGCATCGAGGCTGGGTGCCTGCGGAAAGCGCCCTCCCATGCCGATGACGGCAATCGCGTGCGTGGACTCTCGACGTGCTGGAGGACGCTGCTCGGCAGTGGGCGAATTCAAAGGCGCAACGCTCACCGGCTTCGCGACTCGTTCACCGACTGGTACCTCATGGTTCGCAGTGTTTAGCGACGGATCGACATGGAAGTCTTGCCGCAGCCCGGCGACCAGCCCAGAGATGGTCACGTAGTCGAAGCAGACGGTTTGCGGCACTTCGACATGTAATATCTCGCGGATGCGCGCTGCGGCGCGCGTAGCGAGTATCGAATCGACGCCCGATTCCACGAGCGGCACGTCGACATCGATCTGGTCGACGGTGGATTCAACGAGTTCGGCGATCAGGCTGCGCAGCCAGCTTTCGAGCACGTGCCTCGATCCATCGCCTTCTGCCCGCTCAACGGAGGCGATCGAACTCGGCGAGCTTGCCGCAATCTGGTCCGGCGCGCCTGCTGGCGTTGCCGGGCGGAGTTGGTCAGCTTCTCGATGGGCTCTAGACGGTGCGCGGGCCCCGTCGATCCAGCACTTCTGCCGCGCAAACGGCGACGTGGGAAGTGCCACTCGGCGATGCAATTGGCCTGTGTAGAAACGACTCCAGTCGATCTCGACACCCCAGCTCCAAAGTGTGGCCAATGCAGCCAGGAGGTCTGTATATTCGTCGTCGTCAAGCTTCCGAATCGCCGCTTCGGTAGCAGTCGTCGCATCGCCAGTTAGCTCGTCGAGCCAGACGACCCAACGTGCGTCGGCTGTCCACCCCGGGCAGAGCCCGCGCAAGACCGCGAGAGCTTCTGATGAGAGTGCACGCAGGCGGGGCGCGAATTCCGTCAGCCACAGTGACTCGGCTGCACGGCTGTCGCTGGGAATAGCACCGCTGAAGACATACGCCCCGGCCAACTCGTCGCGATCGATTCCGGCGGCAAGATGGAGCAAGCGATCGCTGAGTTGATCTCGATGTCGAGCAACGATGGCCAGCCGTACAGGGCGGGCGACACGCCCGGTATTCGCGGTGAAGCAAATGTCAGCTATTGACGCGACGCCGGGTGATGCGAGGTAACGACGATAGGCTGTCGCCAGCGCGCGAAGAGATTCCTCGGAGTTCGCCGAGAGGGTGAGAAGATGAGCACCGGAGTGCTGTGATGGCGCAATCGACAATCGAGCGGTCGCCTGCCGGGGACGACTGGCGACCGACTCGGTGCGCACAGCCGCCGGCGGCTCTTCCAAGACGACATGCGCATTGGCGCCGCCGGCTCCGAAAGAGCTGACGCCCGCGCGGCGCGGCCCTCGGCTCGACCATGCCCGCAAGCGATCGTTGATGTAGAACGTCGAGCCTTCGAGATCGAGTCGGGGATTGGGCTCCTCGACATGCAGTGTGGGAGGTAGTTGGGCGTGCTGGATCGCGAGGACGGTCCGCATCAGACCGGCAATCCCTGCGGCTGCTTCGAGATGTCCGGTACTACTCTTCACCGCTGCCAGAGCGCAGGTACTTGGTCGCAGCGCGCTAGTAGAGAACGTGGCGCGCAGACCGGACAGCTCCAGCGGATCGCCCAAGACTGTCCCCGTACCATGTGTTTCGATCAGCGAGACCGATGCCGCATCGATGCCTGCACGGTGGAGAGCCGCTGTGATGACCGCGGATTGCGCGCGAGGATTGGGAGCGGTCAGCCCCGCCTTGGCGTGCCCGTCGTGATTGACCGCGCTGCCTTTGACGACTGCCAGCACCGGATCGCCGGCGGCCACGGCGGCATCGAGCGGCCGCAACAGAACCACTCCGGCACCTTCTCCGCGAACATAGCCGTCGGCCGCGCGATCGAACGTGCGACAACGACCTCGCGGGCTGAGCATGCCGGCTGCCGCCAGCGCATGTGTGTCGTCGGGCAAGAGAGTCACGTTGACGCCGCCTGCGACCGCGAAGTCGCACTCGCCGCGCAAGATGCTCTCACACGCCATGTGTACGGCGACCAACGATGACGAGCACGCCGTGTCGATCGTGAGGCTCGGTCCGTGTAGATTCAGCGTGTACGAGACACGATTGGCCAACATCGACAGCGAGTTGCCCGAGCCATAGTGGGCATCGTGCTGCTCGCCGGACCGGTCGAGCAGTCGCGTGTAGTCGAAGTGCGAGGCCCCGACAAACACACCGGTCTTCGCGGTTGCGAGCGCCTCCGGCAGATAGCCAGCGCGCTCGATGGCTTCCCAGGCAATCTCGAGCACGAGGCGCTGTTGTGGATCCATCCAGCGGGCCTCTCGTACTGAGAGGCCAAAGAACGCCGGATCGAAGCCCGCGACGTCATCCAAGAATCCGCCTTCGGACTGGGCAACCGGCGGCCCGGGATGCAATTCGCGACGTGCAGCGGGCAGCGGACCGACGCAGTCGCGCCCGCGACGGAGTGCATCCCACCAGGCCTCCGGTGTCGATGCCCCAGGCATACGGCAGGCCATGGCCACAACCGCGATGTCCGATGGGCGGACGTTGTTCTTCACCGCGATGTGTCCCGCAGTGACTGCTGCGGGTTGTTCGACGGCCACCGTCGGCTGCACCTCCGCCTCTACTGAACGCGATGACGCTGGTTTTGCATCGGACGTGGACGCTGCATCTGACTGCTTGGAACCTGCAACGGCTGGGTGTTCTTCGGCGAGGTATTGCGCCAGTTCAGCGACCGTCGGATAGGTGAAGAACAACAGAGCGTCCAGGCCTTCTGCGCCCGACGGATCGAGCGCTCGCGCGACCTGCGTCGCCATGATCGAGTCGAGGCCCAACTCCATGTAGTTGGTCTGCTCGTCGATTTCTGTAGAAGCGACCCCCATGACTCGGGCTAATTCGGACGCAATGCGATGCGTCAGTTGCGCGCGTCTAGCCTGAGAGGCGCGCATCACGGCATGATCCATTGGAGCACCGGCAGATCGCTGCGGCTCGTCCACTTGAGACTGCGACGCGAGGGGTTCGCTTTCGGTTCGGCTCGCAGCGACCGCTCCTTCATTGTCCTCGTGCTTGCTCGCTGAGTGCCGCTGGTCGCCCAACCAGTAACGGTGACGTTCAAAGGGGTAGGTCGGCAGCGGTCTGCGTCGATATTGCCGATCTGAGTAGAAAACGTGCCAGTCTATTTCGACCCCGGCCACCCAAAGTGCACCACAGACGTTCAATAGGGATCGCTCGTCGTCAGCCGGATTGGCGTCGTCCACAGTGGATTGAGTTTCGGCTGTGTGTTGGGCTTCAAGTTGCCGATCGATCTCGGCCGCCACTCGTGTATCGCTGCACCACAGGCGCAAGCGATCCAGTGCGCGCGGCGACAAAGCCGGCAACAGCGACGACGCGAGCTTGCGTAACTTGACTGGGTCCCGGCGCCTCGCCTGTGCATCGCCCTGAGCAATCGCCTCGCTGTCGACATGCGTCGAATGGTCGTTGCCGACGCCGGCCAGGGCACAGAAAAGTTCGCTGCGCGAGGCAGCTGCAACAGCCAGTCGGTGCCGCAAGGCCTGGCGGCCAGTCGCCGCGGTGAAGCAAGCGTCCGCCAGCGGGGTTTGCGTATCGCTGTCGAAAAACGCGGCCCAGCGGGAAACCAACTCCGCCAGCGCCGTTGTCGTGTGGGCGGAGAGAATGAGCAGACTTAACGACTCAGACGCGACTTCAGTTTCCGGCGCCAGCATGGGTGCCTCTTCCAGCACAACATGGGCGTTTGTTCCACCAAAGCCGAAGGAGCTGACACCTGCACGACGCGGTCGTTGTGTAGCGGGCCACGGGCGGAGCCGATCGGCGATGAAGAATGGCGTCTCCGCGAGCCTGAAATGCCGACTGGGTTCTTCAAAACCAACCGTCGGCGGTAGCTCACCGTGCCGCAGCGCCAACACGGCCTTGATCAGGCCCGCCAACCCGGAGGCCGGTTCAAGATGTCCGATATTTGTTTTGACGCTCCCCAGCGCGCACTGTTGCCTCGGGTTGGTGCGATCGCCACTGCGGAACGCCTCAGTGAGCGCCTGTACCTCTACGGGATCGCCCAGCGCGGTTCCCGTCCCATGGGCTTCGAGCAGCCCGACTGAATCGATAGTAGTTGCGGCATCGAGGTAGGCGTCGCTGAGAACGGCGGCTTGCGAGCGGACGCTGGGCGCGGTGAGCCCATTGGTTCGCCCATCCTGATTGACGGCCGAACCGCGAATTACGGCCCATACCGCGTCCCCACTGTTCAGCGCGTCGCGCAAGGGCCGCACGACGAGGGCAGCCACACCTTCGCCACGGACGTATCCATTGGCACGGTGGTCGAACGCCTTCACGCGGCCGTCGGGCGCGAGCATGCCCGCCTGGCTGAAGTTCACGTACAACTCCGGCGTGAAGTGCAAATGCGCCGTACCCACGATTGCCTGCCGGCATTCGCCCCGCCGCAAGCTCTCGACAGCCAAGTGCAACGCCACCAGCGATGACGAGCAGCCGGTGTCGACCGCGAGGCTCGGTCCCTGCAAATCGAAGACGTACGAGAGGCGATTGGCGGCGATCGACAGGAAGTTGCCCGATGCCGTGTGGGCGTCGACCAAAGATGGGTCGGCCAACAGGCCGCGCAGGTAGTCGTGAACGCTGATGCCGACGAAGACACCCGTTGGAGTGCGTGCCAAGCCCTTGCCGGCGTAGCCAGCTACTTCCAGCGCCTCCCAGGTGACTTCGAGTAGCAAGCGCTGCTGCGGATCCATCCGCTCAGCTTCCCGCGGCGCAATGCCAAACAGCGCGGCGTCGAAGCGATCGACGTCATCGAGCAATCCCGCCCACTTACTGATCGTCTTGCCGGGCGTTCCCGGTTTTGGATCGTAGAACTCAGCCGCGCTCCAGCGCTGGGGTGGAATCTCTCGTATTGCGCAAAGGCCGGCGCGTAGGTTCTGCCAGAACTCCGCGACGTCGCGCGCACCGGGAAACCGTGCGGCCAGACCGACAATGGCGATGTCATCTTCGCGCACCCTTGGCGTCGCGGCGCGAGCTGCCAGCTCGCGCTTCGGATCGCCTTCGTTCTTCGCCGACGGATGACCCCCGCGGCGAGCGGAACGTTCTGTGCTCATCGGCGGCACCGGTGCTCGTCGTAGGCGGCTGATTCCAGGGCGGGCCGAATCGTCCGCGCGTGCAGGTAGCTCAACAGGTCCAAACGCTCGATTCCGCGCACCAGCGGCTCGAGGTAGGTGTGCAGCCGAGTATGGGTAAAGCACACCGGGATTCCGCACTCGCCGCGGACGTAGTCGTACAAGGGACGCAACAGCCCGAGCTCTTCGGCGCGGGGATTGACGATGACCGCATTCTCGCGGCGCGAGACGTGATCGCGCGTCATGTCCGGCGGGAGCGTCGTCAGATCGAAGGCCTGGCAAGTGGCCAATAGATGCGCAGCCAGGCAGTAGTTCAGGTCGGTCGAGAAGTCGAGTGCGGACCGCGCGGCGGCCAAGCCCATGGAGACGATGGCCTGGTTGTCTTTTTCCGCCGAAAGATAGGTCGTCGAATGCGGCGCGACCTTCTGGTTCATTTCCGAGAGCAGCGCGTCCATGTAGATCTCGGCACCCTGGAAGCCCATGTTGTCCGCCGGATGGGCGCTGAGTGGTATGACGTGGGTCGCAATGAAGCGCTCGCGGACGGTTTCGTTTTCCGTTGCGCTGAGCATGTGCTCGACGCCGCGCACCAGGAACTTGAACTGCGCGTGTACCAGGCGGGCCAGCGAGTGCAGCGACAACTTCAGCATGTCCATGTCGCGGGCCACGGTCGAACCGAGGAAGTTGCCCCCCGAGACGACGAACTCGCGGCTCCCGTCGAGCAGCACCAGCGGGTTGTCGGAAACCGAGTTGATCTCGATGCCGAGGTCATGCCAGACCCGCAGGATCGTGTCGAACTCCGGGGCGAGATGCTGGGTGGCGCAGCGGAACGGATAGGTGAGTTGCCAGAGGCGATATTCTTGAGCCGGCGCGAAGCCCCGTAAGTCGTCTTTGGGCAGCAAGGTGTCGGAAACGGAGTGCAGCAGATTGAAGATCATTTTTCCGGCAAAAAGCTGACCGGCGTGCGGTTTCACCTGCGCTGTAAACGGATGATACGACTGCAGCGTGCCACGCACGGCGCAGTTGGCGAATGCCGTTAGCAGCGTGGAGAGAAAGTAGGCAGAGAGAGCGCCCACGGCGGCGAGACAGCCCGCTCCCGCCGCCACCGATGTGCCATTGACAAGTGCCAGGCCCTCCTTCGGAGCCAACCTGAGTCGCGGGATGCCGAGCGCGCCCAGCGCGTGCGCCGCTGTGGTGCGTTCGCCCCGCCAGAAGACCTCGACTCGCTCGTCGTCTCGATCGACCAGCGCCGCAGCAATGTACGCTAAAGGAACCAGATCTCCGGAAGCGGTCAGCGAACCCTTCAGGGGAACGACCGGCACAACGTCCTCGTTGAGCATGCGGACGAAAGTGGCCATCACTTCCCGCCGCAGCGCGGAGACCCCCACAAAGTTCGAGACGACGCGTACGAGCATGGCGGAGCGGACCAACGAAGGCGGCAGGAACTCCTGGCGGTCGCCACAAAGCAGGCCGTCGAGCAGTACCTCCTGTTGTCTCAAGAGTCCGTCTTCGTCGAGCCCCTTGTTAAAGATGCCCGTGCCGCCGTAGCCCGTGTTCACGCCATAGACGACTTGCTTTTCCGCGAGCCACTGCTGCAGCTTAGCAATGGTTTGCTGATTGAACTCGACGGCCGGACCGCTCTCAGCCAAGGTCAACTCGCGAGGCGGCAGCAGCCCGCCGTGTCCGCTGCGGGCCATACGATAGACGTCGCCAACGCCCAGCGGCGCTTCGCCCACGACGAGCGGCCCAGTCGCGGCGAGCGCCGCGAACAGTTCGTCCAGCAGCCCCTGGGGGCCGTGTTGGTAGCTGACCAACGAGGGGAACTCGATCATCGGCAGGCCGGACCCTGGAGTCGGTAGTTGCTATTCGATAGTGCGCAGCCGCTTGCCGACGAGGCGGGTCATGGGCGCGGCGCGAGCGTCGAACATTCAGAGGAGACGATCGGTCAACGACGAACTGGCGGCCGTCCCCGCCCGAATGGACGGCGAACCGCCGAAACCTCAAGTATAAGCACCGTTTAGGCGGTCTCCTACGCTCCGGCAGCGGGCGAATCGCCCGAGGTCCCGGATTCGGACAACGACTCCGTGCTACGAGGCGGCGGTTGAGCCGCAGAATCACCACAACCCTCCCGACCACGACTCGTCGGGACAGCTCGCCACTGCGGCAGAGTTAGCGATCCCGGCAGGGAAATCGACGGCTCACAACTGCTGTTCAATCCGATCGGCCGGCTGTTCGGACGGGCGGGCTACCGCCGCCAAGTCCGTTGGCTCGGGCTCATTGTCAGGCTCGTCAGAGCCATCGACGACGCGCTCGATCAGGTAGGGAGGCCGGCGACGGATTCCCTCCAGCCCCCGCACCAGGTACTCACCCACTACCCCCAACATCAGCAGTTGTACGCCCGAGACGATCAGCAAGATCACGATCATCGAGTACCAGCCGCGCGCGAGTTCCGACTCGCTGCCATAGAGCAGGCGCGAGGCGACGATCAGACAGGCATAGATGAAGCCCAAAAACGCCAGCCCGATCCCCAACAGCGACGCCGCCCGGATCGGCATGTGCGAAAACGAGACGAAGAAATCAATCAGGTAGGTGATGCGTTTCGAGAACGACCAGCCAGAGCGGCCGTAGTGGGCTTCGCGCTTCTCGCGCTTGTAGTAGACGATGGCCGGCTCGTACCCGGTCCACAGCACCATGCCGATGCCGGCGTTGGGCTCGTGGGTATGACGCAGCGCGTCGAGCACGACGCGGTCGATTAGCAAATAATCGCAGCCATGTTTCGGCATGTTGGGTAAACCGAAGCGGCGGATCAGACGCCAAAAGATGTTCGACGTCACTTTGGTGAGCCACGGATCTTCGCGGTCGGCGCGGGCCGCCAGCACGATTTTCGAGCCCATTCGCCAATGAGCCAGCATGTCGCCGATCAACTCGGGCGGGTCTTGTAAGTCGGCCGAGATGGCGACGACGGCGTCGCCCTGAGCGTGCGCGATGCCGGCCGACGACGCGGCGTTGGAGCCGAAGTTGCGTACGAGCTTGACGGCCCGGACTCGCGAATCGCGGCGAGCCAGCTCTTCGAGCACGCGAAACGAATCATCGCGCGAACCGTCGTCGACAAAGATGAACTCGAAATCTTCGGGCTCGCCGTCGGCGACCTGCTGAAACCGAGTCAGCACGTCGCGCAAACTCTTGGCGTTGTGATAGACCGGGACGACGATCGTGACGAGCTTCATCGGGAATGACGCCTGACGGAAGGGAGCTGCACCCGGCGTCCCTGCCTCCCAGTGTGATTTCATCCTAACCCGACGTTTCAACTGCGACGAGTCCCGCGCATGCCGGTTGTTCTGGATCAGCGGGGGAGGCCGGGGAATCCTGAGTAGACACGCTCTAGAGATTCGGATTCAGGCGACCGTTTGGCGCGGCTAAATCAGTTTGCGGAAGACGTGTTCGCAGCGGCCAAATCGTGCCCCGCCCTCCTGCGCGAAGAAGATGATGGGACGATTGGTGACCTGCGTGCTGCCGAACGCGGTCTCGGCGCCGATGCCCAGCAGGTGATGATCGACCTCCGGTCCGAGCTTACCCATCCAACCGGCGAATCGCGACGAAACGGCTGACAACACCCCCTGCACGAGCCGCAACCGCCAACGTGCCCAGTGTTCGCGGTGGTAACGATATGTGACGAAGGCTTCCGGCTCGGGGACGTCAGGCACGATGACGACGTCAGCCATCCGACCTTCGACCGACTCCACCACCCAGGCTTCCATCAACCGTCCCACGGCATCTGGATCGATAAAGGGGTCGGCGTGAAAGCGATCGAAGGGGTTGATCGTCTCACGCGCCGCGCGGGCCAGACTCGGGATGTCGCTCTCTAGCGCCTGGCGAACTGGCAATCGCTGTTCGAGGTCGGGAGCGGTAATGCGGCCGTAGTGGAAGAATCGCGTCTCTAAGAGCGTGAATCCCGCTTCTCCAAGCGCGCGGATCGTGGCGAGATCCCGGGGATCAACGGTGGCAAACAAATACTGCACATCGCGAGCAGCGGCCAATCGCAGGAGTTCTTCGACGGCGGGACGGTAGTCGGACTTGGGCGAGTGCCAGGGCTCGGCCATCGGGAAGATGCCATTGAGTCTGGCGACGCCGTAACCGAAGAACTCGGAGTCCCACGGCAAGCACTGGGCGAAGAGGGCGAGCTGCTGACCGTCGGGTAAGTGATGGACGAAGCGCAAATCGTCGGCTGCCGCAATCGGTGTAGTCAGTTGTTCGGCATAGAGCGCGCGATCACCACGCCGCGAGATTCCCTCGACGAAATCTCGCGGACTCCAGGGCAGATGCTCGGCCAACAGCGACTGCAGGCCGGCAAGATCGTCGATGCGGGCCGGCTGGTTCATAGATTCATGGCAATCGGCCAGCGGCGCCGCTGCTACCGGCTTTGCCAGTAATGTTCGCGATGCTTTCGATAGTAGTCGACCGTACGGGTCAGCCCTTCACGGAGCTCTGTGCGGGGCCGCCAGCCGAGATAACGTTCGATCTTGCTGATATCCGAGTAGAAGTCACCAGGCTCTTGCGCGGCGCGCTCGGGTGAAAAGGGCGCCAGTTCCCAGCGCCCGCTGCCTGCGGCCCGAACGACGGTCTCCGCGAGTTCGGCAAACGTGGTCGGCCGATCGACACCGACGTTGAAGATTTCACCCCAGGCGTTGTCGCTGGCCGCCACGCGGAGCATGGCGTCGACACAGTCGTCCACATAGAGCAAGTCGCGCTTGATCTGACCGTCGCCGAAGACGGGAATCGTTGCATCGTCGAGCGCCAGACGCACGAACCAGTTCGTGACGCCGTATCGCGAGTGTTGCATCTGGCCGCGAGGGCCGTACGTATTGGTCAGCCTCAGCAGCACGGCCCGGATGCCAAACACCAAGTGGTAGGCCTCGATGATCCGCTCTGCCGCGAGGTTGGTGATCTCATAGATGCCCAACGGTTGCAGCGGCGCGGACTCGTTGACCGGTAACTGCTGGGGCTTGCCGTATTGGCCGCGCGTGCCGGTATAGATCACGCGCGCCTGTGGATTGTGGTGCCGGCAGGCCTCCATCACGACTGCCGTTCCCTTGACATTGATATCAATGTCGGGAAACGGATCTTCGAGACTCATGATGTGGTCGACCTGTCCTGCGAGATGAAAGACAAAGTCTTTCTCGCGGACCAGATAGTTCATCACGTTCGCGTCGCGGATGTCGCAAAGGTCGACGCTCACGCGATCGCGAATCGGCTCGATATTGAAGAGATTGCCACCGTAGCCGGGGATCATCGCGTCCGCGATCGTCACCTCGGCGCCGCGCTCGACGAGCGCGATGGCGAGGTTGCTGCCGATGAACCCCATGCCCCCCGTGATCAGAACCCGCGATCCGCGCAGCTTTTCCGACGTATGGCCCTCGCTCATGCCCCCACACCCGACAGACAGTCGTTCATGACCTGAGTCACGCGCCGCACGTCCTCAGCAGTGAGCCCCCAGTAGAGCGGCAGCGAGAGCACTTCGTTGGCTGCAGCTTCGGTCACCGGCAGAGTGCCGAGTTGGTACCCGAGATCTTCATAGGCAGGCTGCAGATGAACCGGACGCGGATAGTGGACCAGCGTCTCGATCTGTTGACTGTCGAGAGCCGCTCGCAGCCGATCGCGGTGGGGGTGGCGGACGACGTACAAACAATGGGCGTGCTGAGCGCGGGTGTCGATCGGCGGCGTCACAACACCTTGTAGCGACGTGTTGTAAATGGCGGCCAACTGTTCCCGACAGGCGCGATCCCCGGGCAGATGTTCGAGTTTGACGGACAACAGCGCGGCTTGCAGTTCGTCGAGGCGACTGTTGATGCCGCGTTCGAAGCACTCATCGCGTCGTCTCTGTCCATAGGCTCGGAGCCGCCGCACTCGATCAGCCACTTCGGCATCGCCCGTGGCAACCGCGCCGGCGTCGCCGCAAGCGCCCAGAGTCTTGGTGGGATAGAAGCTGAGCGCTGCGGCATGCCCGAAAGAACCCACCGGCCGGCCATCGTGTTTCGCGCCCAGCGCTTGAGCGCAATCTTCGACGACGGCAAGCTGATGACGGCGCGCGAGGTCCATGACGGCGGTCATGTCAACCGGGTGGCCGTACAAGTGAACGGGAACGATGGCTTCGGTGCGCGAGGTGATCGCGCCGGCAAGCGCGGCAGGGTCCAGTGTGTAGGTGGACTGATCGATATCGACAAAGACGGGACGCCCGCCAGCACGTTCGATGGCGGCGACCGTGGGGATCGCCGTATGGGCGACCGTAATCACTTCGGCGCCCGGGGAAACGCCTAATGCTCGCAGACCCAATTCAATCGCGTCGGTGCCATTGGCCACCCCAACGGCCTGGGTAACACCCACGACGTCGGCTATCTGGAGCTCGAACCGTTCGACTTCCGGTCCCAACACGTACCAGCCGCTGGCCAGCACGCGCTGCGTGGCCTCGACAAGCTCCGATTGCAAGTGCTCGTGAACTGGCCGCAAATCGTGGAATGGAATCATGCGCGCACGGGGGAGCTGGACAAGTTGTCCGCGAGCGCCGCTCCCGCTCAGTTCAGGCAGCAGTCAGATACCGAGCGGGCTACTGCTCGAAACGATCATTATAGGCTGCGCCGGCCCTCGACCCGTAGCGAGCTGGCAGAATTCTCACCGGCGCAGCGGCCGACTGATCTCGCGAGCGTGCGCGGCCGTCATGATCGTCAATGTGGCCGGCGATCGTTCGACCGTCGCGACGGCCTCTTATTCTCTTCTTGATCCCAAAAACCGGCTCAGGAGCCGATGCGATCCAAGAGGCCATCGACGGTCTGGCGAAGCTGGTCGACAGCGGCGTTCTGCAGAATATCCTCGCGATCGGCGCGAAGAATGGCCGCCACGAGTTGCTCGTGCTCGGTCCAGTCGCCGGCGCCGAATTCGCGGACGTCGACGTACGTGTCCGAAAGCGAGGCCTCGACCTTGGGAACGACCTCGAAACCGCTGGCCGTACGCAGGACGTGATACTTGAGAGCCGCGAAAACGGCCGCCCCGCCGAGAATCATCCCCAGCAACAGATACTTGATGCGTTTCATCAAAGGTCCCTCGTCAAGCCAGCCAGGCCACCGCGCGCCACTTCAGCGCCCCTTGCAGCCTCGTCTTTAGGGCAGGAATCTAGCTCGCCCTTGGTAGACGCGGCAAGACGGTTTTGGAGGGAGCTGGCTGAGACGCCGCAGGCGGGGGCGCTAGAGCGGCTTGAGTCGGCGCCGGGGGCCTGACTGTCGTGCAACCGGGATTTCTGGCGGGCTGTGAAACGCATAGACGGCATTCTCGCTATGGCTAGAAAATATGCTCTGTGCAGGCTCACGACCGGCGTTATACGCTGTGGCCGACTTCGCCCCTGGGTGTAGACAGTTGGCACGCCTGGAAACGGGCTCCGGTGCCGCGAGACATCCCAGGCCTTTGAGCAGCAGGAAGACGATCGATGCAGCGATCTGCGGCTTCAACCGAAAACCCGTCTGCAGCAGGCAGCGCGCCTGCGACAAGCAGTGCGGGCGCCGGAATCTGGTCGGCCAGCTTTCTGGGACTGCTGGGCACTCAGTTTCTCGGTGCCTTTAACGACAACTTCTACCGCTGGCTGATGATCTGGGTCGCACAGGACCTGGTGAAGCCAGAACAACACGACATGATCCGTTCGGTCGGCGCGATTGGCCTGATGCTCCCCTTTCTCATCTTGGCAGCGCCTGCCGGTTACCTGGCCGATCGATTCAGCAAGCGGCGGGTGATGGTCAGCGTGAAGCTCGCTGAGTTGCTGATCATGTGCGCCGGCGTCGCAGCATTAGCTTCGGGCAACATATCTCTGATGCTGGGCGTGATGTTCATCATGGGCGGACAGAGTGCGCTGTTCGGACCCGCCAAGTACGGCAGCATTCCCGAACTCGTGCGGACCGACGAAGTCACCCGGGCCAACGCGCTCGTCGGGCTGTCCACCGTGATTGCCATCGTGGGTGGGACTGTGATGGCCGGTTCGGTCTACGCGCTCACAAGTCCGGCAGCCAGCCAGAACCTGTGGATCGTTGCCGCGGGGCTGCTGGGAATCTCTGGGTTGGGCCTGGCCAGCAGTTTGATGATTCGCCGCGTCCCCGCCGCGAATCCAAAACGGACGATGCCCTGGAATATCATTCAGCACACGATTCGCGATCTGCGATTGATCACGCGCCACCGCGCGCTGGCCGGCGCGGTGACAGGCTTGGCCTTCTTTTGGGGCTTTGCAGCGCTCGCTCAGTTGACGGTGGATGCCTACGGTCAAAACGTGCTGGATGTCGGGGATGGCAGTCAGCGCAAACAAGTCGTGAGCTACCTGCTGGCGACTCTGGCAGGTGGCGTTGGCATGGGCAGCGTGCTGGCCGGATTGTGCTCGCGGCGCCGGATCGAACTTGGGCTCGTGCCGATCGCCGCGTTGGGCATCGCCATCACATCCGCTGCGCTCTACTTCTCGACCGGCTCACCGCTGGCAACGGGCGTATTGCTCTTCTTGCTGGGCGTCTGTGCTGGACTGTTCGATGTGCCTCTCGAAGCATTCTTGCAACACAAAGCGCCTCCGGAGGCGCGCGGCTCGGTGTTGGCCGCCTACAACTTCATGGCTTTTGCGGCGATGATGCTGGCCGCCGGCTTTGTGTATCCACTGCTGGGCGACGGCGTGGCGCTGCCCGGCGTGGGGCAGGTCGGACTGGAACTGGGCGCGGACGGAATCTTTCTGCTGGCGGGTGGTGTGACGCTAGTTGTCGCTGGCATCACCGCGTATGTGCTGGCAGTCCCGCTGATCGAGTTCACGCTGCGAACACTCGTCAAACTGTTGTACCGCGTACGTGTCGAAGGTGTGGACAATCTGCCCCGCGAAGGCGGCGCGCTGTTGGTTGCCAACCATGTGAGCTGGATCGACGCAATTCTGTTGCACCTGATCAGTCCGAGACACGTGCGGATGATCGGCTACGCTCCCTACATGCAGATTGGCATCCTCAAGCGCATGGCGCGCCACTATCGAGCCATCCCCATCGAGCCCGGCGCCGACCGGCGGTCTCTGGTGAAGACGCTCACCACCGCTCGAGAGGGTCTCAACGAGGGTGACGTTGTTTGCATTTTCCCCGAGGGCAGCTTGACTCGCTCGGGCGAAATGCAACCCTTCCAACCAGGAGCGCTGTCCATCGTCCGCAACACCAACGCCCCGATTGTGCCGGTGCACCTCGACGGCTTGTGGGGCAGTATCTTCAGCTTCAAAGGGGGACGATTCTTCTGGAAACTGCCCCGCCGCTGGCCGTATCCCGTTACGATCCGGTTCGGTTCGCCGCTGTGGAATCCAGACAGTGTCGAAGATGTCCAGTGTGCCGTGTCGGATTTGGAAAGCATGAATCATGAGCACCGCTCAGAACCCGAAATGGATCCTGCCGCGAGCCTTTCTGCGTAACTGTCGTAGCAATCGCCGCCAGGTCAAACTGCTTGACAGCACGGGCGCCTCGATGACGGGCAGCGCGATGCTACTGCGGGCACTCATCTTTCGGAAGCTGTTGCTCCGCTGCGTGCTGGAACAGGACGAACGTTTCGTGGGGCTATTGCTCCCGCCCGCCGCCGGTAGTGTGCTGGCGAACGTCGCGCTGCCGCTGACAGGACGCGTAGCGGTGAATCTCAACTACACCGTCTCCAGCGAGATTCTGAATAGCTGCATCCGCCAGTGCGGTATCCGTCATATCCTGACGAGCAAACGCTTCATGCAGCGGTTTGAGCATCTGCAACTCGACGCTGAACTCGTCTACCTGGAAGACCTCGTCGCTGAAGTGTGCGCCGGCGACAAGATCGTCGCCGCGATGCAAGCCTACGTCCTTCCGCTACCTATGCTTGAGCGGACGCTGGGCTTGGACAAGATACGGCCGGACGATGTGCTCACCGTGCTGTTTACGTCCGGCTCAACGGGCGAGCCCAAGGGCGTCATGCTCTCGCACCGCAACGTAGCGTCGAATGTTTATGCCATTAACGATTCGGTCAATCTGACAACCGACGACGTGGCCATCGGCGTGCTGCCGTTCTTTCACTCCTACGGCTATACCGCCACGATGTGGACGATGTTGGCACTGCCACCGGCGGCCATCTACCACTTCAACCCGCTTGAACCCAAGGTCGTGGGCGATCTCTGCCGCAAGCACCGGGTTTCGATCTTTATGGCGACTCCGACCTTCCTGCGTACGTATCTTCGGCGCTGTCAGCCAGAAGATTTCCGCACGCTGGACCTCGTATTCGCCAGCGCCGAAAAGATGCCGCGCGAGCTGGCCGATGCTTTTACCGCGAAATTCGACGTTGAACCACAGGAAGCGTACGGCGCGACAGAGATGTCTCCGCTGATTGCTGTGAACGTGCCGACGAGCCGCTCGTCCGATCGAACGCGGCCTACATCGAGAGAAGGCAGCGTCGGGCGACCGATTCCCGGACTGGAAGTCAAAGTCATCGATCCCGACACGGGGCAACAACTCAGCTCTGAAGAGCCGGGCATGATCTGGGTGCGCGGTTCCGGCGTGATGGCCGGCTACTTGAACCAGCCGGAGCAGACCGCCAACGTCGTGCAGGACGGCTGGTACAAAACGGGCGACATTGGCTACGTCGACCGCGACGGATTCCTGTTCATCACCGGTCGCCTTAGCCGGTTTTCCAAGATCGGCGGCGAGATGGTGCCGCACATCAAGATCGAAGAGACCATCGCCCGGGTCCTGGGAGCAGAGACGGACGAATTGCAGGCCGTCGTCACGGCGCTGCCTGACTCGAAACGAGGTGAGCGGTTAGTTGTGCTGCACACCCCGATGGATCGTTCGCCGCAAGAAATCTGCCGCTCTCTGGCAGAAACCGATTTACCGAAGCTCTGGATCCCTTCGGCCGACAGCTTTTTTAGCGTCGCAGAGATTCCGGTGCTGGGCAGCGGGAAGCTTGACCTGCGGGCCATTCGCGAGTTGGCCGAAGAGCAAACAATGGCCACTGCCGGCTGAGCTCGCGGCCGAGTTGCTGCGTGCATTCGCTCGATCCGGCATGCCGAGCAAACAGCTCCGCGCCTGGCGTCATCGATAGCGGGTTCCCGCTTGTAGCCGGCTGCTGTCTGCCGTCACTCCATCAGTAGGTCAAAGCGGACGACCACGCGCCTGCGCCGTGAGAAACGGACTGGTAGCTAGCAGCATTCGTCGCTATGCTTCGGACCCGCTGTTCGTTGCGAGGGCAGACGAATGAGAGAACGTTGCAGTGGGTCGGCTGGAATGCCGACACATTTCTCGCAGGGGCGATCCTATCTTGCACCTCCGTCTGCCCAGCCATGTCCTATCGATCACTGCGTCTCGAGGGCCTCGAGCCGCGCCATCTGTTGTCGCTGAGCGTCCCGGCGCTACAGAGTCTGCCCAACGCGCCGGCCGCTCTCTATCTCGACTTTGACGGCCACTACGAGACCATCTGGGGTGGCTTCCAGTCCGTCACCACGCCTGCCTACGATCGCGATGGCGCGCCGACGGACTTCAGCCCGGCCGAGCGTGACTATATCCGCGAGATTTGGTCCCGCGTGGCCGAGGATTATTCGCCCTTCAATATCAACGTGACGACGATCGACCCGGGCAACTGGGCGACGGCCGATCGCGAATCCTTGCGCGTCGCGATTGGTGGCTCGGCCGACGACTGGTTCTTGCAGGATTCCAGCGGCGCCGCCTACCTGGGCGCCTTCACAAACGGCCTGCCGAACACTGTCTACGTGTTTGAAGATGATCTGCTCGACGGTCGGCCGTCGATGGTGGCCGACATCGCCTCACACGAGTCGGCGCACGCATTTGGATTGCGGCATCAAAGCCAGTACGACGAGCAGGGCGCCGAACTCGCAGAATACTATCAAGGGACACCGCCTGATTGGGGTCCCCTGATGGGCAACTCGCTCTGGTCGGCTCGGTCGACCTGGTACAACGGCACGACGACCTCGTCCACAACTCATCAACTCGATATCGACGTTATTGCCGGCGCGTCGAACGGATTCGGCTATCGAAGCGACGATCACTCGGCCAGCCGCTCCAGCGCCACCGCGCTGGTCGACGGCGGCGGAGCGCTGCGCGGCGACGGCGTGATCGAGTACTACACCGACGTTGACTTCTTCCGCTTCACAACTGCGGGTGGTACGGCGACGATCGACATCGACGTCGCCCGGCACGGGCCGAATCTCAATGTCCGCGCCGAATTGCGGGCTGCGAACGGAGTGCTGATCCGCGCCGCGGCGCCAACAGGTGAGCTTGGCGCATCGTTCAGCGAAAACCTCGCGGCTGGCACCTACTACGTCGCCGTCACTGGCGCTGGCTTCTATGGAGATACCGGCCAGTACTCGGTCGAGGTTGAAGTCGAATCGGCCGCAGCGGCGCCCATCGCAACCATCACCGGACCGGATGAGCTTGCCGTCGGCCAGCCCGGCACGTTTCGCCTCGAGGCAGTCGATGCGGGCGGAACTGCCCTACCGGGCAATTACACATTCCAACTCGACTACGATGGCGACGGCCAAGTTGATGACACCGTGGTAGGCCCCTCCGGCACGACCATCTCGCACGCATTTGGGGCAGTCGCCACAAATCATGTCACCGTTTCCGCCGTCGATGCATCGGGGAGCGTGAGTGCTCCGGCAGCAACCAGCGTGGTAACGGTTCGATACAGCCTGCAGGCAGACGAAAGCGATCCGGCGCTGACCAACCTCGTCGTCGGCCTGTCCGATGGCGTCGACATCACATCGGTCTTCGCGTTCGGGCGATTTGTCGGCGCCTATACGATGCTGCTCGACGGGCAGACGGTCCAGGACGTGGCCATCTACAGCAAAGATCAGGTAAACGGACGGGTTGAAGTGTTCGCCGGCGACGGCGACGACGTCGTGCAAACTTACTTCGGGCAGTCTGTCGCGCTGTTTGGAGGAGCCGGCAACGATATTCTCATGGGCAACTCCGGGAGCGATTATCTAGAAGGCGGCCCTGGCGACGACTTGCTCGACGGCGGCGGCGGCGACGATCTGCTGGTCGCGGGCAGCGGGCGCGACGTGCTGATAGGCGGCGCTGGCGTCGACATCCTGCGCGGCGGAAACGATAGCGATTTGCTGGTTGCCGGGCGGCTCGCCTTCGACTCAACCGGTAGTGGGTTGATGGCCATCTGGCAGCAGTGGCGCAGTGGGAACAGCTACTTGAGCCAAGTTGCCAACGTTGCCGCAGGTCCAGTGCCTGGGACGACAGCTAGTGCCGACCGCGTGATCGTACCGGGCACCACAGCGTTGGACGATGGCGTCGTCGACCTCCTGTTGGGCGAGGGCGACGATGATCTGTTCGTCGCCGACCTGAGCCTCGATCTCACCCCCGATTTGCAACCTGGCGAAGCGCAAGTGACTCTGTAGCACGCGCGGCAACGCTGCTTCCCGCTCGCACTTAGCGGGTAGCAGCCGCCGAATCGACGGACTTTCGATCGGGCGTGCGCACGACGCGTTCGTGGCGTTTCTCGGCCCGCTCGGCCACGCGCCAGGCGACCTCGCCAAACTCCTCGCGGAGTTCAGAGGGAATACCATCCAGTCGACGCGCCAGACGCTGCACCCCGTGGGGATTGCGTTCGGCGGCCTCGGCCAGACTCTGCACGAATGCCATCGATTGCGTGAAGTTGTAGTCGGCCACGCGCGTCATCAAGGGACCGAACGTCTTGGCCAGCAGCTCGACACCCGCCTGTTCAAGCGCGACGAAAACGTCCAAGCGGCTCGTGATGTAGTAGTGCCCGTCGGTCTCGCGCACAGTACGACTGCGCAGAAACATCAGACAACGCCCGCGCACGGGCTTCACGAACAGCGGGCCATCGTAGGAACCTTCACCGTACACGAGCATGCTGTCATGACTGCGATCGATAACCTCGGCGGTGCCCAGCGTGCCGACGCCGTCCTCGGCTCGGAATCGAGTGGGCGCGATGCGTTCGAGCACGATGTCTTCCAACCCCAGCAGGTGCCAAATGTTGACCAGAATCTCCGGGTTGTCGAGCGTGAAGTGGTACAGCTCCGGATCGCAGCGGAGCACACAGGTCGGCATGCGGCGATAGACGCTCACATCGTTGAGCACGGATGCTACAGCTTGACGCTGCTCTGCGGTGAGGCGTTCCAGGGGCAACGCCGCGATGGCTTCTTCCCGCGCCGCGCGGCTGCTCGTCCCACCGTAGGGATCGTCGGCGGCCATCACGGAGGCGGATGGCGAGCTGAGCGCCATCAACAGAAAGAGTCCCGCACGAAACGCGCAGCAGATTTTTCGCCGCGCGACGCCCATTCGAACGTCACTGCGGGCAGCGCAGCGCAGCAGCCAGCTCAGAAAGCAGCCCATCGTTCCCCCTTTGTTGCCGGCTTGCGTCGGGCGCTCGCGGCGGCAAGCGCCCGCCCCCTTATGCTTGCAGATCGCAGCCGGGTCTCTTGATTCTTCGGCTTGTAGCGACTGGAGGGGTCAGCGAAAGTCTGCGTTCGAACTACCCGAAGTAAGATAGCTAGCACTGCTGTGATGGGCCGTGCCGCAACCAGCACCGCCTTGGCCGCGCGGTATCAACTGCGGACCGACTGGGCTTGTTGCGGCGGCGGCTTGACAGCAGAATACGCGGCCCATTCTCGTCGGCAGGCGTCTTTTCTCCTCTCCGCTGCCCGAGTCACCCGATGGTCCAATGGTGTCTCCATCGACTGGCGACGCGCCCTGCAAGCATCGTCTTGGCGACAATTGCGACGGTCACGTTGGGCACCATCTACGCCGGGGCACACTGGCTTCCCATAGTTACCGCTCGCCACTATCGGCAAGCGCTGGAACTCGCCTCTGATGATGAGGCGATCGAAATTGCGCGGTCGCTCGCTCACGTTGGTGAAGCCGGCTGTGCCCAACTGGTCGACGCGCTTGGGTCGACTCGACCCGAGGTACGGGCAGCGGCAATAACTGTGCTTCACGAGCAGCTCACGGCATGGCGGCGACAGGCACCGGCACTAACATCGCTCCGCTTGCGGCAATTGGCCGATGCATTTGTTCGCCGGGCTCCGAAGCTGAAGAGTCCTGAAGCGCGCCGCGCCGCGGTCTCGCTCATCAATCGAATGCTCGCCTGGCCGGGCAAGGACGAGCAGAATGGATCGCATACGGTGCTGGCCAAATTGAACGCGGCGCTGCGTGCGGCGGAGGGAGAAGGCGTCGCACACCGGACTGGCGGTTCGAACAACATCCATGTGCGGGGCGCTGATACCTCAGTTGCTGGGCAGCCCCCCAATCAATGGACGCCAGCCGATACGTCGCTTCCGGGTGGCGGTCTGCCGGTTGAAGTTCCCAATGTCGCTGCCGCGTCATCCACCACGGGTCGAGCCGAGCCAGCCACCACGGCTGAACCGTCGATGCCGGAGCCCGCGCGGCCAGCACTATTGGCTGACAGGGCTCAAGATCCAGATGCGCATAGCGGCCCTGTTTCGCCCGAGGATACGGACGCGCTGGATGGACCGCGGATGCGGCCCGTGATGCCGCAACAATCGCAGCCCGTCATGAATCGTGGTGCGCGGATCGCCGCTTCGCCCGATGATCTCGAGCTGTTGTGGAATCAGCCGGATCAATTGACGCCGTTCAGACTACTCAAGCTTGCGCACAGCGATGATCGGCAGATCGCCGAGCGCGCTTGGCGGGCCATCGAATCGCGCGGGCTTCCTCAACGGGAACTGGAGCTCGGCTGGTATCTTACCGACCCCGACCCCGATGTACGCCGGCACTGGCTCGACCAGTTGCCTCAGCTTGCGGGAATCGATGCGGCTCCGTGGCTGGTCGCGCTCAGCCGGGATGACGATGCAGAAGTTCGCCGCGCCGCCATGACGGTGATGGCCACCAGCAACGATCCCCAGCTCTGGCAGCGCATCGAAGAGATGGCGCACGAAGACCACGAGCCACAGGTGCAAACTGAGGCCGCGCGCCTTGCCGCTGAACGCCGTGCGCCGCGACGCTGATTCACGTTCCTCGGAACGCCGCTCCAATCACCGGCGCAACGCCACTCATGGCTGATCGGGCGCTGGCTGGCGGTTGACGCTTAGCCCCGATCTTAGGCCCTGCAAATTGCGCTGCTCGGCTTCGCTCACTTGATCTTCAGCGACGAAGACCTGTTGCAAGCTCGGCAGCGACTCGATCAGCTGCCGCAGAGCCTCGAAATCTAGCTCGGTGCCGGTCAACACTAGTGTTTGCAATTGGCGAAAGCCCGCGAGCACGTCGCTCGATGCGGCGGTGATCGGCGTGCTGTGGAGATTCAGCACACGGAGATTCTCTAGTGGTGCGAGATGCGCCATCGCCGCATCATCGATCGGCAATCCGGCTAACCCGAGTTGTTCGAGGTCGACCTGCGTGCTCAGCAATGCGATTCCCGAGACGGTGACCTGCGTGTCGCTTAGGTCGATCAGCCGCCAGCCGTCGCGTTTCATCATCGCGGCAAGTGTCTCGTCGCCCACACGCGTGCTACTCCAGGAAACGGAGTGCAACGCCAGGGCATCGTCCCAATAGTCAGCCATCAGCCGCGCATCGTCGTCGGTCAGTGGCCGGCCCGCGAAACTGAGAAGTGTTCCATCTTCGCTGAAAACGCCGCCCAATTGCACGGCACGAGCGTGGGCCTGCAAACGGCCTTCTTCCTCCGCCGTGTGGCGCGGCGCCGGGCGGGCGCCGATTTGCAGTTCGTCGCGTCGCGTCTCGATCGCATCGGCGAGCACCCTGCCCGCTATAGCGTGTGCATCTTCGTTGGGGTGCTGATCGGTGGGGTGGACCCAGAGTTCCGGCCCGCTGAACTCGCGATAGGCTTCGCGCAAATCAAGGCATGGCACGTTACGTTGATCACAGAAGGCGCGCACGCGATCGTGAATCGGTTGAAACGGATAGTCAGCGTTCAACTCGTGGAAGAAAGGCCACACCACCACCAGCACGTGCAGATTGTGCTCGCGACAGGTGGCGAAGACTCGTTCGAGGGCCGCCCCGCAGTGGGCCCATTTCGTGCTGTCGCTCTCAAACGCCGAAACACATTCGCGAATATACCGTCGCGCCGTCGCGCGCCTTGAGGTCGTCTCGCGGCCCCATTTCCAGACGCGTGAGTACTGCGAAAGCAGGTCGGCTGATTCTGAGATCGACGTGTAGTTGCGGTAAAACTCAATCAGTGGCCCGGCCGCGGTGAGGTCTTCTTCGACGTCGTTGGGGACAAAGCTCACCAGCACCAGATCGGGATCGTAGTCGAGTCCGCGAAGCTCGAGTAACTGAGCTTCCTGTGCGGTGTTGCGACCTGATATGCCTGTGTTGACGGCTTCAACTCGCGCGGGAATGTCGCGCGTGTTCAGCTCAGCCACAGCTCGCGCGAGAAAAACATGCTCGCGATGAACTCCCTGCCCCATGAGATAGCTGTCGCCCAGTGCAAGGATGCGGTACATGCCAGGCGGCTTGACCAGCGTGTGCTCCGCATCGCGCCAGCCAGCCGAGTTGAAGCGGTGGTCGACGCACGCTTTCGGCCCGAAGTAGCCGCGCGGGTCCGTGAAGTAGCACGTGCGATGCAGGGCAAGCGGAACGAACCCACCGAGTGCGCGCAACTGCGGCCCATCGTCGTTCCGTTCAAATACGTGTTCGTGCGGCCGCACGTATGCCGCGATGCCGAGGAACCGGAAACCGGCTTCAAGCACCAGCAGTGTGAGCACCAGGCTGCAGCCGGCCACGACCAGCTTTTGCCATAGGGATCTTCGGAGTTTGGCTTCTCGCGCTGTCACCGCACCGCCGGTTACTTTGCCGAATCAGGCAATAGCTGCCGTTCGAAGAGAAACGTTTCGATGGCGTCGGCCGCCAGCGCGTGCGCCCTTTCGTTGGGATGATGGTCGCTGGGGTGGACCCACAAGCTGCGATCATCGTGGCCGCCGTAAGTTTCCAGCAAGTCGAGCACCAACATGCCTGCCTCTGCGGCCTCCTGACGCACGACCTGGTGTACTGCAGAAAACGGGTAGTCACCGTCCAGGTTGTGCAACTCTGGAAAGATGACCAGAACCAATGAGAACCCGTCATTCTGCGACAGCTCGGCTGCGCGACGCAGCGCAGCGCGCCCCTTGGTCCAGCCCTGTTGCCGTGAGCTGGAGTGAGCAAAGAACTCATCGGCCTGGGTAAAGTAGGGCTGCTCGTAGATCTCCTCCAGCTTGCGTTGAGAATCCAGCGCAATCTGTCGCTGCCTAATCAGATCATAGAGGCGGCTATACCGGGCCAATCCCTTCGGCAGGGCATAGATGCCCAGCCCCCCGCCGTGATTCCAGAACGTCATCTCCTCGTAGGCGTCGTTCAGGTAGAACCCAATCAGAACCAAGTCGGGATCGTAGGCCAGCCACTGATGTTCCAAATGGACGACTTCATCATGGGTGTCGTATCCCTGTACTCCCGCATTGAGGACTTCGTAGCGATGTCCCGAACTGCCGTTTGCGTTGAGGCTCCGATCCAGTCGCCGGAGGAACGTGTCCTCCTCGCAGACGCCCTGGCCGAAAGTGAATGAATCGCCGATCCCCAGAATGCGAAAGGTGCCAGCGGGTTTTACCTCGGCGACCTCTGGTCCGTGAAGCCCTTGCCGATTGATCTCGTAGGTGATGCCGCGCCCCTCGTCGAAGTAGCCGCGCGGATTGGTCGCGTATTCAACGCGAAAGCGCGTTCCAGCGATGTGCTCGCCACCATCGACGCCCAGGTTGGCGAAGCGACTGTGATTCTTGTAGACGCCGTTGCCCCAACCGCCAAACTCGGCAAGCGGCCGAAACCGATCGCCGTCCCATCCGAGCCACAGCGGTGGGGGATACCGCTCGGGCTCGATGCCCAGCAACCGCAAACCGATTTCAGCGCCGACCAGCCCCATCAACAGACCAACGCCCATGGCCGCGAGGCGACACAAAGCAGACCGCTGCCATCCACCATGCGATCGGGTGTTCTTCGCTTTGGCCGCGAGTGCTTGGGCGGTCACGCGGAATCGTCTCCAGCCTAACGGCCTTCGTTACGTGGAATGAATCCAAGCTAATCGGCAGTCGAAAGCTCAGCTAGCGCCTCGGCCTGCAGGTACCACTTTTTCGATTGTTCCTGATCGCCCATTGCCGCGGTGACGAGCGCGAGATTGTATGGGGCTCCAGCAAAGCCGGGCGCTTGCTTGGCGATCGTGAACAGGAAGTCGCCAGCCAGTTGCTCCTGCCCCATGACGTACAGCGAGGTGCCCATCGCGTACGCAATCCGCACGTCCTCTGACGTCTGCTCAAGCCCGATTTTCTCGAATCGGTGCCCCGTGGCATCTTCCAGCCTCTGAGGATCGACGCGCGGCGGCCCCCACGGGACAGGTGGAACGGCTGTGCGTTCTGCCTTGCAAATCAGTTCGACCGCCTCGCGAAACTCACCGCGAACGGCCAGGACATAGCCCAGTCGCCGATTAGGCAGCTCGCCGTCGGGATTTGTTTCGAGAGCATCGCGCCAGATGGGTTCACTATCGTCCGCACTCCACAACCGCGACCGCTCGAACGATTGCCAAGAGAGAAAGCCTGCCACGACGACAGCCAGCACGAGGGCCGGCAAACGCATCGGCGGTCTGTGCACGATCAACGTTGCGGCGCCACCGACTAGCAGCGCCAACAGTCCCGGCATGGCCAGGTACTGATAATGGTCGCCTACCAGCGAGTAACGCTGGAACATGTAGCCAATGAAGCCGAGAGCCGGGAACAGATTCACGACGAAATAGCCCATCGCAACGAACACGGCCAATCCCCACCGCCGACGGTACTTCCAGGCTATCCCCAAGACAGCGATTAGCGCGACCAGTGGCAGAAACGCCACCAGGTCGGTGCGCCCCAGTTCCCAGCGAGGATAGACAACCGACAGTTCAAGGGGCCAGACCGTCTTTTCGGCGTAGAACCAAACGGCGCGGCCGGCGATAGCCAGCCGCGATGCCAAGCCGTCGTCGCGCGCGTACTCGATACCTTGCTGCTCTCCCCGCATCAGCGTGCCGGCCAGCCCCAGTACTAGTGAGATCAACAGCATCGGCGCAATCACACGAACATCGCCCAGCGTGAAGCGGCGTCGATACCAAGCGAGACAGAGCAATAGCGCCAGCGGCCACATCACTACTGAAGTCTTCGTCAGTAAACCGAACAGAAAGGCCAACACCGATGCGACGTACCAACGGGCGTGGAGTGTATCGATGTACCGCAACAGACACGCGAGCGAGACGAACGCCCCGGCCGTGGACTGCACCGTTTTGCGCTGCGAGACCCATGCGACGGATTCGACGTTGACGGGATGTACGGCGAAGAGGATCGCGATGAGGTACGCGCCGGGCACACGCAATCTAGCCAAGAGAAGCCAGACCAATAGGCAGTCGAGTGCGTGCCAGAACTGATTGAGCAGACGAAACGGCGCGGCCCATTCGCCCCAAAGTCGCCACTCAAACCAGTGCATCGAGTAGTGCAACGGCCAATAGTCGTATTGGTCCCACTCGGTCCACAACCGCCTCAGGCCGTCGGATTCGCGAACCCTGGGATTGTCGACAATCCAATCGTAGTCGTCCCAGAAGAAATCGCCGGGGAGCGCTGGCAGGTGAACAACGACTGCAAGGGCAATCAGGCAGACTGCTCGGAACACGGTTTGGCCGTTGAGGATGCCAACTTCGTTCAGGTGCGATTGAGACGGACGATCTGCACCAATCATCCGCATGCTCGAGCCGGCGGCGAGAGAATCGAAAGCCAAATGATCAAATCAGGGATTCCCCCGCAGGCTTGCCCGCGCCGCTTCCAGGTTGCGGGCCGCGTCTGCGAAATCCGGGCGGCTCCGCAAAGCTTGTTCGAACGCCGCGATGGCTTCATCCAATCGTCCCAAGGCAAACAACACCGTGCCCAGATTGTTGTGGGCTTCGGCAAAGCCTGGCTCCAATCGCAGGGCCTCGCGTAGCGCCGCTTCGGCGGCGGCTAAATCGTTGCTCTTTGCCGCCAGGCTGCCACGCTCGTTGTATTCGATAGCTAGTTGGCGAGTTAGTAGCGCGGCCCGCTCTCGCGCGGCTTGCATGGACTGGCTGGCATACATTTCAATTTCCGCCTGACGGCAGGCGAGCGCATCCGCTTCGAAGCCTGCTTCCGACCAAGTGCGGGCCAGTCCGCCGAGATTGGCAAACGTCGCTGGGAAAAGCCATCGACCGGGAAAGGGCACGCCGAAGTCGCGGATTTGATCGGGCACGGCATAGGCCAGCTCAGCGTCGACCAACAATTGGTCAACTGAGACAGGCCCCTTGTAAATGGAGATCAGTTGGCCATCGGGCCCAACTAAGAAACTGCACGGCGCCGGTAGCGGTCGGCGACGCGCGACGACGTGCTCGGAGAGCAACTGCAACTTCGTGAACAACTCCTCAGTTGCACGCCCAGATAGAAATGGGAATCCCATCGTCGTCAATGCGATCAGCGGGTCTTCCGCCGACGCTTCGGTCGCGTCGGACAAACCGTCAACGTTGAGCGCCAGTACGCGTATTCCCTGGTCGCTCAATTCCGTTCCGCGCGACGTCAGGTCGCGCAATTCCTGCATACAGAGCGGACACCAACTGGCCCAGAGACTGATGAGCAGAGGCCCTTCGCCGGACAGTTCCACCGGCGCCATGGCATCTGCAGCCGTGCGATAGTCGAGTGATGGCATCGGCACTCGGGTAGCCAACACAATACGCGCCTGTTCGGTAAGCGGAGGGGCGGCGAACTCAGACGGCTCGAGCGCGATGGTTGCAGCAGGTCGCTGCCACAGGTTGGCGCGCCCTGTGCCTTCTGCCAACACGTAATAGCCGTCGACGGATAACCCTCGAAATTCTTCCGCCTCGCCGCCCGGCCAGCGCACTACAACGCGGGCGATTACCCCCGCGTTCGCCAATCCGAAGTGCAACCAGCTTCCGGATTGCGTGCGAAATCCTTCCCCCGCGCGCACGGTTGTGATGGCCGCCGGGCGACTGGCGTCTGGCAGCCAGACCTCAACGCGGGCGCCGATGGCGTCGCGCTGGCAGCTTCGGCCGACGGGTCGCAAACCCAGCCAATGGCCGGTCACTGCTCCGCGATTGTCGAGAAGCCGCAGCGTGGGGCCAGTCCGATTTGAGAACCACAGGTCCAAGTCGCCATCGTGGTCCCAATCGACCGGCGTCAGACCGCGACCATCGTCCAGGACATCGATTCCGGAGACTGCAGCCACGTTGGCGAAGCGCGACGTACCTACGTTCAAGAATGCACAATGCCGCTCGCGTCCGCTCCAGGATGAACCGGCGTCGACCTGTGCGTACAGATCGCGCCAGCCGCCAATGTAGTCGTCTTGCCCGTCGGCACCTTGTTCGAGAGGTGATTGCGACACGACCTGCCGCCAGTAGAAACTTCACAAGTCGTGCAGGTCTTCGTTCGTGATGAAGCCGTTTGCCACCAGCAAGTCGAGGCGCCCATCGTTGTTCAGATCGGCAAATCGCGACGACCAAGCCCAACGGCCCATCGTGACGGCAGCTTCTTCACTCACGTCGCGAAACGTGCCGTCTTGCTGGTTCTCGAACAGTGAATTGCCGCGGGCCATGCGGCGAAATTGCTCGACGCGCCCGTCACTCGCCCCCTTTTTGAACCGGCGCTGGTACGTGATCCTGCCGCCGGCGGCGGAGAACATGTTGCCCACGTACAGGTCCATCCACCCATCGCCGTTGTAGTCTCCCCACGAGACCGACATGCCGGAGGCAATGTCTTCGACGCCCGCTTCGGCGGCCACGTCATGAAAATGCCCGGCGTCATTGCGATACAGGTTGTTGCGTCCGAAGTCGTTGGCCACGTACAGGTCGAGATCGTTGTCGTTGTCATAGTCTTCCCAGGCTGCAGCGAAACTCCAACGGCTGTTATTGTCTGCCAGGCCCGACTGTTCAGTCGCATCTGCGAACTGGAAATCTCCCTCATTGCTCAGCAACATGTTTGCCGCGCCGTTGTTCGCATCGTCGTACGGCACGGGCGACATGAAGTCGCTCGGGCGACGAAAGGTGTCGTTGTCGCGCGACGCCTCACCGGGCCCGTAGCAGACCACATAAAGGTCCAGATCGGAATCGACGTCGTAATCCGCCGCCGCGAGCGCTGTGGCCTTCATGGGCGCAGTGATGTAGGCTCGCGGCTCAAATCGCCCTGCGCCACTGTTGGACATCAGCACGAGTCCGTGCAGCCCCAGCATGGCGAGGTCGCGGTCGCCGTCATTGTCGAGGTCGACCAGCAGCGCCGAGCTAGTGTATTCGAGCCAGTCGACGCCGGCGGCTGCGGACTGGTCAGTCACGGTGCCATCAGGATTCTGTACATAGAGTCGATTCGGCAGCCCGCCCGGCTGGCAAACGTAAACATCGTCGAGCCCATCACCATTGACGTCCGCAATGGCAAGCCCCCCGTGAATACCCAGGAATGTGCTGTGCACGGAGCCCTGAATGCGCGCGTTCCAGAAAGGCTCACCGCGCGCCAGTTGCTGTTGAAACGATTCGTTCTGCCCGATGACTGCCTGGGTGACGTCGGCGAACCATGTGCCGTTCTGATCGTGCGAGGTGACTTCCTCGTAGTCGACCAACTCAATCGCCGTGATGCGCGGGGGAGTTTCATCAGACCATTCGCTTCGCCAGGTTGCGTTGCGCTGCACCGACTGCGTTTCGCTCCGCGCGATCCATTGTACGTAGGCCATTGTTTCGCGGCGCGGATCGAACGCAACGCGGAACACTTTGAACTCTACCCGCGATCGGCTGCTGTCCTCCGCAGCCACGAAGTGAGCCAACCGTTCGGCGGCGGCTGCGTGGGATAACTCTGTTGAGGCGTCGTTGCTTGGTTGCTGTTCGCTTGCGAAGCGCTGCACGACGAGCGTCGCGTCGCGGAATACTTCGTCCAGTTGCGCTGGCCGCAAGACTTCGATGACCGCGTCTTCAGCGATCATTTCGCTCAAGTGACTTGCGTCGCCTAAATCCTGCGGACGTGCCAGCAACTCTCCCAAGTGCTTGAGTTGCCCTTTGACGGCATTGTGAAACACCTCGGTCGACCATCCGTCGCCCTGCGGGTCATCCTCCGGAACCTCTGCTGGCGATCGATCGACGAGCGTCGTCTCCGGCGGCGTATCGGGTTCGACGAACGTCGCTCCCGACCATGTCCTACGGCTTGCGGATCCGTCGTGTGTCCGCCCACCACTACTGCTCGTAGTCGCTGCAGGCGAATTGGTAGGTGCGGGAATCACTGGACGCGAGCTCACCCAGTAGGCCACCGCGGCTGCAACCACCACCAACCCGATCAGAACGCTGATCCACGGCGCGGCGCGGTGCGGCAAAGAACCCTCGGCTTGGTCGTTCGAAGAATGCGGCACGCGCCTGCATCTCCAGCGGCGTAAAGTGATGGCTCGATCGAAGCCTCATCTTAAACCAAGATCGCCGAGCGCCGAAGCCAGCCGCCTGCCTTTGTCAGGAAGGCGGCTGGCCTCTCCCAGAACGCGTTGCTATGCTCGCCAATTGGGCCGGCGTTCTGCTACACGACAGTCGAGTTGGTTCGCCGCGGCAACCTGGCTCGTTATCGATCAACTACCGCTCACCAAACCGCATCGATCAAAGTCTGGAGCCGCTTGCCATGGCGACCACCGAACTCGCGACATTCGCAGCAGGGTGCTTCTGGGGAGTTGAAGCCACCTTCGCCGAACTACCCGGCGTGCTGTCGACTCGGGTCGGCTACACGGGCGGACGCACAGCCGACCCGACGTATGAGTTGGTATGCAGCGGCACGACGGGCCACGCGGAGGCCGTCGAAGTGACGTTCGATCCCGCGCAGGCAGCCTTCGAGAAACTGCTCGATGTGTTTTGGTCGAGCCATGACCCGACCACGCTCAATCGACAGGGCCCCGACGTCGGCAGCCAGTATCGCTCTGCGATCTTCTTTCACAGCCGCGAGCAGGAAGCTGCCGCCCGCGGCTCTCTGAGCAAACTCGAATCGAGCGGACGCTTCGCACGCCCGGTCGTCACCGAGATCGCGCCCGCGGCTACATTCCATGCGGCCGAAGACTACCACCAGCAGTATTTCGCCAAACGTGGACTCAAAGGCGGCTGCCACTTGGGCTGAGGCGTGAAATCCGCGCAGGCGAGCGAGCGCGGCCATCGCAGACAGTCGCTCCGCACGCCAGCTGTTTCACACGATTTGCCGAAATCTCGGTTGTCGCGTGCTCCTGTATATGATCAAAATTGCGCCAGGGGCGGTCGACACTGGCTTGCAACTTCAGGGAAGTTCGTTGCCTGATGCAGAATTCGACTGCACGCGGGGCAATGAAGTTGCTGCGGCGCAGAGGAAGGATCGCGTTCATGCTTCGCCGGCACGCATTGACTCGTACCCGCTCCGCCTCCATTTTTCGGCATCTCGAACAGCTCGAAGCCAGGCGTCTGCTCTCACTCAGCGCAGAGAGCTTTACCGCTTCGTTGGACCGCGCGGTGATCACGTTGGACGCCGGAGAAGTCCAGCGCGACACGACGCTTGAGCTGCCCGGGGTGCTCGCCCGCATCGACGACCTAAGCACCGCCGACGATCCTACGATTCGCCTGGACGGCCTGGTCACGAACCAAGCCGATGCGTCAAGCTCGATCGTTCCGAGCACCGCGGCCAGTTCGACCGCCTCCGGATTCGAACTCGACGACGGCGGTACGTCCCAGCTCGGCAGCTTCGACATCATTATCAATCCAGGACCGACACTCGCTGGAAACCAGGACGCGCTCGATGCCTTCAACCGCGCTGCGGATCAATGGGAAGCCTTTATTTCCGACCCTATCGTCGTGACCGTGGACGCTGACCTGGTCGATCTCGGTTCCGAGACGATCATCGGCCAGGCCAGCAGCGTGATCCTGGTTTCTGGCTACAACGACATCCGCGACCAGATGGTGGCCGACGCCGACGCGGATGACGGCATCCTGGCTTCGCTGCCCACCGCCGCCCAGTTCAATACGTCGCTGCCGGCCGGCTTCGGCGTTACCGGCAACCTCACCGCCAACAAGTCGGCCCTCAAGGCCCAGGGTGTGGCCGGTCTGGATGGACTTTTTGGAGCAACGGACGCCTTCATCGATTTCAACACCCAGTTCGCATTCGACTTCGACAACAGTGACGGTGTGACGCCGGGCACGATTGACTTCGAGACCGTCGCCGCCCACGAAATCGGCCACGGCCTGGGGTTCACATCCATCGTCGATACGATCGATGCCTTGCTGGATGCCGGTCAGACGGGGAACGTGAGTCCGCGCGCGTTGGATCTGTTTCGCTTCAGCAGCGCCACCGACCCGGAAACCACAAGCGAATTCACGAACAACGCCCGAGACCTCCGCACGGGCGGCACGCGATTCTTCGACGATCTCGACGATGAGTGGGGCTTTTCGACCGGCGTCGAGACGGGCGACGGCCGCCAGGCCAGTCATTGGAAGGATAACGGCCTGACCGGCGTGCTCATCGGGATCATGGACCCCACGCTGGCCTCCGGTACGGTCGTGCCCGTCGGCATCCCCGACTTGAGAGCGCTCGACGTGATTGGCTACGACATCCTGCTGAATACCAACTTTGCTCCAACTCTCGATCCCATCGGCAACCAGACGGTCGACGAAGGCTCGCTGTTGACCTTCACCGCCACAGCCAACGACCCGAATCCCGGAGACACGCTGACCTTCAGTCTCGGGCCCGGGGCGCCGACCGGCGCGAGCATTGGCTCTTCCTCGGGGGTGTTTACCTGGACGCCAGACGACAGCTTTATCGCCCCGATTTCGATCGAGATCATCGTCACCGATGACGGTACTCCTACGATGAGCGACTCGGAAACGATCGATGTGACGGTCAACAACGTCGCACCAACGGCGTCACTAGCCGGGACGACGGACATCTATCGCGGCGAGTTCGTCACATTCACGCTCACAGCTATCGATCCTTCGCCCGTCGATCAGGCAGACAATTTCACATTCGAGATCGACTGGGACGGCGACAGCATCGTTGACGAGAACGTCGTCGGCCCCAGTGGCAGCACGGTCCAGCACACGTTCAGCGACGTGGTGAGCACGAACATCCAGGTGCGCGCCACCGACAAGGACGGCGGCACCGGAGCCTTCGACGTGACGCCGTACACCGTGAATCCCTTCGTGTTGCGACCTGATGGTGGTGGCAACACGGATCTCATTTACGGAGGCACTGAGCTATTGGATGGCGTCTTTTTCTTTGGCAACCAAGCCAGCTTGATCGTGTTCACGCAGATTGAAGGGCTGGCGCTGGTCGAGCGCTTCGACAACGTCGGGAGCGCCGTCACGGGCAAGGTAATCGTGTTCGGCTATGGCGCCGCCGACGTGCTGGCCGCCGAGTTTCTAGAGGGGGTCTCCGTCGAATTCCACGGCGGCGACGGAGACGATGTCCTCGTCGGTGGCACCGCCGGCGACGTTATCTTCGGAGATGAAGGAAACGACTTGGTGGTCGGCGGCGACCGCTTTGTCGACGGCGACGATACGTTGCATGGTGGCAATGGCAACGATGCGATCTTCGGCTACTTCGGCGCCGATCAACTGTTTGGCGAGGCCGGCGAAGACCTACTGATCGGCGACCAATTCGTGTTTTCGAATCCGTCGCAGGGCTTTCTCCGCATTTGGCAAGAGTGGATCAGCCCCAAGCCCTACGCCACGCGGATTGCCAACATTCTCAACGGCGGCGGTCTGAACGACCCCTACACGCTCGTTCCTGGCGTGACCATCATCGACGACGGCGCTGCCGACACGCTGACCGGCGGCAGCGGCGACCTCGACTGGTTCTTCTACACGTTCGGCCAGGATCTCGCCGCCGATCCTGAGGTCGGTGAAACCGAAACCGACGCCGATCCTTAAGCATCCCAGCTAGGGTAAGCGCGCAGCTCGATCAGTTCTCGGCGGCGCGCTTGACATAGACTTCCATTGGCTCGGCATTCCACAGCCAATGCTCGGCGTTCGCCCTGACGTACCCCGCAGCGGCGAGCTGTTGATCGACGTACTCATTGAAGTGTTGCCGATCAGCCTCAACGTTGGTGTTTGACCCAGCCAAGACACCTGCCGCGCGCAGCGCGTCGCGTCCCGCGTTCTCGGCGACATCCGATTCGATGCGCGGATCGGGAGCCATCAGTAACAAGTCCAGCAGCAATTGCCGCGTGCGTGGCGAGAGTATCACGACCTCAGGCGCAATCGTTTGCAGAGACGCCGCCAGATTTGCCGTGGCCAACACCGAGTGAAAGGTACGGATCTCTGCTGCGTGCGCAACGACGTGAAACTCTTGCACAGCCATGACCGTCAGTTCCTCGCGTGGCCCGAGCTGTTCCAAGAGCGTTGCGATTCGTTCGGCAGTCGAACGGTTGTGGGCCGTGACTGCCCGCCAGTAACGCAGCTCCTCCTGTGCCACCATGACGAACGAAGTCCCGCACACAGCCAGAACGAGCGCCGCAACAGCCACTTGCAGCCGCACGCTGGGAAGTCGATCGAGCGCTGCTGCGGCGAGGACGAACCCGAGCGGGAACGTATAGAACGTGTACTCGCTCTTGGCATTGGGAAGCAGCAGCGTCGCAACCAGCAACAGTGACGTTACACCAGCCAACACGCGCGTGCTGCCATGCCGTCGCCAGACCAAGCAGGCGATCGCGCTCGTGACGAACAGACAGAACGTCGCCATCCGGGCGACGTTGACCACCGGGTCCGGATCCTCAAACCGCAAGGCGCGCAGCACGAAACCTGCGTAGAGCCGGAGTACCGCAGTGCTGTGCTCCCACAGGTCGGTCGAGAACAGTGGGATTCGGCTCCTCGACACAAAAGTAACCGGCCATGGGCCGTAGCGGATCAATGTTTCCCGGGCGGGCCAGAGATTCAGCAGGGCGTAGACCGCCAAGAACGCAGCACATCCCAGCACGAATCCCCGCAGCGCTGCACGTCGGTGCCCAGACGGGGTGGCGCCGACCAGTAGTGCGGCAAACATCGGCGGCCAGAAGAGGGCATTTAGATGCACCCAGATCAACCCCGCACTGAGAAGCCCAAGAACCAATCCTCGTCGCGGCCATGGACGGGTGTTGTTGGCGACGACCAGCGCCAAGCCAAGTGCCGTACCTGCGGCTAGCAAGATCTCAGGCCGCATCACGTGCGAGAAGTAGATGAACGGCCAGGACAGCGACAGAAGCACGACACAAGCCAATGCGAGCGTCGGTCGTGCCACCACACTCGCCAGCTTGTAGGTCGCCAACAGTAGCAGCGCGCCGTAGCCGAGTAGCACATATCGACCCACCAGCGGCGACGAGCCGAACAACGCCTTTGCCGCCGCCAGCGGAGTCAGAAAACCTCGCAAGTTGTATGGATTGACGTGTTCTTTGGGAGGGTAGCCCGTGAAGATGTCGCCGATCAGGGTCCACGGCGCAGTGGCGTAGGAGGCATACGTCCCTTCGTCGCCATGCGGCCAGGCATAAGGCGGAAAGTATTCGGCCGCGCGTGCAGAGAAGTAGAGGTAGATCACCAGGTACACGAGCAACAGCGCGCCGCAGAGACGCGTTTCATCGATCGCACTTGGCAATCGCCCCGCGCGACCAAGGCCGACGACGCTCATCCGCCGGTCTCCACCGAAGAAAAACGACACGTTTGCCGCGACGACTGCCGAGCGTACTTCGAATGCCGCTCAGGCATCCGGCTGCGAGCGAACATGAAGCGGTTGGCGGGACGAACCTCGTGTCAACCGATCGAGCAGGAACACAGCCACAAGACCGACCACGGCCATGGCGACACACAGCAAGGTTGAACCGTCGAGTGCTTGCGGCCAGATGTTGGCGAACTCCTTGTGACCGACGTCTTCCACCTCAGGTGTCAGGTCTCGCTGAAACGGCCATACACGGCGCAGTGCGCCGATCATAAGCCCGCAGAGCACCGCCATCGTCTGGGCCTGATGGCGGGCGAGCAGCCACCGCAACACTTTGCTGAACGTCAACAGCCCGACGGCGCAGCCCGATCCAAAGATGACGACTGTCACTAGGTCTCCACCGGTGACATCACCGCGAGGTAGCGCCTTAAGAATCCCCGTTAGCGGCAGATAGGCACCCAAAACCAACAGCAGATAGGCGCCACTGATTCCCGGCAGGATCATCGCGCAGATCCCAATTGCACCACAGATAAAGACGTACACAGGTGTGAGTGTCGCATGCACATGCGGGAGGCCGGTCAACCAAAAGGCGCTGATGGCTCCGCCGACGGCCAGCAATACCAGCAGCGGAGCCTGGCTACCGCTGTCCTTGGGAATCATGCGCGCAACGAGCACGCTGGAAGCAAGGATGATCCCAAAAAACGCGGCCAGAGTTGGCGGTCGTGTGGAGACATTCGTCAACAGCCCGTTCATGGCGGCGCCCAGCGATAGAATCCCCAGCGCAATGCCGGCTCCCAACGAGATGAGAAACCGCAAATCGATGTGGTCGGCCGCCTCGCGTAGCCGACCGGATCGTGCATGCCCCACGAGGGTCAGGTCAAAGCGACTGACTGCCGTCACCAAACGCTCGTAAATGCCCAAGATGAGGGCCACCGTGCCGCCGGAAACACCCGGGATAACATCCGCCCCTCCCATCAACATGCCGCGCACGACGTTCATCGCGTCGGCAACCAGGGAAGACTTCGGCTGATCGGTCTTCATCGCACCCGTCGCTTCCTGAATCGGCTGACTTGAGGTCGCCCGTCGCGCGACGGAAATCTACGATCGACCGCGGCCTGACCGCCGGCAAGCATACTCATCGCCGAGAGTGCTGCAAGACCGCTCACAGCTTGAATGTTTTTCATGCAGCGCCGCGCCGGAGTCGCGCGATGATGGCTATCGTGATCGGGCGACGAATGCAGCCTGATCGGGCATGAGGTGCTCGAGCGCGGCATCGTCGAACTGCGTAGTGGAGTCTATCTGGGCGGCGATTGCGTGCTGGGTAGGTCCTTCCTGCTCTTGCTCTGCGCCGGTCGACTCAACGAACGTCGCCGCCACGAGTGACGCCCCGCGAAAGTCGGCGCCGCGCAGGTCGGCACCAGCGAGATTGGCTCCTTCGAGATCGGCTCCGCGAAACGATGCCTCCCGCAATTCGGCATGGCCAAAATCGGCATTGGATAGATTCGCTCCGTCAAACCGGGCCGCCCGCAGCGCCGTTTTGCGAAAGTCGGCGTTTCTCAGCCGCGCTTCGGTGGCGTCCAAACCGAGTAGCGTATGGCCGGCGAGGGCGATTCCGAGCAAATCGCGCCCGCTCCAATTGAGCAAGGAGAGCAGCCTTTGGACCTCCTTTTTCGTCAATCGTGACGCGACATATCGTTGCTCGCGAAGAGGATCTGCTTCGTTGTGGTAGCCGGCCGTGCTCTCCCAGTATCCAAGCCGATCGTCGGCCAGTAGCTCGATGCGCGCCAGCCACTTCACGCTCTTGTAGAAGTAGCGGCCCGGCACCACGACTCTCACTGGCCCGCCATGTTCCGAAGACAGCGGCTTTCCATCGGCTCTCAGCGCGACCAGTGCGTTGAGTCGAACGGCCTCTTCGACGGGCAACGACGAGCTATGTCCACGATCGCTATGCGAGACGAACGAGACGTAGCGCGCGAACTCCAGCGGCTCCGATCGAGCGAGCAGTTCGTCGAGCGGAACTCCGCCAAACACGACGCCCAGCTTCGACCAGCGTGTCACGCAATGAATGTCGATGACCCGTTCGATCTGCGGGAGAGACGTGAGCGTATCCAGGTCCCAGGTTGTTGGCCGCTCGACGAGCCCCGCCGCGGACACCGACCAGCGCTCCGGCAAGTCGGACGGCGCACGTTCACCGATGACGGGCCACTTGTCGGCCGCCACAAGCTGCTGCCCGGGTGGGAGCTGAATCGGTGCACGCTGCATGGTGCAAGCATACTCCCGCGTGATGCTACGCCCTGGCCGACGTCACGAAACCGGCTTTACGCGGCCCGGCATTTAATTCGCTTCGAGTCGTTGGCCGATGGCAAAGATCTCCTGGGCGTCGAGCACCTGATCGTGGGCTTGGTAGAGCTGGCGGATAGCAGCCTTGTGGATTTTCATTTTCGTGCTGCCGACACCAATGGCGCCATAACCGATCAGACTGCCGACCTGGTCACCGCGCGCGGTGCTCTCGATGCCCTCCAGCCCCACCGGTGGCACAGCATTGAGGTCGATGGCTACCTCGAGCGTTTCGGCGGCACGCAGTTCGTCTGCGCTCAATAGCCGCGCACCGGCTGCTCCTGCTGCGATGACAAGTTGCGCGTCGCGCAACGTCTCTTGACGCTCGACGATGGAAGAGGTGGCGTGGGGAGTGAGCTTCGCCCCCGGGTGGCTGGTTCTGATGTTCTCGCATACCGCCAGGGCCCGATCGACGCTCCGTGAGCCGACAACCACGTCGGCGCCGGCGGAGGCCAACAACAGCGCCGCGCGCTGACCCACTGGCCCCGTACCTCCAAGCACGGCGGCTTTGCACTTGGCCAGTTCCAGATGCCGCGCGGCGGCGAGCACCGCGGCTGCGGCGGTTGTGTTGGCACCGTTCGCGTCAAACATGACCGAAACGCGCAGCGGCCCGAGAAAGCTGTCCACAGCGGCTTGCAGCAACGACTCTCCGTGGCGGACGTCCGAACCGCCCACGAAGATGGCGGTGCTGCTCAGCGCGTCGCCACCTCGCGTAAAGATTGCGCCGTATACCAGATCGCGAACCGCCTCTGGAGTGACACTGCCGTGTCGGAACAAGTGTTCAACGCCGGCGTCGACGGCGACCACCGCGTCGAACACGCTGGGCTGTGGATCGCCGTCGAGCTGCAACAGAATCCGCGGCGAGGCGCCCTTCGTATCACTCATGCGCTCGATCTCGCGCGAAGCGTGCACAACTGCACCCGGTAGCCAGCGCGAATGGCAGCGAGCTTTGGATGTTCAGCGGCGACTAAAAGCCGCGGAACGGATGCTCGGCCTTGTCTTTACCTGCGATCATATCGGCAGCCGTCGGTTTGCCTTGCATGGCAGCAGCGATCGACTGCTTGGTCGCTTCGTAGTTGTACTCGTAAATTTTGCGGTCATCGTCCGCCGCCGGATGAATGAAGACACCACAGACGATGCACAGATCTTCGGCATCTGCCTGCCTGATGACTCCGTCGGCGACACTATCCGCGACAGCTTTCGCCACGGCAGCCTGTGCCGGACCGAACATCTGCACGGCCTGCTTCATGCCTTTGATCGTGACCTTGGTAACGAGCACCGTCGAGGGCTTGACAGCCAGGTTCGGCGCGAGCACGGCCAAAAGATTCGTGTGACCTTCGCTCTGCCGCGCGAGCGCGTTAGCGAACGCAACGCCCACTGGGCCATCCTTCTTGCCGATCAACAAATCGATGTGAGCGATTTCGTTGCCTTCACCGACCAGCGCTTCTCCAACGAGTAGTGACATAGCTGCGCTCCGCACACGAACGACCGAATCACCATGTTCTCACACTGGGCGACCCAAACGACTCGTTCGAGCGGAGGCCACCACAGAGAAGCTAAAACGATATCACACGGCCAATCGAATGCAAGCCGCGCATTGCACTTGTCAGGCGGCGCGACTACAGTCCGATCCTGTCGTGCGATGCACCGATAAGTACTGATTCGCGTTCTCCCCATGGCCCGAGAAGCGACACCGGCCTCCGCCGCAGGTGATGACTCCGAGACGGCGGCGTCGGCCGACTATCCGCGTCTCTATGCGGCGGCCTTGCTCGTCATCTTTCTCGTCGTCGTCTGGCGGGGCGTCGGCCGCCACCAGTTCGTCTACGACGATCTCGCATTGGTCGTGCAAAACGAGTATCTGGTGCCACTCACCTGGTCGAACGTGGCGCATTTTTGGGATTGGCGTACCCCGTACGCCAACATGTACACGCCCGTCACGTTTTCTGTGCTCGCTATCGAAGCGCATCTCGCTTTGAAGCCGATTGACGGCGACGAAGCTCAACTCCAGGCCGGGGTCTTTCACTACGGCAACCTGGCGGTCCACATCGCCTGCACGCTCGTCATATTCATGGTGCTGTGCGACTTGGCCGGGCGCACGCTACCGGCTTTCGTCGGTACGATGCTGTTTGGCCTACACCCAGTGCAGGCCGAAGCCGTGAACTGGATCATTGAGCTCAAGGGCCTTTTGGCCGGGCTCTTCGTCGCCTTGACCATCTGGTGTTACTGGCGATTTGCGAGATCGGCACATGCCGAACCCAATGGCGTCGGCGCTCAGCCTCAACCCGCCCCGATGCGCGCGCTCTGGTACATTGCGGCTACCGGTGTCGCGCTGCTGGCCATGCTCTCCAAACCTAGTGGCGTGGCGGTCATCGCCATCGTGTTCGTGCTCGACTTCGGACTGCTGCGCCGCTCGCCATTGGCGACGATCGTTCCTCTGATGCCCTGGGTTGCGGCCGGCGTTGCCATTGCGCTCGTCACGCAGTCGGAGCAGCCGACGTCGGCGATCCGTTCGATCGTGCCGCTCTGGCAACGCCCACTGGTCGCCGGCGATGCAGTGGCGTTTTACATTCGCAAGCTGCTCGTCCCGTGGCCGCTGTGCGTCGACTATGGACTGCGGCCAACGGTAGTCATGGCTCGCTGGTCAGCGCTGATCATGTGGATCCTGCCCGCGCTCGTCGCGGCGGTACTCGCCATGTTGCCCAACCGCCGCCGCTGGCTGACCGCCTACGGAGTGTTCGTAGCGGGATTGCTGCCGATGCTGGGCTTCGTTCCGTTTGGATTTCAGAACGTCTCGACGGTCGCGGACCGCTACATGTACCTGGCGATGCTGGGGCCGGCGATGGCCGTCGCGTGGTTGCTTGTGGGACGAGAAAACACACGCGCGCTGGCCGTAGCGGCTTTGGTGCTCATCGTGTGCGGGGTCATGAGCTCATTGCAGTCTCGCTATTGGGCCAGTCAATCGACGCTCTTCCAGCATGCTATTGACGTGAACCCCAACAGCGTCGAGGGGCACGTCTCGCTCGGCAATCTACTGGCACGCAACGATCCCGACGCGGCCATCCGCCACTATGAACAGGCGCTAGCTGCCGATCCCGAACATCCGGGCGCGCACAGCAACCTGGGCAGTCTGCTTGTCGCTGTCGGAAGGACTGACGATGCTCTCGTGCACCTGCGCGCGGCGCTGGACGCGAACGACAAGAACTATCTGGCCCACTACTACCTCGCCCGTGCGCTGAATATTGAGGGCGAGTACGCTACGGCTGCGAATCATTACGCGGCGTGCGTGGAGTCGAATCCGGGATGGACCAGTGCGCGTGTCGATTTGGCATGGCTCTTGGCAACCTGCCCCGACGACTCCGTGCGAGATGCGACGGCCGCTCTGGAAATGCTCGACGATTTACCGGCAGCTACGATGATCGATCCGGTGCGCCAAGAGGCTCGCGCGGCGGCGCTGGTCGAATTGGGCCAGTTTCATCAGGCCAACGACATTGCGTACAAGCTGGCTGCGGAGATGCAGGCCCTTGTGCGTCGCGACGGTCGCTGGACCGCGTATTTCCAGGCGTTCATGCAGCGCGTCTCGCTCTACCAAGACGGGCAGGCCTATCACGGGGGCCCGTTGTTTCCGCTTGTCCCAACGACGCGAACACCGCAGTAATAGAATGAGCGATGCAATCCGATCGGCGGCGTCGCGACGATTTACTCCGGTGGGACTATCGCAATCCTCCGCGTCGCGCCGACCGCCGCGAGCAGACATACGATCGGCATGACCGGGTGCCGCAGCCTGTGATACCCAACCGGACCGCCGGACAGCGCGACGAGGTAAACCGCCAGCGCCACGACGGCCACCCAAGGCCAGCGCACCAGGTCTCGTCGGAGTCGCCACACGCCCGAGGCTGCCAACAGATAAAGCGCGACGAGCATAATCATCAGCAGACTGTGCACCACGCGCCGCACAGAACGACTCGACTGCTCCTGCTGTTCTGTATCGAACAGTCCCACATAGGCCGACGTGCCTGGATCGGTCAACGTGCCCCACAGCCCGTCTGCGTAGTTCAGCAAAAACACTCTGGGTTCAGCACGGATCGTGCGAAGCCCGTCGTCACGCATGAAGCGTGCCCGCTCTCCTGGTGACGCTTCGCGAAGCTCCGGATGGAGCTTATCGAACGTGTCACGTGCCCCGAGACCCATGTCTTGCTGGACACTCCTGAGCGACCGTTCATCGGATGCCGCTTGAACTGCCGCTCCATGCCAGAAGTAGAGATTCACGTCGGCGACGCTCGAAAAACCACCGAAGTCCGCCTGCAGTCGATTTCGCACCTGCCAACTGCCCAGCACTGCGGCACAGGCGGCAAGTGTGACGGCCGTTGCGATCGCTCTCTGTTTCAATACACCATGCCCTGCTATCGCCCACGCGAGAGCGAACAACGCCGGAAAGTAGTAGAGAACTGGACGTACATAGGCGGCCGCAGCCAAGATCAGCACCGGCAGCAACAGGCGCAACGCGCCCCAGCATTACGAGGCCCAACTAGCTGCTCGGTGACTTCGGATAGCGAACAATGCTCAGCAACCAAAGCCCTAGCAACGCCGCGAACAGCGTTTCGCTGAGCGCCTTTCCTGTGTAGGCGACTGCCAAGGGCTCACAGGCATAAAGCACCGCGCACCAGAGGGCACCGCGCCGGCCAAGTAAAGGGTGCGCCACGGCAAATAAGAGCCCCACCGTTCCTGCCGACAAGGCCAATTGAAGTGGCACGATCAACCACAGGGGCTCTTCAAGCCGACTTGCCGGTGCGAGGAACACCGGGTACCCCGGCGTGCGCAGAATCTCCGGCTCGCCATGGCGACTGAACTCGCCGCGCTCTGCAAGCGCACGGGCTGTTTCGAGATACGAAGCGCTGTCTGGCTCACGAAAAGCCTCCCACCCGCGACCTGCCAGCAAAGCGAGCAAGAGCACTGTGCCGCGCAGCGCAAGGGCGAACGTAACCAAGATCAACGCTGTGCGCCAGGCATGTTGATCCATGCAAAATCGCCGCACACTTCAACGCAGCATGATGCCCGGATGGGGCGCGAAATCACGACGCTGTGGTCGCGGCGCCATCGCCAGGACCGTCACCCGACTCTGTTGGTGCAGGTTCGCGCACAGGGCGGCTCGTCAAGAACAGTTCCAAGCGCGACCGAAATCGCTCCGCAAGGTCTTCGCGCTGAATTGCCTCGGCAAGCTCCATCGCGATGCGCGCGGTCGCCACGGCATCGTTGAATCGTTCGGCTTCTGCGTACGCCGCCGCCAACGTGTCGAGGTATTCGAGATACTCTTGCGGCCGCTTGTCTTCCGAGAAAGATTCCGTCACGCGCTCGGCCCAGTCGACCGCTTCTTGTCCATCGCGCAACGCTTCGTCTTGATCGGTCGCCAAGATCCAGGCCAGATTGTTGGCCGCACTCTGCCAACCTTCCCACGTGGGATCGTCAGCGAGGGAGCGTCGATAAGCAGCGACGGCCATCGCTCTTTCACCCGCGATTTGCCACGTAAGGCCGATCTGATAGTGAACTTGTAGACGCTCGGGCTCGAGTTCCAATGATTGCTCGAACGCGGTCACGGCTTCTTCGGCGCGCTGCGCTTCGGCCAAGAGCACGCCGAGTTGGAAATGTGCCATCGCCGCGTCGGGCTGATCAGCGATGATTTCCCGGAGAACTTCTTCCGCCTCTTTGTATTGTCCTTGCAATTGCAGGACCGCGGCCAGTTCCACCCGCACGTCGAGCAGTTCGGGAACCAACTCTTGCACTTGACGCAGCTGTTCTTCCGCTGCGACCAATCGTTGCTCGGCCGCCAACCAGCCTGCCAACAGGCGACGGGCGTCGACCAGTGCCTGGCGGACATCGTCATCCTCGGGAACGAACTCGCGAGCTGTTTCCAGGTGAGTGATCGCAAGGTCGAGCTGCGCGCGATCGAGAGCTTCGCGTTGCGCGGCAAGCTGATCGAGGAGCGTGCGAGCGAGCCCGTAGTAGGCCCGCGCTCCGCGAGGACGAATGCGTCGCGCCTGTTCAAAGTTCTCGATGGCTTCGCTGAAGTTCTCCTGTTCCAGCTTCACGAACCCAAGTTCCAGGTACGCTTCGTCGAGGTGCCGGTCGCGGCTCAATGCCCGCTCGAGCAGCGTAGTCGCCTCGTCGTAGCTCTCAGCGGCACGGTCGGCTCGGGCCAACGCGATCAGCGCCCGTGTGTCGGTGTTGTCCTCTCGCACTGCTTCACGCAGCCTGGCAATTGCTCCGGTCACATTGTCTTGCGCCAGCAGGAGCTCTCCGAGCGTCACAAGGGCGGTCACATCTTTTGGAGCTACTCGCAGCGCAGCCTCGCACTCTGCGCGCGCCGCCTTAAGATCTCCAGAGGCCAGCAAGCCGCGTGCCTGCTGGGTGTGCGCGAGGATACTAGATTCGTTGACGCTCAGCACATGCGACCACAAAACATCGTTGTCCTGCCAGCGGCCCGCCTGGACGTAGCTCAATCCTGCGAACACCGCCAGGCACGCAACAAGAACGGCAACCAGCTGACGCGACCACCACTTGGCGGCGACGTATGCGAGCGCCAAGGCCGGAGCAAACATGGCCATGTAGGCGTAGCGATCCGCGACGGTCGAAATGTGCTGCGCGGCGAACGGCAAGAGCCCCAGCGTCGGCAGAAGCGCGGCCGCAAAGACTGCCGCTGCCGTTAACCAGGGGCGCCGCTCGCGCAATTGGACGAGCACCGCGACCAGGAAGGCCGGCACAAACCAAGTGACGTAGCCCCACCAGTTCGTCAGCACAGTAGTCGGCGTTCGTCCATAGTCGACGGACATTCCGATCGGCACGACGAGCTTGTAGAGGTAGTAGGCCATTGCATCGGCGGCGATCAGCGGTCGGCCCCAGATGATATGGCCGCGCGGATCCCCTTGTCCCGCTGCCAGAGAGTTGATGGCATACCCAATCCCCGCAGCGATGATCACCCAGACAATCAATAACGACCAGTCGCTCCAAACGGCTGGTCGTTCACGAGGGCTGCGCCGCAACCAACCGAAATCGATGGCCAGGGCCAACAGAGGCACCGCCGCCACCATAGGACTGGCCAGCAAGCCGAGAATCAGCGCGACCGTGGCGGCCACGTATTGTACGTAGCGGCCCAACGGCACCGGCGGCAGATCGAATTCCTCCTCATCCTCTTCGGCTTCATTCTCAGGGTCGGCCTCCCGGTCGTCGCGTTGGCCCTTTTCGTCGGCGCCGTCTGCCGCGCTCTCGTCGGGCTCGCCCGACTTCGCCGTGACGTCGCCGTCCTCCGTCTCGTTGTCTGGCTCGGTCATGGCCAGCCGGACGTACAGCCAGAGTGCCGTCAATCCGAAAAACGCCGCAAGAACTCCCCGCCCGGCAGCGATCCACGCCACGGATTCGACTTGTAGAGGGTGCACCGCGAACAACAGCGCCCCACAACAGGCGGCACCAGCGTGCGCGACGAGCCGTGCCAGAATGACGAACACGAGCAGCGAACATGCAGCATGGAGCACGACGTTCGTCAGGTGAAACCACAGCGGGTCAATCGTTGTGCCTTCGCCAAGCGTCGCGGCCCCCGCCCACATACTCAGGGCAAGCGGCGCGTACATGCCACCGTACGGTGCGCTCCAGAGAGCGCTCAGGCCCTCAGCGGTGGGTGGATCGAGGTACGGATTGTCGGCAATCAGTACGTCATCTTGCCAAGACAAGAATGAATGCTGGGCGACGCGTCCGAAGACGACTGCCACGGCGATGACGAGCAGCGCCGTAGCGGCCCAGCGAGGCGCTGCGCCGATGCGTGGCGGTTCTTCAGCGGTCGCTGCGGCCTTCGCCTCGTTGCCCGACATGGAAATTGACCACGTAGTCGCGCCCAATAAGAAGCGCCGCGTTGAAATCCACGCGGCGCGTACGACGCGCTATCGTAAACTCAAGGTGCGCCGACAGGCAACCGGCCCCGACTCAGATTCCGATGCGCTGCGACCCGGGGACCGGCGGCGCTGCAATCAGGCGACGCCCCGTCTCGCGACAGACATGCGCGACGCACGGGCGAGGCAGCAGCCGACTCAATAGACTGTCGGCGGGGCCGTCACAGCGGGGGGCGCAATGTGTGGTGCGCCGGGAGGGGCGGCCTGTGGCGTCACGAGCGGGCCTCGCCACTGACCGCCCGGCGCGCCGTCGCCGACTGGTGAACCCGACGCGGGGGCCGTTTGCCAGGCGGGTGGCGACTGCGGCGGGACGATGCTCGCGCGCTGGTCGGCGGCCACGGCGGCGCCGCTACGCTGGGCGAGCGTGTCGCGCCACCGGCGGGCTTCAACCAGCTGCGGATCGGCGGCGACGGCCTGCTCAAAATGAGCGAGAGCCTGTTGGCCGTGTCCCATTTCCTGCAGCATGTAGCCAATGTTGTAGTGGGC